>CAYYRO010000001.1:0-5696 GCA_964474075.1 uncultured Methylophaga sp.
GGCCCCTGAGCCTGCGCTTTAATAAGCGCCGGGTGATCATCCAGTCGTAAATCGTTGCGTAGCCAGACGGCTTGAATGTTACTCATTACAAATCCTACGGAAGTTGTCGGTACAGTTTTTCAGCGTGCTTGAGAATCGCTTGTTGTTCGTCTTCGGATTTACGTTGCCAGTTTTTAACTTGCATGCCGAGACGCGGATTGTGACTCAGCAAATCCTGATGGCGTTCAACAAATGCCCAATAGAGCGTTGTAAACGGACAGGCTTTGTCGCCATGCGCTTGTTTCGGGTCAAACGGACATTGTTTGCAATAATTAGACATCCGGTCGATATAAGCACCGCTGGCGATATACGGTTTAGAGCCGACAATACCGCCATCAGCATATTGGCTCATACCCAGTGTATTGGGGATTTCCACCCAGGCGACGGCATCGACATACATCGCCAGATACCATTCGTGAATCGCTTTGGGTTTGACACCCCATAACAACGCAAACAAACCGGTCACCATCAGCCTTTGGATATGATGGCCATAACCGTAAGTAAGCACTTGCGAAACTGATTGCTGCAGACAGGTCATTTGCGTGTCGGCATCCCAATAGAGTTTCGGTAAATCACGACGGGCATTGAGTGCGTTCATTTCCAGCCAGTCATTACCATGCGCCCAGTACAGGCCGCGCACATATTCTCGCCAGCCGAGAATTTGCCGGATAAAACCTTCAACGGCATTCAGCGGTGCTTGCTGGTTTTCATAGGCTTTAACCGCGGCATCGATCACTTCCTGTGGCGAGATTAATTTCAGATTCAGCGCCAGCGATATTCTGGAATGATAAAGCCACGGCTCCTCGGTCCACATCGCATCCTGATAATCGCCAAAATGTTTCAGACGCTGCTCGATAAAATCAGCCAATACTTTCAGGCCCTGTTGTCTGGTGACCGGCCAGACAAATTCATCGAGTTTGCCGGGTAAATCAGACAGGTGTTTCTCAACGTCTTTAATAACTTGTTCGGTGATTTTGTCTGCTTTAAACAGTGTTGGCTCAGGTATATCAGTCGGGCCATTTTTGCCAAACGATTTACGATTATCTTTATCAAAATTCCACTGGCCGCCGATTGGTTTATCACCAGCCATCAGAATCTTGCGGTCTTTTCGCAGCTCGCGATACCAGTATTCCATTCGTGGTTGTTTACGCTCGGCCAGCCAGTTTTTAAATTCACCGCGCTTGGCGATAAAGTGCTGATCGGGCAGCCATTCAATGTCGATATTGTGACTTTTTGCCCAGTCAGCGATTTCTTGCATCACCCGATAATCGCCGGGCAAGACGCAGCGAATCGAGTCAAAAGGCTGATTTTTTAGATGCTGCTCAAGCGCTTCTGCAAACGTTTTAATACCATCTTCTAAAGCGTAATAATGCAGTGGTAATTTTTCCGTTTTCAGATCTTCGGCAAAATGCCGCATCGCTGATAAAAACGCCACGGTGCGTTGTTTGCTGGATAGGTTTTCAGTGGATTCACCACTGACTTCGGCCATTAATAGCAGATCGGATTCGGCGCTAAAGTCATCAAAGATCACACTATCGCGATTTAATTGATCGCCAAGGATAAGCAATAAACGTGAAGCTTTTTTTGTCATGCGCTAACCAGCGCCGCAGAAATCAGACTGAGCGCGGCGATTAACGATAGCTGACCGCGCATTCGCAAAAATGCCGGGCTGTAAACGGATGATAAATAAAATTTTTCGTATAACCATAAACCCAAAAATGACCAGGCGGCCAGCCAGAACCAGTTAACTGCTGGCCATAACAACCAGCACCAGGCCCAAAGCATCAAACCGACACTGACCAGCGGTACATGCCGGGGTAATTCATATTGCATCGACACCAGCCACAGCAGTCCGCCAAGAAAGCTGAAAATTAACGCTGCATAAGTCATTAACCACTCACTGCTGGCAGGATAAATCCCCAAAGCGTTGAGCAGGGCGAGGCCAATAAAGGGAATTAGGCCAGCATAGCCAAGTAGTTGATGGGTTCGGCTCATGACCATACCTCGGCAAAGTGTGGAACGGATTGGATTTGCAGTTGTTTGGGTTTCAGTTTCAGCAAAAACCGCAGCTGAATTTTATAGGCATCCAGATCGAAATATTGCGGTGCATCAGCAATTTTAGACAAACGTTGTTGGGCACTCTCGGCATCATTGACCCGGCCGAGATACAGCCATTGGTCGATTAGATGATAGTGGCTTTTATCATCATCACCATCCATTGCTAATTCTTTGACCAGAATCGGCCCTGACCACGGCCATACCTGATTTTTCAGGCCGCTCAGCGCCGTTTGCAGGCGCAGATTATAAATGCTGGCAGCTTCAACGCCAGCACAGGCGCCTTTGCATTTATGCAGCTGAAAACCAAAACAGCTGCCTTTTTTAGCTGGCTCCAGACCGGTTAATTGCTGACAAAGCTGATGATCGCTGACCAGCTGTAATAACTTTTTCTGCGCCTGTCGTTGGCTGCGAAACAGGCCAAAACGGTTGGTAAATTCCGGCGGTTGACTGAGATCGGCCATTTCAATCTGTACACGCTGATAGCCTTGCTTATCGGTGGACAGGGCCAGTTGAAATAAGCGTTTGGCTTTGGTTTGTCGGCGGTTATACAGCGGTGTTTCTGATTTGATCAGCTGATTTTCAAGTAATTGCGCACCAAAATCGGACGGCGTTTCGGTAAAGTCTATATGTGCTAATTGTTGTTGCATTTCACTGCTGCGTAAGCTGCCCTGCGAAGCAAAATGGCTGAGTACCCGTTGTTTGATGTTGATAGATTTGCCGATATAAAGCAGCGCGCCGTTTTCATCATAAAACTGGTACACGCCGGGTGACTCAGGCAATTTGTCTATTTCTGTCGGATCAAGCTGACTGGGAAGGCGGGTTTGCTGCATTAGCTGTTGGCAGACTTGTTGAATTTCTGCCGCGTTATAATCAGCGCTGATTTGTGAGAATAACTCGCCAATCACATCGGCATCATCCATGGCGCGATGCCGATTTTCGATATGCAGGCCAAGCCTCGCCACAATGGCATCGATGCCATGACGACGCGCTTCTGGATAAAATCGCCGGCTAAGTTTTACTGAGCACAGGGTTTTACCGAGAAACGTGATACCCGCCCGCTGAAATTCAGCGCGCAAAAAGCCATAGTCAAAACGGGCATGGTGGGCGACCAGCACTTTATCAGTCAGCAGGTTTTGAATGGTTTCGGCGAGTTCCGCAAACGTCGGCTGCCCGGTAACCATGCTATCGGTAATGCCGGTCAGTTCGCTGATCCACGGAGGAATGCGCTGGCCGGGATTAAACAGCTGTTGCCAGCGACCGGTGATTTCACCGTCTTCGACAAAGATCAGCGCCAGTTCGGTCATCCGATCCCGCAGTGCATTGCCACCGGTGGTCTCGCAATCGAGCAGCACCATATTTTTTGGAAAACCGTCGGAGAATGTCATGTGCTGCCTCGTTGCCGGCGACAGCGTTCGCTGCAATATTTCACATCATCCCAGCAGCTTGCCCATTTTTTGCGCCAACTGAATGGTCGCTGACAAATAAGGCAGATTTTCTCGGGTAAATGGGGCTTTAAATGAGCCATATCAGCACTTCAGGAAATATCACCGCGAAGTGTCGATCGGTCATCGTGAAATCGTTGTGAAACTGAAGGTCGACAGACTCTATTCAGCGGTTGGCAATTTCATCATATGTTCGCGGTAATGCTGCAGTTCGCGAATTGAGTCTTTGATATCGTCCATCGCCAGATGCGAAGATTTTTTCTTGAACGCTTTATCAACGGTCGGTGCCCAGCGGCGCGCCAGTTCTTTCAGGCTGCTGACATCAAGATTACGGTAATGGAAATACGCTTCCAACGCCGGCATACAGCGCGCCATAAAGCGGCGATCCTGACAAATACTGTTACCGCACATCGGCGACACATTGGCGGGCACATATTGCTGCAGAAATGCCAGCGTTTCGGCTTCAGCCTGTTGTTCGTTATACGTGCTGTTGCGCACCCGTTCAACCAGACCTGAGCGATTGTGTTGTTTGGTATTCCATTCATCCATACCGTCAAGAATCGCATCAGGCTGATTGATGGCGATGATCGGACCTTCGGCGAGAACATTCAGTTCACTGTCGGTGACGATTGTGGCAATTTCAATTATATAATCGTTATTGGTGTCGAGACCGGTCATTTCCAGGTCTATCCAGATAAGGTTATTTTTACTTTTAGCCATGGTCTCCGTCTTTCTGCTGCCGGCAAGGGGTGAACTATGTTGCCAGCGATTGTATCAAAGGCTACTCTGCACGACACATTTTAGAAATTTAATTGGTTTAAATAATGATGAATGAATTTACCTGGATTTTTGTAATTGCCTTGTTAGTGATGACTGGTGTCGAAGTCTGGCTGACGCTGCGCCAGAAACGGCATGTGCTGGCCAAACGAGATCATGTACCAGCGGCTTTCAGCGAACAAATCAGCCTTGAAGCCCATCAAAAAGCGGCCGATTATACTGTCGCAAAAGGTCAATTTAAACGCACAGAAGCTTTGTATGGCGCGGTCATTTTGCTGGTTTGGACATTGGGGGGTGGTTTGGCCTGGTTATCCGGCGCCTGGCAAAGTCTGGGGCTGTCGGCAACGGTAACCGGTATTTTATTTGTACTGAGTTTCCTCGTGATTGGCTCGTTATTGGAACTGCCAACCAGCTGGTTTAAAACCTTTGTCATGGAAGATAAATTTGGTTTTAACCGCAGCACGCCGGGTGTTTTCTTTGGTGATTTTGCTAAACAATTGCTGCTGATGCTGGTCATGGGTGCGCCAATTATCTGGGCGACATTGTGGTTGATGAACAGTACCGGTGAATTTTGGTGGCTGTATTTGTGGGCTGCGTGGATGGGTTTTGCACTGTTTATGATGTGGGCCTACCCGGCATTTATTGCGCCGCTGTTTAATAAATTTACACCGCTGAAAGACCAACAACTGGAAAGTCGTGTTGATAATTTATTGAAACGCTGTGGTTTTAAGAGTCAGGGTATTTTTGTCATGGACGGCTCGCGTCGTAGTGGTCATGGCAATGCTTACTTCACCGGGTTGGGTAACAATAAACGTATCGTATTTTTTGATACGCTTTTAAATACGCTCAATGAAGATCAGATTGAAGCGGTATTAGCGCATGAACTGGGGCATTTCCGCCGCAAACACGTCATTAAAAATATGGCGCTGCTGGCGGTATTAAGTTTAATTGGTTTGGCACTGCTGGGTTGGGCATCGTCGCAAAGCTGGTTTTATACCGGCCTCGGTGTCGACACCATGAATGCGGCGATGGCTTTGGTATTGTTCATGGTGGTGATCCCGGTGTTCAGCTTCTTTTTACATCCACTGCTGACTCACTTATCACGTAAGTACGAATATGAAGCTGATGAGTATGCGGCGTCAGTGTCGAGCGCCGATGATTTGGTGACTGCCCTGGTAGCGCTTTATAAAGAAAATGCCAGCACGTTGACGCCTGATCCGCTGGTTTCAGCCGTCTATGATTCACATCCGCCGGCATCCTTGCGGATCGCAGCTTTACAGGCACGGCCGGCTTGATACTGAAAGTCATTATCGCGGGATTAATGTTGTCGGTCAGCAGCTTGTTGCTGGCCGATGGCAAGAGTTTGCATGATGCCAGCTG
>CAYYRO010000001.1:5796-61703 GCA_964474075.1 uncultured Methylophaga sp.
TGATCGCCACGTTCTAATATGCTCATTGGTGAATCACCAACCTGAAACAGATCTACACCAACCGATACCGTGACTTCGCCAATTGATTCCTGGCTGTTTTTCTTTTTCAACCGGCTATCGGCGAAACTGCTGCGAATCGCTTCGGCTATCGTGCGGGCTTCCTGAGCATTGCTGTGCAGTAATAGCATGGCCATTTCATCGCCGCCAAAACGGGCTGCAATATGTAAATCATCACAATGTTTTTTCAATAAAGTGGCAAAAAACTGTAACAGTTTGTCACCCAGTGCATGACCAAAGCGGTCGTTGACTGATTTGAAATTATCAATATCAAACAATATCAACGCGAATTTAACCTGACCGCTGCGGCATAATTGCGATAATTCTTTATTAAAGCTGCCACGATTTAAAAGACCGGTTAAGCCATCAATACGGGCTTCCTGTTTGACGGCTTCCAGCTCGCTACGCAGTTTGAGAATTTCCTGTGTTGATTCTGCGAGCTCTTGTTTTAAGCCGCTGCTCGATTGGCTAAGCTTACGGGTATTTTCCAGAATACCTGCCAGCACATTTTTGATATCAGCAATATCGTCACAATTTTCCAGCAGACTCTGGCTTTGATTGAGATCTGTTGCAAAGTCGCCGGCGGCAATTTCGGCGCGGTTAATATTATTGATGGTGTTGTCGACTACCAACCGCAGACCGTTATTGGTTTGTTCCAGCCGTTCCGGCATGCCTAGCAGTACATATTTTTCGTATAAATACTGCGTTAAATCCGGGGTTATCTCATCGCCTTTGTTCAGCCGGGTATCAATTGCATTGATCAGCGCCTGATTATTGCCGGATACATATTCATACCAAACAGCGTAATTAACGGGAGTAATCGGCGTTTGATAGCGGTTAATCAGTGGCAGAGCTCGGCGCAGATTTTCGGATGCTTGTTGAAAAGCATCGGTATAAACCGGTGGGAAAGAGGACTGTTTTGCCACAAATTTTTTCCTAAAGAATGACTTGTGATAATTGTTCACAACAATACATTAATTTATCAATTTATTTTTTGGCGCAATTTTATAAGCACCGGTATCAACAGTATTAGCGTCAGCCAGGGCAAAAACCTTAAAAATTGTGCACTACTGAACTGGCCGCTGGCTGCAAGCCAGGTCAAAATCAGAAAACTGACCATGGTTAAATTCTGAATCCAGTTGTTGCCAGCAAGCACCGTACCCAGCATTGCAGCAGGTGCTTCGCGCTGGATTAATGCATTCAACGGAATAATAAATAAACCACCAAATATGCCAAAAGCGATGATGGTCAATGCAAAACTGATGACGCTGTTTAAAAGTGGTATCAGCGCCAACATGGCAAACATGCCAAGGCCTCCAATTAACAGTAATGGATAACGTATCTTCTGCCGGCACAGACGGCCGGCGAGTAAAGAGCCAGTAATAATACCCAGCCCGGAGCAGGCGAGCAGACCCTGAATAACGATAGTGTTGGTTTCGTTTAGCACAATTTTGGCAAAAGCCGGAAACACGGCCAGCATGGTTTGCGAAATCCCCCAGAAAATCGACAGCCCAAGAATGCACCACCAGATAAGCTGATTGGCCGTTAATATCTGTAAATTATTTCGTAGAATATAGCCCCGGCGGTAGGCGGGCCAATTAAAGGCTTTATCGGCACTTGCTGCTTTTAATAACGGCAACCGCCGCGCTAGAAAATACTCAATACAAGACAAGCCGACCAACAACCAGCCGAGCGGCGCAATATACTGAATCAGTTCTGCTTCGTTGGCATAACTGACGTCAACCAGCAATATTTCAAACAGTACTGTGAACAAAAAAATGCCAGTCAGGATGGCGACAATGGTGGTGGCCTGTAAAAAACCATTTGCCGGTGCCAGTTGCTGTTCACCGGCTGTTTCGCGGATATAGCCGTACTTGGCCGGTGAATAAATGGCACTTTGTGCTGCCAACACAAAGGTCAACGCAAATGCCAGTTGAAACCAGCCCTGATAATAGCTGAGGGTAATCAATAGTGTGATGAAGATCGCCGAAAGTGCTGCCCAGCGCATAATTTGTGGTTTGGCAAAGCGATCTGATAAAAAACCAGCCGGGGTAAATAGTAAAATAAACGGCAGTAAAATCAGTGCATTGACGATTGCTGTCAAAGCAACCTGGGTGGCATCATCGTAAATTTTAAAAAGAGTGTTCTGAATGGTGATCTTATGGCCCAGATCCACCATGGCATTGATAAATGCTACCAGTAAAAACGGGCCCAGCCCGGCGATTCGGCCCGTCATCGATGACTTTAGTCAGCGTCTTGCAGCCGTACTGCCAAAACATCGCAGTGGGCATGATGCAAAATCGCATTGGCAGTCGAACCGAGCAGTACTTTTATACCATGCCGGCCATGCGAGCCGACGACGATCAAATCGACATTGTGTTCGTCAGCGATGCGGACAATGTCGCGTCCGGGACTGCCAAACTCAACCCACTGATGTGCGGTGTCTATACCATAACGTGTGCCGACTTCGGCTAGTTGCTTTTGACCGGCTTCCAGCAAAGACTCGCGCATTTCGCTGTCGACGCTGATCATTGGTTCATAAGCAAAATCGGTTAGCGGAAAGTCTTCGACAATATGACATAAACAAAGCTGCGTGTCCGGACCAGCCAGTGCCTTTGCCCGGTGAATCACCTCATCGGTATGGGCCGAAAAATCGGCGGCAATCAGTATGTGTTTATACAAAGCCATAACATCCCTCCACAGACAAAAAAGGCAGGGTTGCCCCTGCCTCGTTGTTTATTTCTGGCTTTCCAGATAACGCTCGGCATCGAGCGCCGCCATACAGCCCGCACCAGCAGAAGTAATCGCCTGCCGATAAATAGGATCCGACACATCACCAGCTGCAAATACACCAGGAATACTGGTTTGCTGGCCTTTATTCAGAATGATGTAATCGTGCTGCATATCCAGTTGTCCTTTGAACATTGACGTATTAGGCTGATGGCCAATGGCAATAAATACGCCTTGCACAGCAATATCCTGCGTTTTGCCATCGTTACTTTTAACACGCATACCTGTGACGCCGGCATCATCACCGAGCACTTCATCAAGCGTGCTGTTCCAGATGATTTCAACATTGCCGGTTTCGGCTTTTTTCATCAGCTGATTAATCAGAATCTTTTCAGCGCGGAAGCTGTCACGACGGTGAATGACGGTAACTTTTGAGGCAATATTCGATAAATACAGTGCTTCTTCAACCGCCGTATTACCACCGCCAATAACGGCGACGGGCTGATTTTTATAGAAAAAGCCATCACAGGTCGCACAGGCTGACACACCGCGGCCTTTAAAGGCTTCTTCAGAATCCAGACCTAAATATTTGGCTGAAGCACCGGTGGCGATAATCAGCGCATCGGCAGTATAAGTGCCGGCATCACCACTCAGGGTAAATGGTCGTTTGCTCAAATCAGCGGTATGAATATGGTCAAAAACGATCTCGGTGCCAAAGCGTTCGGCATGTTTTTGCATACGCTGCATCAACTCTGGTCCCTGAACGCCTTCAGCATCTCCCGGCCAGTTATCGACATCGGTTGTGGTAGTTAACTGACCGCCTTGTTCAATGCCGGTAATCAGCACTGGTTCCAAAGCTGCACGCGCCGCATAGACAGCAGCGGTATAGCCTGCCGGACCGCTGCCCAAAATCAATAAACGACTGTGTTTACTGTCAGCCATAAAACCATTCTCCGAAATTCGTTAAAGATGCCGATTAGAGTAACCATTGCTATGGATTTGGACAAGCATCGCAGTTGAAAAGCTGTGTTAGAATCTGCCGATAATCTATTGGCTTCACTGGAATTATTACATTGGCACAAGCGACGCGGGTAAACGATAAAGCGAAACAAGACGTCACCGCTGGCGCAGTCGGCTTCCGGCTACGCGAAGCAGCGTTAATTCTGGCGCTGGCACTGGCCGCTTATTTATTGTTATCACTGGCTACTTACGAACCGACCGATCCCGGTTGGTCAACCACCGGCACCGATGATGTAGTGGCTAATAGTGGCGGTATTGTTGGTGCCTGGCTTGCTGATGCGCTGCTTTATGGTTTTGGTTTGCCTGCTTATTTAGCGCCGTTGATGCTGGGGTTTTCCGGCTGGTTGTTATTCAGCTGGGGCAAACGCGCCGATAGTGCCGATGCCGTTCATTTCTGGGTATTAAAAGGGGTTGGCTTGCTGATGGCGCTGGCGGCGGCCAGTGGTTTATCCACCTTGAGCCTGATGGATTATGCCGAATTATTGCCGTTGGGCGCCGGCGGCGTACTGGGTGAAGTAGTGGGCCATGGTTTTGAAGCCGTTTTTGGTGCCTCGGGGACCAGTTTATTACTGCTGGCTTTTCTATTAACAGGCGTTACCTTGTTCACCGGCTTGTCCTGGCTGATGGTCATCGACCGACTGGGCGCCGCAGCGATGGTAGTAATGACCTGGGCAGCCCGGCGTAGCCGCGATATGCAAGCAGACATTCAGGCTAAACGTAATCGACAGCAGCGTGAAGAGAGCTTTTTAGAGCAAAAAGAAAAACTCCAGCACAAAGCCAAAGTACGTATTGAGCCTGTCCTGCCGCAAGGGGTAGTGCCTAGTAAACGCGAAGAAAAAGAACGTCAGAAGCCGTTGTTTGAAACACCGGATTCACCGGGTATGCCAACACTGTCATTACTGGATTTGCCTAAAGCCGCCCAGCAGGGTTATAGCGAGGAAGTGTTGCAGGCCTTATCACGACAAGTTGAGCTGAAACTGAAAGATTTCGGCGTCGAAGTGCAAGTGGTTGAGGTGCAGCCCGGTCCGGTGGTTACCCGTTTTGAATTACAGCCGGCAGCGGGTATCAAGGTTAGCCGCATCAGTGGTTTGGCGAAAGATTTGGCCCGGGCCTTGTCAGTCAGCAGTGTGCGTATTGTTGAGGTCATTCCCGGCAAACCCGTTGTCGGTCTTGAAATCCCTAACGAACATCGTGAAATTGTCCGGCTGCGTGAGATTTTGGCCTGCAGCGATTACGAAAACAGCAAATCGCCGCTGGTGATTGCGCTCGGTAAAGATATTGCTGGCCGGCCCGTGGTCGCCAACCTTGAAAAAATGCCGCATTTGCTGGTGGCAGGTACCACCGGTTCCGGTAAATCGGTCGCCGTTAATGCCATGATTCTGAGCCTGCTCTACAAAGCAACGGCAAAAGAAGTACGGCTTATCATGGTCGATCCGAAAATGCTGGAGCTGTCGATTTATGAAGATATTCCGCATTTGCTGACGCCGGTAGTCACCGATATGAAAGAGGCTGCCAATGCGCTGCGTTGGTGTGTCGCGGAAATGGAACGGCGTTATCCACTGATGGCGGCGCTCGGTGTTCGTAATATCGCCGGTTATAACAAAAAAGTGCAGGATGCTATCGACAAAGGCGAGCCTATTACCGATCCGCTGGCAGAAATTCTGCCCGGCGAGCCTATCCCAACCCTTGAGCCAATGCCGTTTATCGTTGTGATTATCGATGAATTGGCCGATATGATGATGGTGGTGGGTAAGCAGGTTGAAGAGTTGATCGCCCGCCTGGCGCAAAAAGCCCGTGCTTCGGGTATCCATTTGATTCTGGCGACACAGCGGCCGTCGGTGGATGTTATTACCGGTTTGATTAAAGCCAATATCCCCACTCGGATGGCGTTTCAGGTGTCATCACGCATCGATTCCAGAACTATTCTCGATCAAATGGGCGCCGAGCAATTACTGGGGCAGGGCGATATGTTGTATCTGCCGCCTGGCAGTGGTTTACCGGAGCGTGTCCATGGTGCATTTGTTGATGATCATGAGGTGCATGAAGTCGTTAACTTTCTGAAATCTCAGGGCGGGCCCGATTATCTTGAAGAAATCACCAAAGCATTGAGTGCTGAAGATGGTGAAGGCGGTTCATTTGGTGATGCTGCTGATGGTGAGCAGGATGAGCTTTACGATCAGGCCGTACAGATTATTACCGAATCACGACGTGCTTCGGTTTCAGGAATTCAGCGGCGTTTAAAGATTGGTTACAACCGGGCGGCGCGTATTGTTGAAGCGATGGAAGCGGCCGGTGTGGTCTCTGCCATGCAAAGTAACGGCAGTCGGGAAGTGTTGGCACCACCGCCACGAGATTGATGCACCTATTTCAATCCGCTGTAGTCTAATCAGCGTGGTTAACTATCAGGAGTTTATATGTTGAAGCGATTTTCGCTACTACTGGCTGGAGTGCTGAGTTTGAGCATCGGATCGGTGCAGGCTGAAGAAGATGCAATTAGTCGTTTGAATCAGTTTGTGGCTGAGGTCAGCGAGTTTCAGGCGATGTTTACGCAAACCGTGGTTGATTCCGATGGGAATATTATTGAGGAAGCCGATGGTGAATTTTTGCTGTCGCGGCCCGGTAAATTTCGCTGGGATTATGTCACGCCTTATGCACAGCAAATTGTTGCCGATGGTCAGCGGATTTGGTTTTATGACGAAGATTTAGAGCAAATCACCGTTAAAAATCAGGATGAAACCCTTGCTGATACGCCTGCAGGTTTGTTATCTGGCAAAAGTATGCCGGAGGATGCCTATAACATCACGACGATTGATAAAGCTGATGATCTGCAGTGGGTAGAGTTAACGCCCAAAGATGAAGAATCAAATTATCAGCGGGTACAATTGGGATTTAACGAAGCGGGCCTGCAGCAAATGTTGATGATTGATGCCTTCGATCAACAAACCAACCTGCACTTCACCGAAGTGAAAATCAATCCCTCACTGGCAGCCGATCGTTTTGATTTTATTCCACCCGCTGGAGTGGACGTCGTGGGAGACGCGCCCTAAGTGAGTCTGTTTGATAATCTGCAGCCCAGCACCGGTCGGCCGTTAGCGGACCGGATGCGGCCGCAGACGCTGGATGACTACATAGGTCAACAGCATCTGATAGGTGAAGGCAAACCACTGCGGCAGGCAATTGCCAGTGGTCAGCCACACTCAATGATTTTCTGGGGCCCGCCCGGTACCGGTAAAACCACGCTGGCGAGATTGATCGCTGGTTATTGTGATGCCGAATTTATCACTATTTCAGCCGTTTTGGCCGGTGTTAAAGAGGTTCGTGAGGCAGTTGCCAGGGCCAAACTAATTGCCCAGGAACGCGGCCGGCGCACCATGTTATTTGTTGATGAAGTGCATCGTTTTAACAAATCCCAGCAAGATGCCTTTTTGCCGTATGTCGAAGACGGTACTTTTACATTTATCGGTGCGACCACTGAAAACCCTTCATTTGAATTAAATAATGCTTTGCTTTCACGGGCCCGGGTCTATGTACTCAAATCATTGGAAGCTGCCGATTTACGCCTGATTATTGATCGGGCAATGGATGATGGTATTCGTGGCCTGGCCGCTCGTGACATCAGTCTCGATGATGAGTTGCGTGATCAGCTAGCTGAAAGCGCCGATGGTGATGGCCGAAGGGTGTTGAACTTGCTGGAAATCGCTATCGATTTAGCAGATAGCAAAGCACAAACTGCCGTTTCCGTAGAAGATTTAACGGCAGTTTTATCTGGTAGTTTTCGGCGCTTTGATAAAGGCGGCGAGGCTTTCTACGATCAGATTTCTGCACTACATAAATCAGTTCGGGGCAGCGCGCCGGATGCGGCATTGTATTGGTTATGCCGGATGCTGGATGGTGGCTGTGATCCGGTGTATTTAATGCGGCGAATTGTGCGCATGGCCGTGGAAGATATCGGTAATGCCGATCCACGTGGTCTGGAACTGGCATTAAACGCATGGGACAGCCTGGAAAAGCTGGGCCGCCCTGAAGGGGAGTTGGCGATTGCCCAGGCAGTCGTCTATTTGGCCTGCGCGCCCAAAAGTAATGCCGTTTACACCGCCTTTAAAGCAGCAATGCACGACGTGCAAACCAACGGCAGTGCTGAAGTGCCGCTGCATTTACGTAATGCGCCGACCAAGTTGATGAAAGAGCTGGATTACGGCAAAACCTATCGTTATGCCCATGATGAGCCGGATGCTTATGCGGCGGGGGAGACTTACTTTCCGGAAACCATGGGCGAGCGGCGATATTATCAGCCGGTTAATCGTGGTTTGGAAATCAAGATTGGCGAGAAGTTGAGCCGGTTACGAGAACTCGATAAACAAGCCAAAAAACGCAGTTAAGCCTTTAATGGCGCATAAATATCATAGCGGGTGTTTTTGCTGGCAACTTCAGCTACCGGTTTAACGGCATTTAATAACGGCGCCCCTTTGGGTCGTTTGACGACAATGCGCTTTTTTGCATGCTGCAGTGCGGTAGCCAGCAAGGCTTCACCTGTTTCATCATTGCCAACTAATTGATGCAGGATTTGCATGTCTTTTTTAACCAGTGCACTTTTATCCCGGCTGGGATACATCGGGTCCAGATAAATCACATCCGGCCACTCGGCTTCAGGCAAAGCCGTTAAATAATCGACGGCATTCACATTCAGTAATGACATCCGGGCGGCGATTTCGGCAATATCTTTGTCATTTGCCGCGCGATTTAAACCATCTTCAACTAAAGCCGCCAACAGCGGCTGTTGTTCCAGCAAGGTTAATTGACAGCCCAGGCTGGCGAGGACAAAGGCATCTCTGGCCCAACCGGCCGTGGCATCAATGACTGTTGGATTAAAGCCGGGTTTTAAACCGACAGCTTTAGCCAGGGGTTGACCGCGACCACCACCAAATTGCCGGCGATGGGCATTTTTGCCGCTGATAAAATCCACCTGCACCGGACCACCGAGTGCCGGTGCCCATAAACTTAATCCGTGCTCATTTACCGTTAATTGCAACGCAGCATTTGATTCATTGCTCAGCGGTAAAGCAAGGCTTTGGGCCAATTGTTGCGCCTTGTCAGCAAACGCTTCATTTAAGAAGCTGACCACGCAGGCGGTCATGGCCAATTAACGACCAGCAATAAAATCACCGAAGGCGCGGCTGCCCTCAGCGGTGGCAATATTTTCTATCAACTTATCGGTTTTGGTATCAATCACTGACACCTTACCGCTGCCCCAGTTGGCGACATACAGATAACGGCCATTGGCGCTGATATCAATGCCTTCCGGCGTATCGTCAACATCAATCACCGCAGTGACCTCATTGCTGCTTAAATCAATCTTGGAGACACTGTTCTCATCCTGATTGGTGACATAAAGTGTGCTGTCATCGGGGCTGAGGACTGCGCAATATGGCCACTCTCCGACTGCAATGGTTTCAATAGTTTTTTGTGTGCTGGTATCGATAGCGCTGACGCTATTATCTTGCACATTAACCGTGTAAAGCCGGCTGCCGTTCTGACTTAAAGCAACACCAAAGGGGGCTTTGCCGACCGCAATTTCTGCGACAGTTTGTTGCGTTGATAGATCTACGACGGATACTGAATTATCGTCGCGGTTAGCGACATACAATTTCTGATTAGCATCATCGACTATCAACCCTGCGGGTGACTGACCAACCGGGATCTGGTTAATAATAGTTTTCTGTACAGTATCGACAACACTGATTTGATCCTGATACCAGTCGGCAACATACAACAGGCTGCCATCAATGTTGCTGGCAATGCCTACCGGACCATCACCGACTTTCATGCGGAAGGTTTCCTGCATCAAGGTCGCATCAATAAAAGAAATATCTTGTGAATCAGCGTTACTGATAAAAATTTTCTGACCGTCCCGGCTTTGGGCGACACCCGCTGGTGCTTTACCGACCTCAATGGTGTGTTGAACTTGGCGGGTTTGCAGATCAATGACGCTGACATTATCGCTAAGCTGATTAGTGATATAGGCATATTGTGGCTCATCACTACAGCCTGTTAATGGCAATATCACAAACAGAAAAAAAGCGGCCCACATTGGGGCCGCTTTAGAGGAACAATAAGTCGCGTTAGCGCGCATTATTTTTCCAGAACATTTTTTAAGCCTTCCAAACCGCTGGTGTAGACAGCTGTAATGGCTTCAACGGCTTCAGAATCAGATTGGCCTTCTGGTACAGGTGGGTTATCCATAAACGAACGGTAAAATTTACCGCGCCATTTTACTTCAGTACCACCATCAACTTCTTTAACGTAGATCCATGATTTATAGGTCGAAACCGGCAGCGTGTAGTAAGGGGTATCTTTGCTGTTGAAGGTAATAGTTTTAACAACACTCATATCATCAATGGTGTAAATCAGCGTTTTACGTTCTTCGTCAACTTTGTCCAATTCTTCAGTAATCGTTGGATTGCCTTCGACATTGAGCGTCAACACACGGGTTTTCTCATCTTTCATATCAACGCTTTTAACCGCAGGATGCCATTGATCCATTGCTGAGAAGTCTTTGACCATTGCCCAAACTTTATCAACCGGTGCATTGATGACAATTTTTTCTTCGACCATTTGCCGGGTTGGACCATGCGCATTGGCGATGACAGGCACCACTGACAGGGCGATGGCAAAAAACTGTAACAACTTCTTCATTATATTCTCCGTTTTTTTATGGTGTGACGAAAACATTACCACGATGATTCTGAACGTACTCTGAACAGATGCCAAGGGTGAATTTTTCCTGATTTGCCAGAAACGTGGGCCGATTACTTTAACGGATAACCCAGTGTTGTTCCATAGTATTATTTGACTTACCCCCGCGGATTACCGAAAATTGAGCCCCTTATTTTTAAGCTATCGGCAGGGCCATGACGCCACTGATCAAAATCAGAGACTTACACTTCTATCGTGGTGACAAAGCGATATTCGATGGCGTTGATATCGATATCTATCGCGGCAAAGTCACCGCTATCATGGGACCCAGTGGTACCGGTAAAACCACCTTACTAAAATTGATTGGTGGCCAGTTGCGACCACAGCGCGGCAGCATTATTGTTGACGGCGAAGATGTTCATAAACTATCCCGTAAAGCGTTATATGCCCTACGTAAACGTATGGGCATGCTATTTCAAAGCGGTGCCCTGCTAACCGATATTAATGTTTATGAAAACGTGGCTTTTCCGTTGTATGAACATACCGATTTGCCGGAATCAATGATCCGCGACTTGGTATTGATGAAGTTACAGGCTGTGGGCTTGCGTAATGCCCGCAATATGATGCCTGCTGAATTATCAGGTGGTATGGCCCGGCGGGTGGCGCTGGCACGCGCTATGGCCTTGGATCCAATGATGATCATGTATGATGAGCCGTTTACCGGCCAGGATCCGATTTCCATGGGTACGCTGGTGAATTTGATTCGCCGCGTCAATGACGCCATGGGTTTAACCAGTATCGTGGTATCACATGATGTCGCTGAAACCACACAAATTGCTGACGATATTTATTTGTTATCGGGCGGCAAAGTAATCGATCAGGGTACGCCTGAGCAGTTACAGAAATCCGGCTCTGATTGGGTCGAACAGTTTATGCAGGGCCTGCCAGATGGGCCGGTACCGTTTCATTATCCGGGGACAGAATTTGCTGATGATTTACTGGCGGGCGAGGAACACCGATGATTGATTTTATTCGGATGCTGGGCCGCTGGGCATTAGGCACGTTAGAACGACTGGGGCGTGCAACACTTTTGTTGGTACAGATTCTTGCCGGCATTCCCGAATTAATGATGCGTTTTTCATTGGTCGTCCAGCAATTATTTTACGTCGGCGTATTGTCAGTACTCATTATTGTGGTATCGGGTTTATTTGTCGGCATGGTGTTGGGCCTGCAGGGGTACAATACACTGGTTGATTTTGGTGCCGAAGAATCTTTAGGTGTCCTGGTATCGTTGTCATTGGTGCGTGAACTGGGACCGGTGGTCAGTGCTTTATTGTTTGCAGGGCGTGCCGGCTCTGCTTTGACGGCGGAAGTTGGCCTGATGAAAAGTACCGAACAATTGTCCGGCATGGAAATGATGGCGGTGGACCCGGTTCGCCGGGTGATTGCGCCACGTTTTCTGGCTGGGGTAATTTCGATGCCATTGCTGGCGGCCATGTTCAGCGCGGTCGGCGTATTAGGCGCGTTTTTGGTCGGTCATGGTTTATTAGGTGTTGATGATGGTGCGTTTTGGTCACAAATGCAGGCCAAAACCGATTGGTATGAAGATATTTTAAATGGCGTCATCAAAAGTATTGTGTTTGGTTTTGTAGTGACCTGGATTGCTTTGTTTGAAGGCTATGATGCGGCACCAACGTCAGAGGGCGTGGGTCGATCAACAACGCGCACGGTAGTGCACTCAGCGTTTGCCATTCTGGGACTGGATTTTGTATTGACAGCGTTGATGTTTGGAGAATAAGAAAATGATTCAAAGTAAGCAAACCGAAATTCTGGTCGGCCTGTTTGTTGCCGCAGGTTTAGCGGCGCTGTTTATGCTGGCAATGAAAGTTAGCAACCTGGGCGATTTCACTGATGAAAAGGGTTATCAGGTAACGGCCAATTTCCAGAATATCGGTGGTCTAAAGCCACGCTCACCAGTCTCAATGGCTGGTGTACGGGTAGGTCGTGTTGCCGATATTAAATTGGATCCGGAAACTTATGATGCGGTAGTGACACTCAATATCTATCCGCAGTACGACAATATTCCGCTGGACACATCTGCGAGTATTTTCACTGCAGGTTTGCTTGGCGAACAATATATCGGTTTGGAAGCAGGTGCTGATGATTTTTATCTAGCTGACGGTGATGAAATTACGCTGACCCAGCCAGCGGTGGTGCTGGAGCAAATTATTGGTCAATTCTTATACAGTAAGGCAGAAGGTGAATAATGATGCAACTGATAAAAACTTTTAAAATCAGCGTATTGCTATTGGCAGCAATGCTGATGACAGTTGCTGGAGGCAATGTTCGCGCAGAAGAAATGCCGGTACCACAAGCTCTGGTAAAAAAAGCGTCTGACGATATGTTGTTGGCGTTGGCAGTTCATGAAGCTGAACTGGAAGCCAATCCCAGCAAAATTTATGACTTGGTAGAAGAAATTCTGATCCCGAATTTTGATTTTGCCCGTATGGCAAAACTGGCTTTGGGCAAAAACTGGAACAGTATCAACGAAGAACAACAAGCCCAATTTGTAGAAGAGTTCCGGGTATTACTGGTGCGTACCTATTCAACCGCCATGCTGGAGTACACCGATGAGGAAATCCGTTTTCTGCCATTTCGTGACGATTTGAGCAAAAGACGCGTTGATGTACCTATGGAAGTAGTGCAAAGCGGCGGTCCCGGTATTCCGATGACCTTGTCTTTGTATCTGAATGCGGCCGGGGAATGGAAAGTTTACGATGTCAAAATCGAAGGCATCAGCCTGGTCACCAATTATCGTTCAACGTTTAGCCGCGATATCAATAATGGTGGCATCGACAAGCTGATTGAAGACTTGTCGCAGCGTAATCAAAAAGCGAAGTCATGAGTATCACGCTGGACAATACTGCCCAGTGTTTGCGCGTCAGTGGCGATTTAACGATTGACGCGGTGCCGGATTATCTCAAACAAAGCGAAGCAATGTTTGGCGAACTGGCAGACTTACATATCGATTTGTCTGCGGTTACCCGCAGTGACAGTGCCGGGCTTGCATTATTGATTCGCTGGATGCGTGAAGCCAGGGCCAGTGATAAAAACATTGTGTTTGAAGAGATGCCGGCACAAATGCTGGCGATGGCAGAAGCCAGTGGACTGGATACGATTCTGCCTTTACAAACAAAGCGTGCATTATGAAAGCCACAGATATCAAAGAATTAATCGAACAGGGCCTGCCGGGTGCTGAAGTACAAGTATTAGGTGATGATGGCCAGCATTTTGATGCCATTGTGACCAGCCCGGCATTTGCCGGTAAGAGCCTTATTGAGCAGCATCGAATGGTCAAAGCGACGTTAGGTGATAAATTCAGTAGTGGTGAACTACATGCATTATCCCTGAAGACCCGCGCCAGCTAAGCGCCCGCTGTTAACCAAGCAGAGACACTATGGATAAATTGATAATCAGAGGCGGCGTGCCGCTGGACGGCGAGATCCGTATTTCCGGCGCAAAAAACGCTGCCTTACCGATTTTAATGGGCGCGTTGATGGCAGACTCGCCGGTGCGTATTGGCAATGTGCCTCATCTGCATGATATTACCACCACCCTCGAACTGCTTGGCCGGATGGGTGTTTCCCTGACGGTTGATGAACGTTCAGGCGTAGAAATCGACCCTACGACACTGACTATTACCGAAGCCGCTTATGATTTGGTGAAAACCATGCGGGCCTCAATTTTGGTATTGGGCCCGTTACTGGCGAAATACGGTAAAGCGGATGTTTCTTTGCCTGGGGGGTGTGCTATCGGTTCCCGACCGGTCGATCTGCATTTACGTGGGTTAGAGGCCATGGGCGCGCATATCAAAGTTGAAAATGGCTACATTCGTGCAACCAGTGGCGATGGCCTGAAAGGCGCGCATATTTTTCTCGATCAGGTGACGGTGACCGGTACTGAGAATCTAATGATGGCGGCAACGCTGGCTAAAGGTAAAACCATTATTGAAAATGCCGCGCGTGAGCCGGAAGTTGTCGATCTTGCTAACTATTTAATTTCAATGGGCGCTGATATCAAAGGTGCAGGTACTGCGACTTTAGAAATTAATGGTGTCGAGAAACTGCATGGTACCCAGTACGCCATCCTGCCAGATCGCATAGAAACGGGTACTTATCTGGTTGCTGCAGCTATTACTCGTGGCCGGGTTAAATTAAAAGACACCGATGCCAATCAACTGGAAGCAGTGTTACTGAAACTTGAAGAAGCCGGTGCCAAAATTGATGTCGGTCCCGATTGGATCAGTCTGGATATGGAAGGTAAACGGCCCAAAGCGGTTAATATTCGTACCGCGCCGTATCCTGCCTTCCCGACCGATATGCAGGCGCAGTTTACTGCGTTGAACGCCGTTGCCGAAGGTCAGGCGACCATTGTTGAAACTGTCTTTGAAAACCGCTTTATGCATGTGCAAGAAATGCAACGCATGGGCGCAAATCTGCAAATCGAAGGCAATACCGTGGTTTGTATCGGCCGTGAAGCACTGACCGCCGCGCCGGTCATGGCCACTGATTTACGGGCTTCAGCCAGTTTGGTGTTGGCAGCTTTGGTTGCTGATGGCGAAACGGTGGTCGAGCGTATTTACCATATCGACCGTGGTTACGAATGTATTGAAGAAAAACTGCAGCAATTGGGCGCTCGGATCCGTCGTATCCCAACCGGCCTGCGGAGTGCCGCGCATGGCTGAGATGTTAACGCTGGCGCTGTCAAAAGGCCGGATTTTTGAAGAAACCTTGCCGCTACTCAAAGCTGCCGGCATTGAGCCACTCGATGATCCTGAAACCAGCCGTAAATTGATCCTCGCCACCAATCAGCCGGATGTCCGGCTGATTATTGTTCGTGCCTCTGATGTGCCGACTTACGTGGAGTACGGTGGTGCCGACCTGGGCGTTGCCGGTAAAGACGTGTTGATGGAACATCCGGATGCCGAATTATATGAGCCGGTTGATTTACAAATAGCATGCTGCAAATTGATGACTGCCGGCCGCAAAGATGCGCCGTTGCCACCGGGCCGTTTGAAAGTCGCTACCAAATTTGTCGAAAGCACCCGCCGCTTTTATGCTGCGCAGGGACAGCAGGTCGATATAATTAAATTATACGGTTCGATGGAGCTGGCACCGCTGGTTGGCCTCGCTGACCGGATTGTTGATGTGGTCGATACCGGCAACACTTTGCGTGCCAATGGTTTGGAGCCTTTGGAACATATTGCGGATATCAGCTCACGTTTGGTGGTCAATAAGGCGTCAATGAAAACCAAACATCAACGTATCCAACAGTTTATTGAGCATATCCGAGCCGCCGTCAGAGAAAGAAAATAATGTTTGAAGTAAGTCGATTAAATTTTCAGCAAGCCGATTTCTGGACCAAACTCTCAGATTTATTGGCCTGGGAGGGTGTTTCTGATACCGCTGTCACCGATACTGTCCGTCATATTCTGGCTGATGTGAAACAGCGTGGTGATGCGGCGGTCGTTGAATACAGCCAAAAATTTGATCGCGTCAAAGCAACTGAATTATCAGATTTGGAAATTCCGCTGGAGCGGGCAAAGGCCTCGCTGAAATCTATCCCGGCACCTCAGCGTGAAGCGCTGGAAAAAGCGGCTGAACGGGTACGCCGCTATCACCAGCATCAAAAACAGGAATCCTGGCAATATACCGAAGCGGATGGCACGGTATTAGGCCAGCAGGTTACGCCACTGGATCGCGCCGGTTTATATGTACCGGGCGGTAAAGCGGCTTATCCGTCATCGGTCTTAATGAACGCGATTCCGGCTAAAGTCGCTGGTGTCAAAGAATTGATCATGGTGGTGCCAACGCCGGATGATGAAGTCAATGAATTGGTGCTCGCGGCGGCGGCGATTGCTGGTGTGGATCGGATCTTTGCTATTGGTGGTGCGCAGGCGGTTGCCGCGATGGCTTATGGCACCGAGACGATCCCTCAGGTTGATAAGATTGTCGGACCGGGTAATATTTTCGTTGCTACGGCAAAAGGTATGGTTTTTGGTACGGTGGGGATCGATATGATTGCCGGCCCGTCAGAAATCCTGGTGATTTGTGATGGCAAAACCGATCCGGACTGGATAGCCATGGATTTGTTTTCACAAGCCGAACATGATGAAGATGCGCAGGCCATTTTAGTCTCTCCGGATGCCGAATTCCTCGATAAAGTCGCGGCGTCAATTGAAAAACTGCTGCCGACTATGGAACGTGAAGCGATGATTCGCACCTCGCTGGGTAATCGCGGCGCTTTGATTCAGGTGACCGATATGGCAGAGGCAGTCGAAGTCGCCAACTTTATTGCTGCCGAACATTTGGAATTATCGGTCGATAATGCGGCCGATATGGCCAAACAAATCCGCCATGCCGGTGCGATTTTTATGGGCCGTTATACGCCGGAAGCACTCGGCGATTACTGCGCCGGCCCCAATCACGTTTTGCCGACTTCTCGAACAGCGCGTTTCAGCTCGCCGCTGGGCGTATATGATTTTCAAAAACGTTCCAGCCTGATCCAGGTGTCAGCAGAAGGCGCACAAACGCTGGGCAAAATTGCTTCAGTTTTAGCGCGTGGTGAGAGTCTGACTGCGCATGCCCGTAGCGCTGAATATCGTTTAAAAGATTGATATGAGCCGTTTCTGGAGTGATTTTGTCCATAAGCTGGAGCCGTATGTGCCGGGTGAACAACCGCGCGGCGCTAATCTGGTCAAACTCAATACCAATGAAAACCCATTCGGACCATCACCGAAAGTTATCGACGCCATTCGAATGGCGGCAACTGATCGTTTGCGCTTGTATCCGGTGCCGGATGGTGGGGCTTTAAAACAAACGATTGCTGATTATCATAAAGTGGACAGCAGCAATGTATTTGTTGGCAATGGTTCCGATGAAGTGTTGGCGCATGTGTTTTATGGTTTGTTTAAACACCCACAGCCGATTTTATTTCCGGATATTACCTATAGCTTTTACCCGGTATATTGCCAGCTGTACGGCATTGATTTTCAGACCATCGCTTTAGACGAAGATTTTTCGCTGAATATTGCTGATTATCATCAGCCTAACGGCGGTATTATTTTTCCGAACCCCAATGCGCCTACCGGCCGTTTATTGGCGCTCAACGACATTGAAACGTTGTTAAAAACCAATACTGAGTCGGTTGTGGTCGTTGATGAAGCCTATATCGATTTTGGTGGTGAATCGGCGATCCCGTTGACCCAGCAATATCCGAATTTACTGGTCACACAAAGTTTGTCGAAATCACGTTCGCTCGCAGGTATGCGCATTGGTTTTGCCATTGGCCATGCCGATTTAATCGAGGCGCTGGTTCGTGTTAAAGACAGTTTTAACTCCTATCCGCTGGACAGTTTGGCGATTGCCGCCGGAGTTGCTGCGTTTGAAGACAGAGCATATTTTGAGGACTGCCGCAAAACGGTTATCGCTGAACGTGATTTGGTCATTACCGCTATGCAGGAAATGGGGTTTGAGGTTCTACCCTCATCGGCCAATTTTGTGTTTGCCAGACACCCGCAACATGATGCGAAAGAATTAGCCGCATCGCTGCGTGAGAAAGGCATTATTATCCGGCACTTTAACAAGCCGCGTATTGATCAGTTTTTGCGGATCACTATCGGCACACACACTGAGAATCAATTGCTGCTCAGCGAATTGGATGTGCTGGTTTAACGCTGACGAATACTCAGTAATTCATTTAGTCGTTGGCGATCTTGCTCGTATTGTTGACTGAGCATCATGATTTCCGCTTCAAGTTCATGAATCATCATCTGGTTATTACTTAATTCCTGCTCAGCTGCCGTGAGTCTTTTCTGTAGATTTTCAGTAACCGTTTCACCGTTGAGTTCTTTTTCGGCAGCTTGTTGCTGGACCTCGGCCAGTCTTTGCTCAAGCGCTGGTTGCTTTTCGGTAAGTGCCTTCAACCGGTCTTGACGGTAGCTGAGATCCTTATCGCGGGCGGCAAGCAATTCATCCTCTGACTGATAAATATTCAGCAGATTTTGATCATGCAGGCTTTGCTGGCGTTTTAAGATTGCTGCCTGTTTTGCTTCGGCTGCGGCGGTTTGTTGAGCTGCCTGTTCAGCAGCCTTGCGTTCCGCTTGTTCAGCCAGTTCCGCTTCGGTTAACGGGGGCGGTACCCGTTCAATTAAACGCATGGTTTGATCATCGAGAATATCGTAGCCTTGTTGCGCGGCTTCCGGTGGCAGTGTTTTACTGAGCGTAGGCGTACCGCTTTCGTCATTAAAGCGGAATAATTGACCGGCATAAACGCTGGTAGTGGCCAGACAAAAACTTAATAAAAAGCTGCTGCACAGCAGGCGTTTGCGTATCATCCTAATTCTCCCACTCGATAAAACGGCTTAAACTTTGACACTGCTCGAGCATTGTATTCTGTTTGTTATTTCTCTGCTGGCCAATACCTTTTCAGCCCTGAGTGGCGGCGGTGCGGGTTTGATTCAGTTTCCGGTGTTGATTTTTCTGGGCTTAAGTTTTGCGGTGGCACTGGCCACCCACAAAGTCGCCAGTGTGGCGCTCGGTGTGGGTGCAGCTTTGCGTTATATGTCGACCAGCCGTTTGGAACGACAGTTTGTTTTGCTTTTGTTGATAGCTGGTCTGCCGGGAGTGGTGCTGGGTGGTAGTCTGATTTTACTGGTACCGGATCGTATCGCCGAGATTGCCTTAGGTCTATTAACGGGCAGTTTAGGCATTTACTCGTACTTAAAACCGCAACTGGGTCAGGATTATCAGCCTGTGCACCGGGATTTAGCAGGCTATTTACGCGGCGGTTTGATGTTGTTTTTTCTGGGCATCTTAAACGGTTCGCTGACGTCCGGTACCGGCTTATTTGTTACGTTATGGCTGGTGTTATGGTTTGGTATGGATTATCAGCGGGCGGTCGCTTATACGCTGATCATGGTCGGATTATTCTGGAATGGTGCCGGTGCCATTACTTTGGGCATACTCGGTGATATTCGCTGGGACTGGTTGCCCGCTTTATTGCTGGGGTCTTTAATCGGCGGTTATTTAGGCTCACATTTAGCGCTGCGCTGGGGCAATCGCTGGATCAAACGTTGTTTTGAGGTTGTGACGGTGCTTATCGCTTTACGGTTGATTATTGGGCCGGTTTAAACGCCGTATTCTTTGCGATATGCAGAGACAGCATCTCGATGGTTTTGCAGTTCAGCTTGGCCATCAAGGTATTGCAGTAAATCCGCCAGACAGATAATGCTGATAACCGGAATACCATAATCAGCTTCCACCTGTGCAATGGCTGATTTTTCAGTTTTGCCACGTTCCTGACGATCCAGCGCGATCACTACGCCGGCAGGTTCAGCGCCAGCAGCTCGGATCATGGCGACTGATTCACCAACTGACGTGCCGGCAGAAATAACATCATCGATAATCAATACTTTGCCGGTGAGCGGCGCACCGACCAGTTGGCCGCCTTCACCGTGATCTTTGGCTTCTTTGCGGTTAAACGCATAAGGGATATCAATCTGATGCTGATCCGCGAGCGCAATCGCTGTCGTCGATGCCAGCGGAATACCTTTATAAGCGGGGCCAAACAACACATCAAAGTCTAAACCGCTATCAACGATTCGCTGCGCATAAAAACGGCCTAACTGCGCCAGACTGGCGCCACTGTTAAACAGGCCACTGTTAAAAAAATACGGGCTTTGCCGGCCGGATTTCAGCGTGAAGCTGCCAAAGCGCAGCACACCCGTTTTAAGGGCAAATTCGATAAAGTCGTGTTGATATTTTTTCATGTTATTTGTATTGGTTTTGCACCAGATAAACGGCGGTTTCGCCAAACAGGTTAGGTAGCAGGCGAATGGCTAACGTGTCTTTATATTCGTGATTGACGACACTGCGACTGATAATGTTGAACTGATTATCACGGCATAACTGCTCAAAATCCCGGATCGTGCACAGATGGATATTTGGCGTATCAAACCAGTGATTGGGCAGGCTTTTGGAGACCGGCATATGACCGCCCAGACTCAATTGCCAACGGCACTGCCAGTGACCAAAGTTTGGGAAGCCGATAATACCGTGGCGGCCAACGCGCATGATTTCCTGCAATAAAAAGTCCGGGCGTTTAATCGCCTGCAGCGTTTGCGACAAAATCACATAATCAAAACTCTGATCGGCAAATTGGCTGAGCCCTTCATCCAAATCTGCCTGAATGACATTGATGCCGGCACGCAGACAATCAGCGAATTTGCTGTTATCAATTTCAAGACCATAGCCGGTGACTTTGCGTTCTTGCAGATGATTGAGCAGCGTGCCATTGCCGCAACCCAAATCGAGCACGCTGGCACCATCCGGGATCCAGTCACTGATGATCTGTAAATCGACGCGTAATGTCATCAGCTGTTCACCTCTTTGGCAACTTGCTGCATATAGGTACCAAAAATTTCCATATAACGCGGTATCGGCATTAAAAACGCATCATGACCCTGATGGGCTTCAATTTCGGCATAACTGACCTGTTTACCGGCACTGAGCAGGGCATCGACAATTTCCAGTGATCGCAGCGGCGAAAACCGCCAGTCACTGGTAAATGACATCACCAGCGTTTTGGCTTTAATACCCTGCATGGTGGCATTCAGATCATCATCAAAGGCTTTGGCGGGATCAAAATAATCCAGTGCTTTGGTCATCAGCAAATAGGTATTGGCATCAAAGCGCTCGACAAAACTGGAGCTTTGATAACGCAGATAACTTTCGATTTGGAATTCGACGTCGTAACCATATTGGATCTGGCCACTGCGCAGCTCCCGGCCAAATTTCTGGCCCATCGCTTCATCTGATAAATAGGTGATATGGCCGAGCATCCGCGCCAAACCAAGACCTTGCCGGGGCAGGGTATCGTGTTCGGCGTAATAACCATTATGGAAATCCGGATCGGATTTAATGGCCGTGCGTGCCACTTCATTAAAAGCAATATTTTGCGCCGATAATTTTGGCGCGGCGGCAATGATTAAGGCATGGCGAACGCGATCCGGCAAAGATATCGCCCATTGCATTGCCTGCATACCGCCCAGACTGCCGCCAATCACAGCGGCCCATTGTTGGATACCCAAAGAATCAGCCAAAATTGCCTGACTGTTGACCCAATCGGTGACAGTCACAATCGGAAAATCCGGGCCATAAAGTTTGCCGGTTTCCGGATTCAGTGTATTGGGCCCGGAAGAGCCTTTGCAGCCTCCGAGGTTATTCGGGCAAACCACAAAAAACTCATTGGTATCAATGACTTTTCCAGGACCAATGGCACTGTCCCACCAGCCGGGCTTTTTATCATCGAGACTGTGATAGCCGGCAGCGTGATGATCGCCGGATAAGGCATGACAAATCAGTACCGCATTCGACTTGTCAGCATTAAGCTCGCCGTAAGTTTCATAAACCAGATCAAATTGCGACAGACTGCGACCACAATCCAAAGACAGTGGCTCAGTTATATGCAGAGTTTGTGGATTGACGAGGCCAACCGAATCGGCCGGCAGATTATCGGGCATAACAGCGGTCATCTGAGTAGTAAGCGGGCATTTTAATCAGCAACTGGCTGCCAAGCAATCAAACACTGCCGGTCAGCAGTGGCAGCACGAGCATCGATAGCACTTGCAAACCAATAATGACGACCAGCGGCGATAAGTCCAGACCACCCATATCAGGCAGCATTCGCCGTACGGGATTGAGTAATGGAGCGTTGAGCCGCACCAGCAACTCGGTCATCGGGTTATAGCTGCCTTGAGGTGTCAGCCAGCTGAGCACCACTTCGATGATGATAGTCACTGTAAACAGAGTGATAAACAGCGTAAATACTTCGGCAAGCGTAAATGGAATCAGCGCCAGAATACCTGGCACATTGCCCTGCAAGGCTGAAATCAGAATCATTTTTAACAAACCGATCAACAGTAATAAGACCAGCACTGCAGTATCCAGTCTACCGACAGGCGGTAGAACGGTTCGCATGGGTTGAACTAAAGGCTGGGTCGCGCGTATCACCATCTGTGTCAGAGGTTGATTGGTTGGCCAGTGAATCCAGGGCATGAGCAACCGTAGCGCCACAATCAGCATATATAAGAAGAATAGCGTATCGATAATAAATATCAGCGGATTGCTGAAATAACCGTTAGTCATGATCTTGTCCCAGTTGATCACCAAGTTCGCGGGCACGCAATGCTGCAGCCACTAATGCATTTTCAAATAAACCATGCAGACCGCCGTCTTCCAGTTCATGAATGGCACGTTCGGTGGTACCGCCCGGTGACGTAACTTGCTGACGAAGCTGGTTGGCCGGTACGCCACTCTCCAATGCCATTTTGGCGGCGCCAAATGCCGTTTCTAAACACAGTAGACGGGCTGTTTCCTGCGGTAAACCTAACTCGATGGCGGCATTTTCCATCGCTTCCATCACCAAAAAGAAATAAGCCGGACCACTGCCAGATAATGCAGTGACGGCGTCCATTTTAGTTTCATCATCGAGCCAAATTGCTAAACCAACAGCTCGCAAAATCGCTTCGGCCTGCTCTCGTTGCTGATGACTGACCTGATCATTGGCATATAATGCAGTGGCGCCGGCCTGCACCAAAGACGGTGTATTCGGCATGGCACGAACAATTGCTGCCGCAGGTTGCTGTAACCAACGGCTCAGATCGCTGAGACGGATGCCAGCCGCAATCGAGATTAATACCGCATTGGCAGGCCAAACGGTGGACAGTGATTTGACCATATCCTGCATTTGCTGTGGTTTGACGGCCAGCACAATGACCTCAGCGGATTGCACAGCACTCGCTAAGTCATTATGAACCTGAACGTCATAATCCTGCTGTAAAGCCTTTAGTACGTTGAGTTGTGTATCCAGCACATGGACTTGTTCTGCTGGCAGTCCGTCAGCAACGAGACCACCAATCAGACTGCGTGCCATATTGCCGCCGCCGATAAAAACAATTTTGCCGTTATTCATAGAGTTGTCTTACCTAAAATCTGGTTTGCCCAGTGTACTGTTTATCATGGTTTCTGTGTATGCCGCTGGCCAAATAATGCCGTACCTATCCGCACCATAGTGCTGCCCTCGATAACTGCAGCAGTTAGATCACCCGACATACCCATCGACAATGTATCGATGTTCGGAAATTGAGATTGTAACGCCTGATACTGCTCAAAGCTGCGCCTGAAAGCATCATGTTGTGCATCAACATCATCAGTCGCTTTCGGGATCACCATCAGACCGCGTAGCTGCAAATTTGGCAGCTTATGCACCTCTGTTGCCAATTCCATTAACGCATCGACGGTAATACCGGCTTTGCTGACCTCATCATCAATGTTGACCTGTAAACAAATATTCAGCGGCGGTAAATTATCGGGACGCTGTTCGCTGAGACGCTTGGCGATTTTTAAACGATCGACACTGTGTACCCAGTCAAAATGTTCAGCAATATCACGGGTTTTATTGGATTGAATGGGCCCTATAAAATGCCAGGTTAGGGGTAAATCACTTAGATCAGTGATTTTGTTCAGCGCTTCCTGTAAGTAATTTTCGCCAAAATTCTGCTGGCCGGCCAGTGCCAGTTCTCGCAGCTTTTCAGCTGGCCAGGTTTTACTTACGGCCAGCAGTTTTACTGAATTATCCGGACGATTTGCAGCCTTTTCAGCATCACGAATTTGCTGCAAAACGTTTTGTAGATGATTTTTTATCTCTGCCATGTTGCAAGCCTTCTGAGAGCGCGATACCTTAGCTATATCGACTGTTCGGTCAATGGCCGGTAACAAACATTTCATTATTAGGGAAAGCCCATGGATATTACTGAATTGCTGACCTTCAGCGCAAAGAATAATGCGTCGGATCTGCATATTTCCTCTGGGGAGCCACCGATGATCCGGGTCGATGGTGATGTGAAACGTATCAATCTGCCGCCAATGGAACACAAAGAAGTGCACGGCATGATTTACGACATCATGAACGATAAGCAGCGAAAGGACTTCGAGGAGTTTCTGGAGGCTGATTTTTCGTTTGAAGTGCCTAATCTGGCCCGGTTCCGGGTCAATGCTTTTAATCAGAATCGCGGGGCGGCGGCCGTTTTCCGGACGATCCCTTCAGTTGTTTTAACACTCGAGCAATTGGGCGCGCCCGAAATCTTCAAACAAATTTCAGATAATCATCGCGGTATTGTGCTGGTGACGGGGCCAACCGGTAGTGGTAAATCAACCACGCTGGCAGCGATGATTAACTATCGGAACGAGAAAGATAATGAACATATCCTGACCATTGAAGATCCCATCGAATTTGTACATAAAAGTAAAAAATGTCTGATTAACCAACGTGAGGTACATCGCGATACGTTGGGTTTTAGTGAAGCACTGCGCAGTGCTCTGCGGGAAGATCCGGATATTATTCTGGTGGGTGAGCTGCGTGATTTGGAAACTATTCGCCTGGCATTAACTGCTGCAGAAACCGGCCATTTGGTGTTTGGTACCCTGCATACCTCGTCTGCTGCTAAGACCATTGATCGTATTATTGACGTATTTCCAGCGGCTGAAAAAGATATGGTGCGCTCGATGTTGTCGGAGTCTTTACGAGCGGTTATTTCGCAAACCCTGTTGAAAAAAGTGGGGGGTGGCCGTATTGCCGCGCATGAAATTATGATTGGCACCCCCGCGATTCGTAACCTGATTCGTGAAGATAAAGTACCGCAAATGTACTCTGCCATACAGACCGGGGCGTCAATTGGTATGCAAACTTTGGATCAATGTTTACAGGAAATGGTGCGCCGCCAACAAATTACCAAAGCAGAAGCCCTGCCGCGCGCAGTCAACAAAGACCTGTTCCGTTAGGAGACTATTATGGAAATCGTCACCATTTTAAAAGCGGCCGTTAAGCATGAAGCTTCGGATATTTTTATCACAGCCGATCGGCCGCCAACGCTGAAAGTGAATGGCCGTATGGCAACGTTAACTCAGGAGCCGCTCAGCGACGACGAGGCCCGTAATCTGGTGCTCAGCACCATGAATGACGAGCAAAAGAAAGTTTTTGAGCGTGATAAAGAATGTAATTATGCGATTGATACCAAAGGGGCGGGGCGTTTCCGGGTCAGTGCTTTGTATCAGCGCAATCGTGTTGGCATGGTGATGCGACTGGTAAAGGATGAAATCCCGACAATTGAGCAATTGCGTGTGCCGGAAATTATCAAAGAACTGGCCATGACTAAACGGGGCTTAGTAATTTTTGTTGGTGCGACCGGAAGTGGTAAATCAACTACACTGGCGGCGATGATTGGCTATCGAAATCAGAATAGTGCCGGTCATATTCTGACCATTGAAGATCCGATTGAATTTAACCATAAACATGCCGGCTGTGTGGTTACCCAGCGTGAGGTTGGTGTCGACACGGACTCTTACGATATTGCTTTGAAAAACTCACTGCGTCAGGCACCTGACGTCATTATGATTGGTGAAATTCGATCTCGGGACACCATGGATTATGGTATCGCTTTCGCAGAAACCGGTCACTTATGTTTATCAACGTTGCACGCGAACAACGCCAACCAGGCGATGGATCGGATCATCAACTTTTTCCCTGAAGATCGCCACAAGCAGTTGTTTATGGATATGTCGCTTAATTTGAAAGCGGTGGTGGCGCAGCGTTTGATTCCGAAAAAAGACGGCACCGGGCGTTGTGTGGCGGTTGAGGTGCTACTGAACACGCCACTTATTGGTGACATGATCGAAAAGGGCAAGGTCTCAGAAGTTAAAGATGTGATGAAACGTTCCCGGGAACTCGGCATGCAGACGTTTGACCAAGCTGTGTACGATTTGTACAAAGCCGGTGAAATCTCTTACGAAGATGCCCTTAAAAATGCAGACTCAACCAACGAAGTTCGGTTGATGATTAAGCTTGGTGCAGAAGCCGGTGAAATCCCTGAAGAGCCGGGTATGCAAGGCCTGTCGTTGGAACCTGAAAACGATGGTGTTATTGGTCGGATTTAATTCAGGGGGTTATCGTTAATAACGATAATTGTTTTTTTTTAATATGTTAGACTGCATTTGTAATTCGTATTATGATAATTGTCAGGTGAATGCAACAGCTTGTTGTTTAAAGACAACAATAGTTTGCTTCCAAGCCTGAAGATACGAAGTTTGCAATAAACAAAAAGGAATCGCTCATGAAAAGACTATTTAAACTAGGTGCAGCAATGCTCACCATGATGTTTTTGGCAGCTTGTGCTACCCAAGACCAACGCACAACAAGTAATTACCTGATGTGTTCAGTTGGTGGTGCTATCGTGGGCGGTGCCGGTGTTGGTGCTATCTCAGGTGGTGCTGGTGCTGTTGGTGGCGCTGCAACTGGTGCACAACTTGGCTTGCTGCTTTGCGGTCAGGAAGAGACTGCTGAACCAGTAATGGCTGACAAAGCCCCAGTTTGTGATGTACCACCTCCAGCTGGTGCATTGAAAGACGAAAACGGCTGTGCTTTTGACAGTGATAATGACGGCGTAGTTGATGGCATTGATATGTGCCGCGATACACCAGAAGGTGTAGTCGTTGACGCTGTTGGTTGCCCATTAGATTCAGACCGTGATGGTACGCCAGATTATAAAGATTTGTGCCCTGGTACCCCAATGGGTGTAATCGTTGACCAAGATGGCTGCCCGATTGGTGGTGAGAACATCTTGTCACTGACTAATGTTCACTTTGGCTTTGACAAAGCAGTGTTGACCCAAGAAGCTGAAATGATTCTTGATGAAGCAGTTGCTTTGATGAAAGAAACTGATGAAGTACTGGAAGTGCGTGTTGAAGGCCATACTGACAGTATCGGTACTGAGCAATACAACATGGATCTTTCACAACGTCGCGCTGAAGCTGTTGTCGACTATCTGGTTGCTAACGGTGTTAACTCAACCCGCTTAATTCCAGTTGGTATGGGTGAAAATTACCCAATTGCCAGCAACGAAACTGAAGCAGGTCGTGCAGAAAACCGTCGTGTAGACTTCGTTGTAGTTGAATAACACAACATCGTCTTGACATAAAAAAGGCCCTTTCGAGGGCCTTTTTTTTATTTGTAATTTACGAATTATTCCAACAAAGGATAAAGCCCACTAGCGCGGACATCGGTATCCGCTTGCTGCAACCATTGCAGAAATTCAGGGCGTTGCATAATGTTTTTTACCGCCGTACGGCTTTGTGACTTATTCATGCCGGTTTTTAAATCCGAGTGGTACAAAAGTTTCAGCAGTACATAGTCCAGCCCAGACAAAAAATTATCATGACTGCGATCATTAAAAATCGATGGAAATACGGCTACATCATCATTAGGCAAACCCATCACCTGGGTCAGTTCTTCGACAATACAGGCCAGTAGCTTGGCATGGGCACGGGCCCGATCCACCGGTATTACGACTAATGCCTGCTCAATTTCCCCGTTAGTGTTTACCGAAAAGTTGGCAATACAAACACTATTACGACTGAGTTGTTGGGCGGTCGTATTGTCCAACTGCATCGTATTGCTTAGATAGCTGGGTAAGCGCGCTTCATCGGTAAAAATTATTTGCAAATTCGCTGTGATGCTGCCAGTTGCCGCTTGAATCGGATGACCGGTAATGACTGACAATTGTTGTAAGTGAACAGTACTTAATTGCTCATGCAATGCTTTATCGGCAACATCGTGTTGGAAACGATAGCTGATTGGTTTACGCCATTTGCGAAGCTGTGGGGGATGACGGGTATATTCACTACTGAGCGCGATGCGCTCAAAGCTTTGTTGAATATATTGGGGCGTTTGCCAGTTCTCAGCCACCGATGGGGTACTGAAAGCGAACAATAAAGAAAACAAAAAATGGCGCGCCTGACAGGAATTGAACCTGTGACCCTCGGTTTCGGAAACCGATACTCTATCCAACTGAGCTACAGGCGCGTGATGGGGGTGTGACAAAACAGCTGTCACGTCAAGGCGTTGCATTATACGTATTAGCAACCCGCCCGGCTAGGGCGGGTCGATAATTTATTTGCGGTGTCAGCCGCGAATCAGATCGCCTGTGGGGCAATTTTTTCCAGTTTCCAGATTTCCTGATTGTATTCATTCATCGTCCGGTCGGTAGAGAATTTGCCACTGTGCGCCGAGTTGAGGATGCTCATTTGCGCCCAACGCGCTTTATCCTGATAGGCGAGTCCGGCCTGATGCTGCGCATCGACATAACTGCGGAAGTCAGCAACAGTCATCCAGGGGTCATGTGAACTGGCAAAAGCATTGATGAGGTTATCAAAACACCCCGGCTCAAACTGATTAAAGTGACCGCCACGTAATAAATCCACCACCCGTTTCAGATCTGGATCATTATTGATAATCGCCTGAGGATTGTAATGTTTACGCATCACATCGACTTCTTGCTCATCGAGGCCAAACAAGAAGAAATTATCATCACCGACTTCTTCGCGGATTTCGATATTAGCGCCATCCAGCGTACCGATGGTGATAGCCCCGTTCATCATGAATTTCATATTCCCGGTGCCAGAGGCTTCTTTACCGGCAGTCGAAATCTGCTCGGATAAATCAGCTGCAGGACAAATGACTTCCATTGCCGAGACCTGATAATTGGGCAGAAATACGACTTTCAGCCAATCACCGACGTTAGGATCATTATTAATGACATTGGCAACATTATTAATAAGTTTGATGATCTGTTTGGCCATAACATAACCAGGGGCCGCTTTACCGCCGAATAATACACAGCGTTTAACCATGCCTTCGGTTTGACCAGTTTTGATCTGTTCATAAAGATGAATAACATGTAGCACATTCAACAACTGACGTTTGTATTCATGTATACGTTTCACCTGAATATCAAACATAGCATCGGGGTTGAATGTTACACCGCAACGCTGCTTGACCAGGTCAGCCAGCTTTTGCTTATTAACGCGTTTGGCTGCTGTCCACTGCGTTTGAAACGCTGGATCGGTTGCAAGTGGTGCCAATTTTTTAAGCTGTGATAAATCGGTGATCCAATCCTCACCGATTTTGGCTGAAATCAGTTCGCTAAGCGCAGGATTACACCAGGCCATCCAGCGACGCTGGGTGACACCGTTGGTTTTATTATTGAATTTATGCGGCCACAGTGCGAAGAAGTCTTTAAATAACCCTTTTTTCAAAAGCTCGGAATGCAACGCGGCTACGCCGTTGACTGAAAAACTACCGACAATCGCCAAATGCGCCATACGCACTTGTTGTTGCGGGCCTTCTTCGATAATGGATAAACGTCCCAAACGCTCACGATCGCCAGGCCAGTGACTGGCGACTTCACGTAAAAAACGGGCGTTGATTTCGTAAATAATTTCTAAAATACGTGGTAAAAGACGGCCGAATAAATTCACCGGCCAGCGCTCGAGCGCCTCGGGCAGCAGCGTGTGGTTGGTGTAGGCCATGGTTTTGCTGGTAATGTCCCAGGCGGCTTCCCAGCTCAAGCCATGTTCATCAATCAGTAGTCGCATCAGTTCTGCTACAGCAACGGTCGGATGCGTATCGTTTAGCTGAAAACAGTTTTTATCGGCAAAATGGCTAAAGTCATCGCCGTGATTGCTTACCCAATAATCGAGGATATCCTGCAGACTGGCAGAAGCCAGAAAATATTGCTGGCGCAGCCGCAGCTCTTTACCATTTTCACTGGCATCATTTGGGTATAACACCATGCTGATATTCTCCGCCTCATTTTTGGCGGCAACGGCGTCGGTATACGACCCGGCATTAAAATCTTCAAGGTTAAACTCATCGGTTGCAGCAGCTTTCCACAAACGCAGTTTGTTGACGGTCCCATTGCGATAGCCCGGGATTGGCAGATCATAAGGTACTGCCAGTACATCATTAGTATTGACCCACTGTACTTCCATCCAGCCGCTGGCATTACGATGAAACTCAGTATGACCACCAAATTTCACCCGTTGGGTGAATTCAGGCCGTTCTAATTCCCAGGGGTTGCCGTCACGCAGCCAGTGATCGGGCATTTCTTGCTGATAGCCATTCTCGATGCGTTGCTGAAACATACCGTATTCATAACGCAGGCCGTAGCCAGTGACCGGTAATTGCAATGTTGCGCAGCTATCAATAAAACAGGCTGCTAAGCGACCCAGACCACCGTTACCCAAACCGGCGTCATGTTCCATTTCGGCCAGTTCTTCAAAATTTAGACCCAAATCAACCAGCGCTTTTTTCAGTTCGTCTTCAATGCCCAGATTCAGCGCGGCATTGCCCATCGCCCGGCCCATCAAAAATTCCATCGACAGATAATAAGCCTGTTTGCAATGGCTTTCGGCGTAGGTATGTTTGGTGTGTTTCATGCGCTCAAACAGCCGATCCCGCAGGGTCAACGCCAATGCAGAATATAGATAATGGCCGGAAGCGCAGCCTTTATCCTGTGCCAGGTGAATGCCGTAGTAACGCTTAATGTCTTCAGCCAATGCGTCGATATTCATGTCAAGCGTTGGCGCCTCGTACAGCGCGGCAGCAGGTGTCGCGGTCGAAGTGTAGCGTGGGGTCATAAATGATCCTTAAGTGGCGTTATACTGGATTTTCAGGGTTTGGGTGACGGACTATACAAGCCATCACGGTTTGGCATCGTTACCAAAGGCAGATTGTCTTGCGGCATTGCCAAGTCAAATTTGATTATAGCATCCTGACTCAGGATATATGCTGTCAAAGCTTAGTCCTTGTCAGCAGTCAGTGAACAAGGTCCTGGGTGCGGAATGGCATGGTGAGTACAGTCCAGTAATATGGTTGCAAATTGCAACTAATTTTTAACTGTATTTTGCGGATATCCGTCGGTGGATGCCACAGCATGGCTACCGATCTCCCGCAGGAACATTATGGGCTGCACATTTCGCGGCATTCAGAAGGAATAAAAACTGTCCTCCTGAATTGATTTAGTGTTTGTCCGTCAGGAGGCTGTGATGTCAGCGGGCGAATTGACTGCAAACCAGTCATCGAGTTTGGCGATGGCTTCGTCGCGACCGCTTTTATTCAACGATGAAAATAACTGCACCGTGGCGTCACTGCCTGCTTTTTTCAGATTGTTGCGCACTTGTTGCAAAGTACTGCCAGCGGCACTTTTACTGAGTTTGTCGGCTTTGGTCAGCAAAATATGCACTGGCAATTCCGCCCCTTGTGCCCATTGCAGCATTTGCAGATCAAATTCTTTTAACGGATGGCGGCAATCCATCATCAGCATCAGGCCTTGCAGGCTCTGACGGGTCTCCAGATACTTGCCCAATGTTTCCTGCCAGCGCAGTTTGGTTTTTTCAGGCACTTTGGCGTAGCCATAACCCGGTAAATCGACCAATGCCCGCTGTTCATCGAAGGTGAAAAAATTGATCATCTGAGTGCGGCCCGGGGTTTTACTGGTGCGGGCGAGGGCACTAATCTGGGTAATCGTATTGATAGCACTCGACTTCCCGGCATTGGACCGGCCAGCAAAAGCGACCTCAATACCCTCGTCAGGAGGTAATTGCGATAATTGGGTGGCGCTGCCGGTATATTGGGCACGGCGATAGAGCTCAGACATGGAACCTTTCCAGGTGCAAAAATATCTCAATAAGCGTACCATATTGCGAGTTTTTGTATCTGAAAGTAAGCATCTAGGAATCACCATGAAAAATGTGCTTTTGGCAGTGGTCGCGGGCCTGACGCTGAGTTACACAACGCTGGTCGCCGCAGCTGGTGACGTGTCTGCAGGTAAAGAAAAATCGGCAGTTTGTGTTGCCTGTCATGCTGCTGATGGCAATAGCCTCGCGCCCGATTTCCCGAAATTAGCCGGACAACATGCCAGTTACCTTGCCAAGCAGTTGGCTGAATTTAAGAGCGGTGAACGCGAAAACGCCATCATGTACCCGATTGCACAGGGATTGAGCGAGCAGGATATGCTGGATTTGGCTGCCTACTTTGCTTCGCAGGAAATTGCACCTGGCGCCGTTTCAGATGAATATCTTGAAGCCGGTCGTAAGCTGTATCGTGGTGGCAATGCCGAAAGTGGTGTTCCAGCTTGTATGGCTTGCCATGGTCCAAACGGCAAAGGTATTCCTTCTGCGAAATGGCCAATGCTGTCTTCTCAGTACAGCAAATACATTGAGAGTCAGTTGTATAAGTTTGCTAATGGTGAGCGCGCTAATGATCCTAATGGCATGATGCGCGATATTGCCAAGAAAATGACCGACGAAGAAATTAAAGCCGTTTCGGCCTACGTTTCCGGTTTACACTGATCTGCATTTTGCAGCTTGATAGCTGCCTTTGCCGGCAACTTAATGTAAGTTGCCGGCTCTAAATTGTCGTCTATGTCTGATCAAGCACATCCCCGCTTGCACAAGCTGCCTCTCCGGCGGCGATTGGTGCATTTTCTCGGCTCCATGGAGCTGGCCATTACGCTATTGCTGACACTCGCGATTGCGTCTGTGATTGGCACCGTCCTGCAGCAAAACCAGCCTTATACCGATTATGTGATCAAGTTCGGCCCATTCTGGTTTGAAGTATTTGAAAAGCTGGGCTTGTATGACGTCTACAGTGCAGTTTGGTTTTTAGCGATTCTGGCATTGCTGGTAGTCTCCACCACTGTTTGTGTGGTGCGCAATGCACCAGCGATGATCCGGGATATTTGGCAGTTACGCACCCAGGTACAGAAAAAATCACTGAAGTTAATGCAGCATCATGCTGAATGGTCAGCGCCTCAGGCGGTGTCTGATTTAACTCCGATTTATCAGCAGCAACTAAAAGCACAGGGTTTTCGCAGCCGGCTGACCGAAAAAAATGGCGCTGTGCTGATTTCGGCGATGCGCGGCGGCATGAACCGGCTCGGTTATTTATTTACCCATATTGCGATCGTAGTCATTTGTATCGGCGGTCTGATGGATAGCAATATGCCGCTGAAAATTGCTGAATGGCAGGGCAAGCTGAAAATCGAAACCCGTGATTTGGCGATCCGTGATATTCCTGCTGAAAGCCGGTTGCCGGTCAGTGATCTGGCTTTTCGTGGCAGTGTCAGCATACCGGAAGGCCGTGGTGCTGAGGTCGCATTTTTACCGGTGCGCGATGGTTATTTGTTGCAGGCTTTACCATTTCGTATTGAAGTCGAAGATTTCCGGATAGAACATTATTCCAATGGTCAGCCGAAATCATTTGAATCAGATCTGTTGATCCATGATCCCGAGCGCGACTCACCGTTGGCCGAGACAATCTCTGTTAATCATCCATTAATTTATAAAGGCCATGCAATCTACCAGGCGAGTTTTGGTGATGGCGGTTCGGAACTGAGTATTGAAGCCTGGCCATTGGATACGCGCATTGGTGAACAGCCGGTATCTTTGGATACCAAAGTGTTTGCCAACAGTGAACTGCGCTGGGGTGACACCACGCTGAAATTAGAAATGACCAACTTCCGGCCGTTTAATATCAATGCGGATCCGACGGAAGCTGATCCGGATAACATTCGTAATTTTGGGCCGAGTATTGGTTTTAAACTCCGTGCACCGACGGGTGAGGCCCGGGAGTACGAAAATTATATGTTGCCGGTGCCCCGTGACGGGCGCGAATTTTATTTAAGCGGTGTTCGTAACAGTCCGGCAGAAGAATTTGCTTATCTGTATTTACCGGTTGATGAAAACGGTGAACTGGATAAGTTTGTGGCCTTCAGTGCTGCGCTTCGTGATGCTGATAAAACCGAGCGCGTTGCAAATGCCATGATGCTGGATGCTTTATCAGTGTTGCCGGACAAAGATCCGCAGTTGGAAGACAATCTGCAATCAACACTTGAAACGCTGATAAAAATGTTTATGCGTGGCGGTTTTGATGAAGTACGTAACTTTGTCGAAAATGAGCTGCCGGAAGCTGAGCGTGATAATTTAGCACCGGCTTATCTGGGCATGTTGCGGGAAATGTTGGCCCGAATGTACTTTACTGAAATTGTCCCTGATACGAATCCGGAAGATCCAGAGCAGGTGCAGTTTTTACAGGATGCTGTCGATGCCATTGGCAGTCTGCCCCGATATGGTTCGCCGGTGTTTTTAAAGCTCAATGATTTTGAACATATCCAGTCAACGGGTTTGCAAATCGCTAAAGCGCCGGGCAAAAATACCGTGTATTTCGGCTGTTTGTTGCTGGTGGTTGGTGTGTTTTTACTGTTTTATTTGCCGCAGCGCCGTATTTGGTTATGGCTTGAAGCCGATGGCAACGGTAGCAAAGTATTGATGGCTGGTACCAGCAATCGTAACCCGCGTGAATTTGATGCCGTTTTTGTCAGTCAGCAACAGTTGCTGGCTGGCGCCAACGGGAACTCTGCCGGGTAGGATAAGACCTAATCCGGCAAGCCATCCAAATGATGAGAATCTAATGATATCAACTGAATCAACGCAAAAATCCCCGCTGAGCAACTGGTGGTGGCCACTGTTATTGTTGCTGGCAACCATCGGCATTTTAGCTGTCTATCATTCAATGCTGGATGTTTATGAAACCAGCATTCTGATCATGACAGCAATTGCCATGGGCTTTTTAGGCCATTTCTGGCCGGCTTTTCGCTGGCACAGTATTGCTGTCGCAGTACTCAGTTTATCGGCCTTACAGCTCTATGGTGCTGATTTAAGTCGCGCTGATAATAATTTCTGGCTGCAATATTTGCTGGCCAGCCAGTCCGCGTTGATGTGGATGAGCGCTTTGTTTTTGGCGGCTACGGTGACTTACTTCACTGGTTTATGGCGGCGTTCTGATTATCTGGAAAAAATCGGCACGGTGCTGACCTGGACGGCGACTACCTTTGGTATGACGGGTTTGATGGTGCGCTGGCGGGAAACCCATATGATGGGCGAGGATATTGGCTATATCCCGGTCAGTAATCTTTATGAAGTGTTTATATTATTTGCTGTCGTCACCGCGCTGTTATACCTGTTTTATGAGCGCCGTTATCAGACCCGTAAACTGGGTGGCTTTGTTTTACTGGTGATTTCTGCAGCAGTATTTTTTCAACTCTGGTACATGTTTGAGCGTAATGCACATGAGATCCAACCGCTGGTGCCCGCATTACAAAGTTATTGGATGAAGATCCATGTGCCGGCCAATTTTATTGGTTACGGTGCCTTTGCCATGGCGGCCATGATTGGGGTGGCTTATTTACTGGTCGCCTGGCGCCATGAAAAAAATCCGGGCAGTTCCTGGGTGCAGGCAATGCCATCGTTAAGCCTGATGGATGATGTCATGTACAAAAGCATTGCACTGGGCTTTGCGTTTTTTACCGTGGCAACGATACTCGGTGCTTTATGGGCGGCTGAAGCCTGGGGTGGTTACTGGTCCTGGGATCCTAAAGAAACCTGGGCGCTGATTGTCTGGTTAAATTACGCTGCCTGGCTGCATATGCGTATGACCAAAGGCTGGAGCGGTGTGCCAATGGCCTGGTGGGCAATCGTTGGTTTGTTCGTGACCTTATTCGCCTTTTTAGGTGTCAATATGTTCTTATCGGGCCTGCATTCTTATGGCACGTTGTAAATAAAGGAAACAATGATGAAAAAAATGATGCAAACATTACTGCTGTTACCGGCAATGTGGTTGTTACCGCTGGGCGTCAGTGCAGCTGATTATCAACAGGGCCAGCATTATTCAGAAGCCGGCAAACAAATGCCGCGTAATGACAATAGCCAAAAAGTACAGGTGGTTGAGCTGTTTTCTTATTCTTGCCCGCATTGTTTCCGACTGGATGCACAGGTTTCGGAATGGAAAGAAGCATTGCCTGATAATGTTGAGTTTCAGTTAGTGCCAGCGATTTTCCGTGATAGCTGGTTGCAGCTGGCACGTGTGTTTTATGCCGCTGAGCAGACCGGTGATCTCGAAATGTTGCATCCAAAATTATTCAACGCCATCCATGTTGAAAAACGCCGTTTGACCACAGAAGACGAATTATTGGATTTTGTTGAAGAGCAGGGTATTGATCGTGAAGCGTTTGCCAAGCAGATGAATTCTTTTGTCGTGCAAACCAGAGTCAAAAAAGCATTGGTCATGAGCCAGACTTCCGGTATTACCGGTGTTCCGGCGATGATCGTCGATGGTAAGTACCGTACTGATGCACCGCAAGCCGGTAGTCTTGAAGACATGCTGGATGTAGTCGATCATTTGATTGAAAAAGCGGCTGCTGAAAAATAATCGCCATTTTCATAAGCCAAATAAGCCCGCATCAAGCGGGCTTTTTTATGCGTGTTATAAAGCGGCTGGCAGTGATTTACTTGGTCCTGATGGCGGTTCAATCGGGGTGATTTGAGTAGGGTTAACCGTATTGTGTTGCAGCATAATATCGTAATAACGACGGATATTCGCAACGTAGCGCACTGGCTCATTACCACGCGCATAACCATAGCGGGTTTTTTCAAACCACTCCTTTTGTGTCAGTAGCGGCAGGTTTTCACGAACATCGGTCCAGCGATCGGGATTACCGCCGTTGGCTTCAGTCAGTATCCGGCCATCTTCCAAGTGGCCCATACCAATATTATAGGCAGCCAGTGCCATCCAGGTCCTATCCGGTTCCTGAATCCGTTCGGGCAAACGGTCTCGCATTAAATCCAGATAGGCAGCGCCGGCCATGATGCTTTGTTTAGGATCTTTGCGATCTTCAACGCCCATTTCCTCGGCGGTTGCCCGGGTCAGCATCATTAAACCTTTTACACCGGTACTGGAGACAGCCTGCGGATTCCAGTGTGATTCCTGATAGGCAATCGCGGCCAGTAATCGCCAGTCAAAGCCATATTGCTCACTGGCCTGTATAAACCATTCTTGATATGCGGGTAAATGGGTCAGAATGCGGCGGTTAATGGCGCGGCTATCGACATAATCAAACCGGCGGATATGACCGTAGTAGCGTTCAATTAACCGATCCAGAAAACCGTTTTCTTCAATCACATCAAAAAAGTTAATAACTTCACGATAAAGGCTGACATCGCGGCCTTTTTTCAAAGCCCAGGCCAATGGCTGGGGATCAGAAATATCAAAGGCCACACGCAATTCTGGGTAAAGCCCCTGATTCGCAGACATTTCATTAGAATCAGTAATGGTGTAATCAATCAGCTCCAGCTGCAGCAGTTCTAATAACCCCGTGCTGTCGATATCATCATTAGCGACCCAGCTGAGTCCCGGAACTTCTTTTTGCAGTGTCTGCAGTTGTTCAACATGACTACTGTCGGCAAGTACTTCCAACTGACCATTGCCAAGCTGGGCAATATTACGTGGACGTTTGGCGCCGTTGCGATAAATTAATTGCTGCGTCACTTCATGATAAACCGGCCCAAAACGCATTTTTTGTTGTCTTTCCGGCGTAACGGTCAGACCGGCAGCGGCAATATCTGCTTCGCCTTGTTCCAGCATGCGCAGCATTTCGCCAATACTTTCCGGAATGATGATTTTAAGATCAACATTCAGCTGTTCGGCAAATTGCTGTGCCAGCTCGTATTCAAAACCTGCCAGCTCTTGTGGCGATTTTTGATAATAACTGGTCAGCCCCTGACGACTGACCACACGTAATTCTCCACGATCCTGAATCTGCTCAAGATGCGTCCGTGCATCATCGCAGGCAGCCAGTACCGTGAGAGAAATAAGCAAAACAAAGAGTTTTTTCAAATGCATACTTTGTTGATGATGGCAAAGAATTATCACCTGATAAGGACTGATTTGCATCCTTTTAAGTTTAAGCCGTTAGAGGTGATTGTCGATGGCAGTCGATTAAAGCGCCCGGAATTAGCCCACAAAATCAGCGACGCTGACGAAAAAAATCCCGCAGTAGCTGACTGCTCTGTTCAGCCAAAACACCTGACTGGCAGATCACCCGATGATTGATATTGGGCAGACTAAACACATCCAGCAAACTGCCGGCAGCTCCTGTTTTAGGTTCACTGGCAGCAAATACCAGTCGTTCAATACGGGCATGAACCAGAGCGCCGGCGCACATGATGCATGGTTCTAACGTGACATACATGATGGCGCCGGGCAGGCGATAGTTATGCATTTTTTGACACGCGGCTTGCAGGGCAATAATTTCAGCATGCGCGGTGGCATCGGCGCGGCTGATTGGCTGGTTGAAACCTTCTGCCAGTAATTCATTGTTATGAACAAGGACGGCACCAACAGGCACTTCACCAGCAGCTTGTGCCTGCGCCGCCAGATTCAGTGCCTGCTGCATCCAGAAAGCATCATCCGGCATGCTGGATATGCCGCTGAATCAAATTTAATAAACGCTGGCTGGCGCCCTGACTTTGTTTGATCAAATCCTGACCGGCTTCGCCCATTTCAGCGCGACGTTTGGGATCGGCAAGTAAACTGATTGTAGTAGTGGCTAAATCGGTGCTGCCAGAAACTTTTACTGCCGCGCCGAACTGCAGAAACCGTTCGGTAATCTCAGTGAAATTAAAGTAATGCGGCCCGGTTACAACTGCCCGGCCCAAAGCCGCCGGTTCCAGTAAATTATGCCCACCATGGGGCACCAGACTGCCACCAATCAAAGCAATATCGGCGGTGGCATAAAATAAAGGCAATTCGCCCATGGTATCGACTACCAATACCTGTATTGATGACGGACAAGGTTTGTTTTCACTGCGGCGGAGCGTTTTCAGCCCGTTACGCCGACACAAACCGGCGACCCGGTCAAAGCGTTCAGGATGGCGGGGCACGATGATCAGTAATAAATCACTAAACTGGCCACGGACTTGTTTGGCAGCATTAAGAATGATTTCTTCTTCACCTTCATGGGTGCTCGCAGCAATCCATACCGGCCGGTTACCCCACATTGAGCGCATCACTTCGGCTTGTTCGTTAAGACTGGCCGGCAGGCTGATTTCATATTTAAGATTGCCTACAGCATGCACCCGATCGGCTACTGCGCCCAGCGCTTGAAAACGCTGTCGATCAGCCTGTGTTTGGGTGGCGATTAATGGCAGACTTTGCAGCATCTGCCGGCTAAATTTGCTAACACGCTGATAGCCTTTAGCGCTGCGGGCAGATAAGCGGGCATTGGCAATGACCAGCGGGATGTTTTGTTGCTGGCAGGTAATTAATAAATTTGGCCATAACTCGGTTTCCATGATGATGCCAAATTGTGGCTGCATGGCCTTCAGAAAACGGCGAATCGCAAACGGCAAATCATAAGGTAAATAACAATGCAGTACTTTGTCGCCAAATAATCTTGTCACACGCTCACTGCCGGTCGGAGTCATCGTAGTGATCAACAATTGATGATTTGGATAGCTATTACGCAGACCTTTAATTAAAGGCCGGCTGGCTTCCACTTCACCGACCGAAACGGCATGCACCCAGATAAGCGGTTGACGCACGTTTCTGGTAGCAATAAAACCAAAACGCTCGTTCCAGCGTTTGAAATAGGCTGGCGACCGCAGGCCACGCCAAATAAGACGCAAACATAAAAACGGGATCGCAAGATAAAACAGCAGGGTATAAATCAGCTTCAAAACAGACTCGCAGCATCAAGTTATGGGACGGTGAGTGCCCGGAGCTTGTTTAAGTTCAACTCAGAACAGTGACTAAGATGAAAGATAAACAAACCGTAAAATGATAGCATAGGCGCAATTTCCCAGCCGATAACCATCATGACAGTTTTGCAAAAACGCTTTTTACATCCACGCTTTTGGCCCAATTGGCTGGGACTCGGTTTGATGCGCTTGTCGGTGATTCTGCCGACTAGCTGGCAGTTGGCGATTGGTAAAATTATCGGTCAGTTAATGTGGCGGTTTGCCAAGGACCGGGCGCGGATTGCCCGGCGCAATTTAGAACTGTGTTTTCCTGAATTATCACCGACTGAACGCCAGGATTTACTGCGTCGCAATATGCAGACCATGGGCATGATGCCGCTGGAAACGGCGCTGAGCTGGTGGGCTTCTGATGAGAAATTAGCCAAACGTGTTGATTATCGCGGCCTTGAACATTTACAGGCGGCGCTGGCCAAAGGTAAAGGTGTGATTTTGCTGACCGGCCACTTTACCAGTATGGAATTGGGCGGCCGGCTGATGATGCTCAAGCAACCAACTTATGTGATGTTTCGTGAATTAAAAAGCCCGTTATTTAATGCAGTGATGCTTAAATATCGGCAGTTTCACAGTGAAGGCACGATTTTACAGGCTGATATGCGTGGCATGCTCAAAGCGCTAAAAAAGAACAAAGTGGTCTGGTATGCGCCGGATCAGGATTTTGGCCGGCGTACCTGTGTATTTGCCAAATTTTTTGGTGTGCAGGCGGCGACCATACCGGCCACGGCCCGTATCGCCAAAATGAGTGGGGCAGCCGTTGTCCCATACGTGCCGGTTCGCCAGGCCGATGGTCGCTATCTTATTGATATCAGTCCGGCGCTGGAAAATTATCCGACTGATGATGAACTGGCCGATGCCCAGCGCATCAATGATTGGATTGAGTCGCAGGTCAGACAGTCACCGGAACAATATTTATGGGTACATCGCCGTTTTAAGACCCAGCCAGAAGGCAAAGGCGAGCTGTATAAACGGCGTTAAAGCCAACTGTCGGGCGTGAAACTGTAGCTAATTATCAGCGATTCTGAGCCGGGATTATTTTTGGCCAAATCGGCATTGGACATATACAGCGTCACAGAAAGCTTTGAGGAAAGAGAAAAGCGATAACCCATTTCCAGACCGCTGCGAAATAAAAAGCCCGCTGCCCAAATCAGTGCCACCACCATCCTGATAAGCCACCAGAACCAATTGCGGTGTTAACAGCCAGTTTTCGCTGAGTACAAATTCATATCTTAATCCAGCATGTGTGCCCAATAACCACCATCATGAATAAACTGCTGGCCAAAAAAAGCCACCCAGTGGGTGGCTTTAAAAGTGGTGCATTTTGCCAACAATTAACGTTTAGAGAATTGTGGTCTCTTACGGGCTTTATGCAGACCGATTTTCTTACGTTCAACGGCACGCGCATCACGGGTGATAAAGCCAGCTTTACGTAATTCAGTTTTCAATTCGCTGTCCAGTTCAACCAGTGCACGGCTGATACCGTGACGGATAGCACCGGCTTGACCGTTGTTACCACCACCACGAACAGTGATTTTCAGATCGACTTTGTCGAGCATTTCTACCAGTTCCAGCGGCTGACGTACGACCATGCGTGACGTTTCACGACCGAAGTAATCTTCAAGTGTGCGGGTATTGATTGAAATGCTACCGGTACCTGGTTTCAGAAAAACCCGGGCGGTAGAACTTTTGCGGCGGCCTGTTGCGTAATATAAATCTGCCATAACGATATCCGATTAAATTTCCAGCATTTGAGGTTGTTGGGCAACGTGAGGATGTTCACTGCCAGCATATACTTTCAGTTTGCTGAACATCGCGCGACCCAGAGGGTTTTTCGGCAACATGCCTTTGACCGCAGACTGGATAACACGCTCAGGTGCTTTGTCCAGCTGTTTTGCCAGAGAAATAGACTTGATACCGCCGATGTGACCGGTGTGGTGGTAGTAGATTTTGTCTTGCATCTTATTACCAGAAACACGCAGTTTTTCAGCATTAATCACGACGATATAATCACCGGTATCAACATGTGGCGTGTAGATCGGTTTATGTTTGCCACGCAGACGTCGGGCAATTTCGGTCGCCATGCGACCCAGCGTTTTGCCGTTGGCGTCGATAACGAACCAGTCACGACGAACTTCGGCTGGTTTAGCACTAATGGTTTTCATTCCGCGGGTTGCTCCTGAAAAAATACGCAGGCGGTCTAAATAAAGAGGGAGAATATTACGGATTCAGGCAGTCACTGTCAACTGCATTTACAGAAACAACCACAGCAGGATTGCCCCGAGAATCAAACGATAGATAACAAACGGCCACATGCCGATACGTTCCAGTAATTTCAGGAAAATGACAATGCATAAATAGGCACTGACCGCTGAAAATGCTGCGCCATAAAATAGAACCATCCAATCCGTATTTGTATCGGCCACAATCAATTCAGTTGTTTTCAGCGTACCCGCCAAAAACGTGACCGGAATCGATAATAAAAATGAAAATCGTGCTGCGGCCTGGCGCGTTAAACCGAGCATCAAGCCGGCAGTCATAGTAATACCACTGCGTGAGGTGCCGGGGATCAGAGATATCGCCTGGGCAACGCCGATAAATAAAATATCCTGCCAGCGAAGACTATGCTCATCACGTACCCGTTTGCCTTGCCAGTCAGCCCAGCCAAGTAATAAACCAAAACCAATCGTTGTTGCCGCAATAACAAGCGGATCACGCAGCGAAAATTCGATAGCATCATTAAAAAGCAGGCCGACAAGTCCTACCGGAATGGTGCCAAGACCAATAGCCCAAGCTAATTTACTGTCACCTACCGTTTGTTTCAGTTGAATGGAACGAAACCAATCATTAATTAAAGTGCGCAGTTGCTGGCGAAAATAAAAGATTACTGCCAGCAATGTGCCAATATGTACTGCAACATCAAACGCCAGACCCTGATCCTCCCAGCCTGCGAGGATGGGCAATAAAATCAGATGCGCCGAGCTGGAAATGGGCAGAAACTCAGTCAGGCCCTGTAAAACTGCCAGAGCAATAATTTGCAGAAAATCCATGAAATGGCTGGTCTCTATAGTTAACGCACGAAAAGCATTGTATTTAGTAAGTCTTCTATTATCCGGCTTCGTGTTAAAATTTGCGACTTGTCTTTTTTAATACCGTCCAATAAGGATTAGCCGAACCGCTATGTCAACCCGAATACGCGAAATTCCCTACAACTACACCTCTTTCTCAGATCGCGAAATTGTCATTCGCTATATGGGTGAGCCGATGTGGGACATTCTGCAGCAATTGCGTGAACAGCGTAAAACCGGCCGCAGCGCCAAGATGCTCTTTGAAGTGCTCGGTGATATGTGGGTGATTACGCGTAATCCTTTTATTCAGGATGATTTAGTTGAAAACAGCAAACGGTGGGGTTCGCTGCGGCATGCTTTGCATCATCGGCTGGATCAAATCCGCAATCGTGCTACGCAAAATGAAAATCATCTGGCATTGCAACTGGAGCAAGCTGCGCGGACTGCCGTTGAAAAATTTGAACGGGATCTGCTGGCAACGGCAGAACGCCGCAAATTAGTGTTACGTAAACTGAGCCGGACCACCAAAAGACACAACATTAAGTTTGATGGTTTGTCTCGGGTCAGTCATGTCACTGATGCCACCGACTGGCGGGTAGAGTTTCCACTGGCCGTTATTACGCCGGACACTGAAGCGGAAATGGCGGCAATTATTGCGGCTTGTATCGAACTGGGACTGACGGTTATTCCGCGTGGTGGTGGTACCGGTTATACCGGCGGCGCGATTCCGTTGACTGCTGACAGTGTGGTGATCAATACCGAAAAGCTGGAAGGGCTGGGTGCTGTTGAGTTTCGCCAATTACCGGGACGTGATGATCAGGTTGCCACAGTGCGCGCTGAAGCGGGTGTCGTGACACGCCGGGTATCTGATTTGGCTGGTAAGAATGGTCTGGTATTTGCCGTCGATCCGACCTCACAAGATGCCTCCACTATTGGCGGTAACGTTGCTATGAATGCCGGTGGTAAAAAAGCCGTCATGTGGGGTACTGCGCTCGATAATCTGGTGTCATGGAGAATGGTGACGCCCGACGCAACCTGGATGGAGGTCGAGCGCCTTAATCACAATATGGGCAAGATCCACGATATTGAAATGGCTGAATTTAAGATCAGCCGTTTCCAGCCCGATGGCAAAACGCTGCTTGAAGAACCGGAAGTCATTCGGATCCCGGCGCGTGAATTACGCAAACTGGGTCTTGGTAAAGACGTAACCAATAAATTCCTCGGTGGTCTGCCGGGCATACAAAAAGAAGGCTGTGACGGCCTGATTACTTCTTCTGTATTCGTGTTACACCGGATGCCGGATTACATCCGCACCGTTTGTCTGGAATTTTTCGGCAATGACTTAAGCAAAGCGGTGCCGGCGATTGTTGAGACCAAAAACTATCTCGACAGCAACAAAAAAATCCTGCTGGCCGGTATGGAGCATCTTGATGAGCGTTACGTAAAAGCCGTTGATTACAGCACAAAAGCACCGCGTAGCGTGCCGCCAAAAATGGTGCTGCTGATTGATATTGTCGGTGATGATGAAAATGCCGTCGCCGAAGCGTGCTCAGAAGTTGTACGTTTATCCAATGCCCGCGACGGCGAAGGTTTTGTCGCGGTCAGTCCTGAAGCACGGGCACGCTTCTGGGCTGATCGGGCCCGCACCGCGGCGATTGCCAAACATACCAATGCCTTCAAAATTAATGAAGACGTGGTTATTCCTCTGGAACGGTTATCGGAATATAACGATGGTATTGAGCGCATTAATATCGTCCAGTCGACCCGGAACAAATTGCAGACTGCTGATGCGGTGCTCGCCTATTTGCAAAGTCAGCCCAAAGAGCTGAAACAAACGGCCAAAAAGCTTGATGACAGCGCTGAGAATGATGCCATTCTCAAGTCAAAAATTGACACGGCCTGTCAGCATTTGCAGGTGGTTAAAGCCCGCTGGCAGCAGGTGTTAGACAGTCTTGATACAGCAGCGGTAGAGCTGGGTGACTTGCTGTCTGACGATGCGAAAGCCGCAGTAAACGAAGGGGATACGCTGTTCCGTGTTTTACAGCGTCGTGATCTGCGGATTTCTTATCGTCAGGAAGTCGAAAAACCGCTTAAAGAATTATTCCAGGGCCAGGCTTTGGAGGCGCTGCGTAATAAACTGGATGAAGTGCACGCCGAAAACCGCTCCAGCCGGTTGTTTGTGGCCACCCACATGCATGCCGGTGACGGTAATGTGCATACCAATATTCCGGTCAATTCCAACGACTATAAGATGATGCATGAAGCTGAGCGCATCGTTGATCAGGTAATGGCGCTGGCTGACAAACTGGGCGGTGTTATTTCCGGTGAACATGGTATTGGTCTGACCAAAATGCAGTATCTGGACAAAGCCACCATTGACGCTTTTGCCGGCTACAAACAAAAAGTTGATCCAAATGGCCGCTTTAATGCCGGTAAATTACTGGCAGGCTCCGGATTGGATAATGCCTACACGCCGTCACTGCGTTTGTTGCAGCAGGAAGCGCTGATCCTGGAAGCCAGTGAACTTGGCGAAATCAACAACGACATCAAGGATTGCCTGCGCTGCGGTAAATGCAAACCCGAATGTACGACGCATGTACCACGTGCCAATCTATATTACTCACCGCGTGACAAGATCCTCGGCACCGGTCTTATCATGGAGGCATTCCTCTATGAAGAGCAGACCCGGCGCGGGATTTCGGTAAGGCATTTTGATGAAATGAATGATGTCGCCGATCACTGCACTATTTGTCATCGCTGTCTGAATCCTTGCCCGGTGAATATCGACTTTGGTGATGTCACCATGAAAATGCGCGCCGTGCTGAAAAAGCAGGGCAAACGTAATTTCAGTGTCGGCACCCTGAGTGCAATGGCTTATCTGAATGCCAAAGATCCACTGACTGTAAAAATAATGCACAAAACATTGGTACAGATGGGTGCTAAAGCGCAGCGTCTGGCTCATGGTGCGGCGAAATACATGGGGCTGCTGGCGAACAGCAAGAAAAAACGGCCCCTGCCGACCACCGGTAAAACACCGATGATGGAGCAGGTGGTGCATTTTGTTAAAAAACCGATGCCTGGTAATCTGCCGACACAAACCACGCGTGGCATGTTGGGTCTTGAAGATGACAAGATGGTGCCGATTCTGCGCGATCCGCATAAGGTGAGTGAAGAATCCGATGCGGTATTTTATTTCCCCGGTTGTGGTTCTGAGCGACTGTTCAGTCAGGTTGGTTTGGCGACACTTGCGATGCTCTATGAAGTGGGTGCCGAAACGGTATTGCCACCGGGCTATCTGTGTTGTGGTTATCCGCAGGCATCGATTGGTGACGATCCTAAAGCGACATCGATTACGACTGCCAATCGGGTGTTATTCCACCGGGTTGCCAACACATTAAATTATATGGATATCAAGACCGTTATTGTGTCTTGCGGTACCTGTATGGATCAGCTGTTGAAGTACGAGTTTGAGCAGATTTTCCCGGGTTGCCGGCTGTTGGATATTCACGAATATCTGATGGAAAAAGGCGTCAAGATGGAAGGCGTTGAAGGGGTGCAATATCTGTATCATGAGCCTTGCCATACACCGATGAAAACTTATAAATCGACCAATGTGGCGGGGAGTTTGCTGGGTCAGGATGTGACGCTCAATGATCGCTGCTGTGGTGAAGCCGGAACCTTTGCTGTAGCACGGCCGGATATCGCCACACAGGTGCGTTTCCGTAAGGAAGAAGAAATCACCAAAGGCATTATGGAGCTGACCGGAGAAGAAAAAGCCAAAAACGGCAACGTGAAAATGCTGACTTCCTGCCCGGCTTGCCAGCAGGGCTTGTCACGTTACACTGAAGATACTGGTATTGAGACGGACTATATTGTGGTCGAAGTTGCCAAACATGTGCTTGGTGACAATTGGCACACCCGCTTTATCGACAATGCCAAAGCCGGCGGTATCGAACGGGTTCTGCTGTAAAAAATGTGGGCAGCTGTTTCGACGGCTGCCCGTTTTTTTATTTACGGCTTAACGGTTCACCCGCAAAGCTGATGCCATCCCAGCCATGCTTCATAAAGTGGCGGATATTCTGATGATCATCGCCTTTTGGATTCAATAGCACATCCTTTCGGTAAAAATCACCAAAGCAGGCCAGTGTGTGGGCTTCATTGAGATCCTGATGTAATCCAAAAGCAAAAATTTTGCATGAACCATTGTTTTGTCCGGCCTGATTTTCTAACCCTGCATTTTTGAAAGCGGTGGGCGTGAAATCATAATTTTCATCAATGACCGCAATCGTATCGGCAAAACTGATTTGCGACGGCGTATCATTCAACGTGGCAAGAAAAGTCGCTAAGTCCATCAAAAAAACTCCCAAAAATTAACTGAAAAACCGGGTAAATTCACTGACCGAGATGCGATCAGTACGGTATTGATTAACGGCTGCCGCCGTATCTTCGTAGCCTACTGCCAGACCGCAAACCAATTGACTGTCCGCTGGATAATCCAGCTGCGTTTTAACAATATCAGGGTATTCGGCCAGGGCTGCTTGCGGACAGGTTGCCAGGCCTTTTTCAGTTGCTGCCAGCATCAGCGATTGTAAAAACAGACCCAAATCTAAATAAGAGCCGGTTTGCATGGCGCCATCCATAAAAAATAACAGCATCACCGGCGCATCAAAGGCCCGGTAATTAGCTGCCCATTGTGCTTTTTGTGCTGCTTTGTCACCACGGGCAATCTGTAGACTTTGATACAGTTGTAAACCACAAGCTCTGCGCCTATCTGTATAAGGCGTTTGCCACTCAGTAGGGTAATAATTGTAATCGGGATGGGATGCTTTGCCGTTTAAAAAAGCCTGTTGAATGGCTTCGGCCAGTTGTCTTTTGGGGTCGCCAGTCAGCACGGCAACTTGCCACGGCTGAGTATTGGCACCGGATGGAGCCAGTCTTGCCGTATCCAGCAAATCCTCAATATCTGCTGTCGCCACCGGTTTATCCAGAAACGCGCGCGTGCTATGGCGTGCTTGCATCAGCGTTTTAATTATCATATTTGGGCTCTGCCTCTTTAAGATGCAGCACAAAGCCTATCATGATGATGGCCAACGTCAGCAGTGCCAATTGATATTGCCAGCGACCCCAAAGCAGACCAATCGAGAAACTAAATGCAATCACCAGCATGGCCACGGCCTGATACTTGGTCGTGCGGCGGACGGTTTTGGTCTGATCCCATTGTTTCAACGGCGGACCAATCCAGCGGTTATTGAGCAGCACTTTATGAAAGCGGGGTGAGGTCTCGGCAAAACAGGCCAACGCCAGGATCATAAACGGTGTGGTTGGGACCACTGGCAGCAATGCACCTATTAAGCCGAGAATGACACACAGCCAGCCGCAGCAAAAAATAAAATAGTGTCTTATTTTGGCCCGCATGCGCTGAATCCGACCTTTTGAAAAAACGTTGTTTGCGCTGCCAACTTACTGGTGCGCTTGTTATTTTAAAACAGGCCGCATTATACCCTGACAGTTGAGATGAATATTGACAGTGAAGCAGATTGATCCGGTCAATATCAGTTATTATGTTCGGTAGCGCACAATCGTTGTATTGGACGATGAAACGCTATTAAATCCAATTATAAAAAACATGGCAGACGAGGGCCGGTATGGCACTACCGATAAAAGGGCGAGGCTTGCGAATTTCGATACGTGCCACCGTGATCGCCGGCTTTATGATTTCCAGTTTGCTGATTGCCAGTGTGGCGATTGGTTTACAGTATTTTTTCAATAAAACGCTGGCCACCGAAGCAACCTCCGACGTATACCAGCAAACCGCGACCAGTACCCGTGATTATATTGCGGCGGTTGATAGTCGTGCGATAGCTGCCACACGCGTCATTGCCCAGTTCCCGGGGTTGTTGAATGGCAAAAAAATATCTTCTGATACCCGGCGCTTATTTGCTGAAGTCATGCAGCGTAATCTGATGTTTTATGCCATTTATGTCGGTCACCAGGACGGCGATTTTTATGAACTGGTTAATCTTGAAGCGGATGATAATTTACGAGAACAACTACTTGCGGCAGCGGAAGATCGTTGGGTAACCATTACAGTCAGCGGACGCGGTGATAGCCGGATCCGGCGTTTTGAATACTATGATGCCGGTTTTAACTTGCGTGACAGCCGGCAACATCCAACGGATTACAATGCTGGTAATCGTCAATGGTTTACCAAAGCCACAGAGGGAGAGGTTTTTAAAACTGAGCCATATTTATTTCAGCATATTCAATCGCCTGGTCAGACCTACTCCACCAAAATTCCGGGCAGTAATGCAGTTTTGGCAATTGATATTGCCTTGTCCTCGTTATCAGATTTTTTCCAGAGTCAGAATCTGGGCGCTGACAGTGAAATTTATTTGTACCAGAAAAGTGGTGAAATCGTCGCCTCTAATCAGCAGGTAGCAAGCGCTAACAGTCTGCCACCAGCCCCAGCACTAACGCTCACTGATGCGCAGCGAAAGCTTATCGAGACTAATAAATATTTACTGGTATCCAATGAGACTGACTGGCCGCCGGTAAATTTTGCCGTAGCGGGGCAGCCATACGGTTATGCCATTGATGTGATGAATTATATTGCTGAAATGACCGGACTCGAGCTTCGTTATCTGAATGGTCTGAGCTGGCAGGAAATGGCAGCAATGTTTATCGATGGTGAGTTGGATGTGATTCAGCCTGTTTACGATAACCAATATCGCCGGGCGCTGGGGCAAATGACAGATGCTTTTATTGAATTACCTTATGGCGTGGTCACCCGTGATGATATTGAGATAAACCAGCTGTCTGATTTACAGGGCAAAACGGTCGCCATTCCTGAAGGATGGTCTCTGATTGCTAATCTGCGGGAAACATTTCCGGAAATCAATATCCTCGAAGTGGAATCCGTTCGGCAGGTAATGACGGCCGTTCGTGATGGGCAGGCTGATGCCGGTATGGACAGTGCAGCGATTTTGCAATACACCGCCGAGCAGTATTTTTTTGATGGTTTAACGGTGCATAGTGATATTGATATTGCCGCTGACAATAAACTCCCCACCAGCCTGCATTTTTTAATCAATCGCGATAAAGCCGCTCTGGCCGAGATTTTTAATTTGGCCCTGGCCAATTTAGGTGAAGCGCAGCTTCAGGCATTGGCCGACAAATGGCTGGCAGCGGATGGCAGTGGCCTTAAAGCAGGCGCTGTACCCTATCCTGAATTATTGGATGAAGACATCTATCTGAGCCAGAAAACACTGCAAACCTTACAGTTAAACGGCGAAGACTATTTTGTCTATATTCAGCCGATGACGGATAGTGCTGATGAAAACGAGTTTTTTACGATTATCACGCCGGTGGCCAGTGTATTGGCACCGGCACTGGATAAAGTGCAAAAATCCATCTGGGTAACGGCGGCGATTTTGCTGCTGTTATTGCCAGTGAGCTGGTTATTCGCCTCGCCGATTGTCAGGGCGGTGCGTAATCTGGCATTAGACAGCGAACGTATTAAACAACGTCGTTTTAGCGAGGTTGAGCAAGTACGCAGTAATATCATTGAAATCAGTGATCTGGCGACATCAATGATGGCGATGTCCCATTCCATTGAAGAACATGAAAAATCTCAGGAAGCGCTGATGGAAGCGTTTATTGAGTTAATTGCCCAGGCGATCGATCACAAGTCACCATACACGGCAGGTCATTGCGCCCGGGTGCCGGAACTGGCTTTTATGCTTGCCGAAAAAGCCGAGCAAACTCATGAAGCGCCATTTAACAGTTTCCGTTTTCGGGATGAAAAGGAATGGCGTGAATTCCGTATCGGTGCCTGGCTGCATGATTGCGGCAAAATCACCACGCCTGAACATATTGTTGATAAAGGTACCAAACTGGAGACAATTTATAACCGCATCCACGAAATTCGAATGCGTTTTGAAGTGTTGCTACGTGATGCTGAAATCAACTATTTAAAACGCTGTGCCGCAGAGCCTGCCAAACAAGCAGATTTTCGCGCAGAATTTGAGGCATTGCAGCAACAATTTCAGGCCGATTTTGCCTTTATTGCGCATTGTAATATTGGCAGTGAATCGATGGATGATACTCAAATTGAGCGCTTGCACTCGCTCGCCAAGGTGACCTGGCTTCGTCATTTTGATGACCGTCTTGGTCTGTCACCAGTAGAAGAAGATCGCTGTGTTGGCGAACCGGCCGCTTTGCCGGCAACAGAATATCTGCTGGCCGACAAAGTCGAACACATTATTGCCCATCAACATAGCATCGAGTTTGATCCGAAATTCGGTATCAAGATGCAAGTGCCCGAGCATCTCTATAATCTCGGTGAGCTGCACAATCTGACGGTACGTGCCGGCACACTGTCACCCGAAGATCGCTTCAAGATCAACGAACACATTATCAGCACCATTCAAATGCTGGAAAATCTGCCATTCCCGCCTGAATTATCCAAAGTACCGCGTTATGCTTCAACACATCACGAAACCCTGATTGGCACCGGTTATCCGCGCGGCTTGACTGCTGAAGACTTGTCGATGCCGGAGCGTATTATGGTACTGGCGGATATTTTTGAAGCACTGACCGCTGCAGATCGTCCATACAAGAAGGCCAAACCCGTTAGCGTCGCTGTCGATATTCTGCATAAAATGGTCGAACGCCAGCATGTGGATAGAGATGTTTTCGAGCTGTTTTTACGCAGTGGTGTTTACCTTCAATATGCCAAACGCTTTTTACCACCGGAGCAAATTGACGAAGTGGATATCTCACAGTATCTAAGCAGCTAACCTGCATAAACGTATAATAACCAGCGAATTACTTTTAATAGGTTAAGGCATGGCAATTCAATGGTTTCCCGGTCATATGCACAAAGCTGGACTGGAGATAAAGAAAATACTGCCGGACATCGATCTGGTCATTGAAGTCTTGGATGCCCGCATCCCGTTCAGCAGTGCCAATCCGATGCTCAGCAAGCTGCGTGGCGACAAACCCTGCATTAAACTGCTCAACAAAACTGATCTCGCCGATCCAGCGTTAACGCAAATCTGGCAGTCGTATTTAGAACAAGAGCAGGGTGTAAAAACATTAGCTATCAGCGCCCAGCAGCATGATTGCCGGCAGATGATTCTGCAACTGGTGACGCAGATGTTGCCCGAAAAGGCCAACAGTGTGCAGAAAATTCAGGCCATGATCATGGGTATTCCCAATGTCGGTAAATCGACATTGATAAACACGTTGGCTGGTCGACTAATTGCCAAGACCGGTAATGAGCCGGCCATCACCAAAATGCAGCAACGCATTAAGATTGATGATGTCATGGTGCTGCACGATACCCCCGGCATGCTATGGGGAAATCTGGAAAATCCCGGTACCGGCTATCGGCTGGCGATTACCGGCGCGATTAAAGAAACCGCTTTTGAAAACCAGGATATTGCCCTGTATGCGGCGGCTTACTTAATGCAGCAATATCCCGACACCTTGCAAGCTCGCTTTAACCTGCCACAACTGGCCGCCAATGAAACCGAGCAACTTGCTGAAATGGCGGTCAGAAGGGGATGTTTACGTGCTGGTGGTGTGGCCGATTTAGAACGTATCAGTAAAATTATGCTGACAGAATTACGTGCCGGAAAACTCGGTCCGATAACACTGGAAACGCCAGAAATGATGCAACAGGAACTGGTATTACTGGAGCAAAGCCGCGCCGAAAAGGCTGAAAAAAAGGCCCGACGGAAACAAAAAAATTCGCGTTAATGTGCGGCTGAACTTGCTTAGTGACCGGCAGTCTATGCAATACAGACACTTTTGAGGATGCATCCAATGAAATTCATGACCATCATAATGTTAGCCCTGCTCAGTGGCTGCGCCGCCATGAACCCCTCTATCGAAAACCCACCGGCGCGGGATCTGCAGTATGCACAGGTGTTACCGAATCTTAGCCAATATCAGGGCGAAGTAGTGCGTTGGGCTGGTGTGGTAGCTGATGTCAGTAACCTGGAAAACCAGTCAGAACTGACGCTGGTGCAGTTTCCGGTGACCCGATATGGCAAACCGATTACCACAGCAAATAGTGCTGGCCGGTTTATTGTGCAAAGTAGCGGTTTTCTCGATCCGTTAATTTATGAAAAGGGTGCCTTGGTTACCGTCGTTGGTACGTTAAGCGGTGATGAAACCCGAAAAGTAGGTCAAAAATCCTTGCGGATGCCGGTGGTCACCATGACCGATAGCCAAGTCTGGCCTGAGCAATACGCAGATCGTAAACGGCCCTATAATCCCAAACATGATTGGCCGTTTCGCGGTTATGGTTACTATGGCACTGGTTCTTATTCACCCTGAAACCAGCCATTTTAGAGGCGTCAATACATCTAAATGAAAATGATTTGCATTTAGATTAACTGATCTTTATACTGCATCTCAGCTGATTGCTGACCGTTGAGGTGACGCCCGATGCAGTTCAATGAATCTACTTCTGATCGCCAGATTATTCATCTGGCGTTTCGCCAGGAGCGGCTGGAAATGCTGATCCGTCAGGGTAAATTGCACGCCGCCGATTTCAATTGTCTCGATTCTTCTTCCAAACGAAGTGTATGGAGCATGTTGCTGGCGGCCGCCGCCAGTCGCTTGAAAAATCAATGATGAATAATCCCCAACAAGACAGCTGGGCCGCCCAGTTATTGCTCAGCGCCAATGCCCATTTAGAAAATCATTACCGGCAACAGGCCAGTGCCTGTCTGGCACTGCAAATTGCTCGCAATTACCGTTTGCTCACCGAGCAAGATGAACATCCTTTAAAACAACAACTCTGGCAATCACTGGCGAGACGCTGGTGGCTGAGTTATCAGTTGCATCGTGGTCGTATAGCCCATTGCGATGTCAGTGACTTTTCATAACAGGAGTAATTTATGCAACAGACCAATAGCTGCCAGCCAGAAACTATTTTCAGTTCACCGGGCTGCGATATTCAGTTTTGCCCGGATTGTCAGATGATTCACATAAACATGGGCGCTTTAACGCTGCGGATGACTGAGCAACAGTTTGCTAACTATGCCATTGATATCAGCAAAGCCATGTTTCATATGCGGCAACGAGAATCAGGTCATCACAGCATGCGGGTTATGATGTAGTTAAGTTAACAAAAACTAACAATCTATATTGTAATGATAATAGTTTGCATTTAGAATATTCGTTTTTTCACGTTCTGACAGGCCACATTCTATGACTCAGAAAAAACTCCTCGCCGCGATGACTGCTGCGGCTATCAGCAGTTTCTCCATGCAGGCAATCGCCGAAGATGATGTTAAAAGCTTAGATGCATTTACCGTTATTGGCAGTGGTGAAGCCGCCCGTGACTTACCCGGTTCAGCGTATTTTGTCGACAACGAACAATTAACGACAGAAGCGACGACTGATATTCATCAGGTTTTAAAAACTGTACCTGGCGTATATGTTCTGGAAGAAGATGGTATGGGTTTGCGTCCTAACATCGGTATTCGTGCCGCGGCACCAGAGCGTAGCCAAAACATTACCCTGATGGAAGATGGTGTGTTGATTGCACCAGCACCCTATTCAAACCCAGCGGCCTATTATTTCCCAACGGCGATGCGCCTGAATTCAATTGAAGTGCTGAAAGGCGCGCCATTATTGCGTTACGGACCACAAACGATTGGTGGTGTAGTCAATCTGGTATCAACGCCGATCCCTGAACAACATTCAGGCCGCGCCATGTTGATGCTTAGTGACGAAGGTTCGTTTGATACCCACGCTTATTATGGTGGTAAAGAAGGTGGTTTTGGTTACTTGCTGGAGACTGTGCAACGTAATAACCAAGGCTTTAAAGATATTGATCGCAGCAGCCAGGACAGTGGTTTTGAGATCCAGGACTATGTCGGCAAATTATCTTGGGAAGATGAGCGTAATGAAGTGCTGTTTAAATTCCAGCGTTCATTTGAAGACTCTGATGAAACCTACGCAGGCCTTACCGATGCCGATTTCAGCCGTGACGAAAATCGTCGTTATGGCCTGACTGAAATCGACAATATGGATAACGACCATACCGGTGTCAATCTCAGCCATACCTTCAAATGGACCGATACTTTCAGCTCCAATGTGACTTTGTATCACAATGAATTCCAGCGGAACTGGTTTAAATTTGATGGCCGTAACCCAGAAACAGGTGACAATATCGTTGCTGACGCCAATGACGGTAATGCTGACGCACAGGCTATTCTTGATGGTACTCGTGATGTTGCTGGTCTGCGCTACAAAAACAATAACCGTTCATACGACTCATATGGTGCACAGCTGAATTTCAACTGGTTATTGGGTGCGCATGATCTGAATTTTGGTGTTCGTCAGCACTTTGATGAAACGGATCGCTTCCAGCCAATTGATTTTTATGACCAACAAAACGGTCAACTGGTGTATCAAAGCACCAATGCTGACAGCGTCAGCGGTGGTGATAACCGTTTGGAAGAAGCACAGGCATTAAGCATGTGGATCACCGACGATTTTCAGGTGACCGAACGTTTACTGTTAAGTGCTTCACTGCGGATGGAAGATGTTGAAACCAAAGCCCGTCGTTACGGTGAGCCAGCGCGTTCGTCAGTAACTGATCGCGTTGATAATGACTACCAGGAGTTTCTGCCCGGTATTTCTGCAACCTATGATCTGACGGATAATTGGCAGGTATTGGCCGGTTACCATGAAGGTATGATTCCTTTGAGTGCCAGCTCAG
>CAYYRO010000002.1:0-23310 GCA_964474075.1 uncultured Methylophaga sp.
TGTTGAAACAGGGTAAAAATAAAATTCTGATTACGGCTCCGGCAATCAGCAACATCCAGCCGTTACTTGAACATGCGACGATGGCTTTGCCTGACGCTGAACGTCATCAAAATAGCGTCCACTGGCAACAGTCGGAAATTCAGTTTATCGCGCCTGATGCATTAATTACCGGCAAGCCGCCATGCGATTTGCTGATCATTGATGAAGCAGCCGCGGTCCCGGCACCGATGCTGGAAACGCTACTGCAAACTTACTCACGGCTGGTATTTTCTACTACGGAACATGGTTATGAGGGTACCGGTCGCGGTTTTGCTGTGCGATTTAAAAAAACACTGGATAGGCTCACGCCGGATTGGCGCTCAGTGACTTTAACCCAGCCGGTTCGCTGGGCGGCTGATGATGTGCTGGAACAGTTCAGCTTTGATGCTTTATTGCTGGATGCTGAGCCGGTCAGTGAGGCTCAGCTTTCACCGGTATCGATTGCTGAAGCGAAGTTTAGGGCTCTTGATAAACAACAACTGGCAAATGATGTTCTGTTACTCCGACAGGTATACGGCTTAATGGTACTGGCGCATTACCGGACCCGTCCGTCAGATCTGCAAATGCTGCTGGATCGGGATGATATTTCTGTGATGGTTATGCAAGCAGAGGGACAGGTGATTGCAAGTGCCTGGCTGGTCAGTGAACAACCATTGGCAGACGATCTGGCTCAACAGGTGTTTGATGGCAAGCGACGGCTCAAAGGTCAACTCTTACCACAGACATTGCTGGCACATAGTGGGGTCATAGAAGCCGGTGGTTGTCGTTATCAACGTATTATTCGGATTGCCGTGCATCCGTTTTTGCAGGGGCAGGGGCTGGGAAGTCGTTTGCTGGATAACATTCAGTCACATTTCAGCGGTCAATGCGATGCGATTGGAACCAGCTTTGCGTTGGATCGCGATCTGCTGCATTTCTGGCTTAATAACGACTATCTGCCGGTCAGAGTGGGCCAACAGGCCGATGAAGTCAGCGGCCAGCGAGCCGGGATTTTGTTGCGGGCATTATCAAAGACCGGGGAATCGATCATCACCAAGGCTCAGCAGATATGGCAACAATCATGGCCGTTTCTGTTACTGCAGGCACAGCGTGAATTGGATCATGAACTGGTTATCTTATTGTCCCAGACGCTGCCCGCCGGAAACGGCGTGATTGAAGCGCACGAGTTACATGCAATTCAAGGTTTTGCCTGGCAGCAGCGTGCATTTGAGTCCACCGAGCCGCTGCTTTGGCGATGGTTGCAGCCAAAATTACTCTCCGGCCAGTTGACCGGGCCGAACCCTGAGCACCGGGCACTGCTGGTAAAAAAAATTATCCAGGGTCAATCCTTCAGTCAAGTGGCCAGCGCGTTGTCGTTACCCGGCCGTAAGGCCATTATTGAGGAATTACGTCAGGCCGTATCTGCGTTACTTAAATCAGACTCAGCATAACACCAGCACCCAACCAGACACCTGAGAGCACACACAGAGTATTAATGATGGGCTGTCCGCCACCCCCATGATCATGATGATGGCCGTGTCCTTTATGCTGGCGTTTCCAGCTGACAAACATCCATAGTGAAACAAGCCCGAATACCACGTTGAGCCAGAACTGATAATTAAGCTGAAAGTGATCACGATCAGCCGGTGATGACCACTGGCTCTGATCCGGCAGCCAGTCAAATAATTGCAGTCCGTAATGCATCAGCAGTGAGGCGGCCACCAGACAGGTGAACAGCATCAGCAGGATATACAGTGCCATTTTCCAGCCGTAATAACGGGCATTGATGCGTAATACCGGCAGTACAACCAAATCAGAGAAAATAAAAGCCATGACACCGGCAAAAGCGACACCTTCTCCGAACAGCACGGCAGCCAATGGAATATTGCCCATCGAACCGATGAAGGTAAAAAATGCCGCAACAGGACCTACCAGCGTCTGTTGCAATATTGCCCAGAAACCCGGATCCGTAGTACCGACACCGATAAACAGCCATTCGAAAAAGGCTTTGGGCACAAAGGCAGAAATGACACCGGCGAGAGTAAAACCTATCAGCACATCTTTCCAGACCATCTGCCATTCCATGACATATTTCTGACTGATTGCTGACCAGATTTCTTTATCAAAAATACGTGACCAGGCATGGCCGTCGCTTTCATGGTCATGCGCGTCATCAGATTTATTTTCCCGGGCCTTTTTAATCAATTTCGCCGGGTTAGTTACCATAATAAATAACCAGGCCAGCAGGATCAGAACAATGCCACCGACATATTCACCGACGACAAATTGCCAGCCCAGAAACAACGCGATAACAAAACCCAGTTCAATAACCAGGTTGGTGGAAGCAAGCAAAAAAGCGATTGAAGGCGCAAAATTAGCGCCTTTCTGAAATAAGGCGCGGGAAGTTGCCAGGGCCGCAAAGCTACAGGAGCTGGAGATAAAGCCAAAAACGGTGCCGGCAGATATTGATTTTAGATCATCGTTGCCCATGAGTTTACGAATTTCGCTACGTGAAACCATGACCTGGATAATGCTGCTGACAAGATAACCCAGCACAAAAGCCCAAAGCGCCATCCAGAAAAAGCCCAGGCTGGTCAGGGCTGATTCAGACCATTTCTCCAGCAAAATAGCCATATATCTCCATTTGTCTGTGATTAATGAGGTCTTTTTAACCTATCAGACTTAATAGATCAGGTAAACGTCCTGTTGCTCTGTTATTTCCAGCGTCAGCGGCTTCAAATGCTCGCCTCTGCAAGGCCCGGAAACACATAAACCATCATCGGGATTAAATAATGCACCGTGTGTACTGCACTGAATATGGGTGGCTTCCAGCGACATAAAGGTGTCTGGTTGCCAGTTAAGTGGCACGCCCAGATGCGGACAGTGATTCAGATAGCCATAAAGCTCACCGTCAAACCGTAGTACAAATCCAGCCAACGTCGTGTTATTGATGTTGATCTCAAATTCCTTGGCGGTATTCTCTTTGAGCTCGGTGGCTTTGGTCAGGTAATAACGTTCAGTCATAGTCGGTTGTTTTAAAAATGTGATTTAAATTGGCAAAACCCTGTTGCTGACATTTTAAGCTGGCGAGCTGGCTGGCAAAAGTTAACACTTTCTCATTTGGCCATTTTTGCAGCATGCCGTGAATCAATCCGGCATTCAGGGTATCGCCGGCACCTAAGGTTTCGGTGACTTGATCCAGCCTGGTAGCTGGTTGATATCGCAATTGCGAGGCAAATTTCCCCCAGAGTCCATCAGCGCCCCAACTGCAAGTGGCCTGATTAAAGGCCAGATCAGATAAAAAGGCTTCGGCACTGTGATAACCGGCAGCTTCAGCAAACGGCTGTGACGCCATCACAAAACTGGCATTTTCCAACAGTCGCGCGATGCCATCGCGTGGTTTTTCCAGCTCTACCGAACGCGGTAATGCTGGCTGTTGTTGTGCAGCATAAGCCAGCATTTGTTGGGTTTCAGTAATATTACGACCTTCAAAATGCAGCCAGTCGTAGACACTCAAATCAATGTGCTGAAAGTCACCAAAACTAAGCTCCGGGCAATCACGAAAGTGGACAATGGTCCGGCTGCCAGTCTCAGTGCTGACACTGATATAGGATGTTGGCATTTTGCCGGTTTTAAGCTGCCGGCAATATTGATAATTAACCTGATAAGCGTCCAGATCAGCCGTAATCACGGCTAAGTCTGGTTCATCAATTAACACCCCGGCAAAATCAACCTGATGCCCCAACTGACTCAGTACTACAGCGGTATTACTGGCATTGCCACCGCGACGTTGTTGTTGTGATAAGGCGCGGATTTCGGTGTCTTCAACAGGGTAGGCCGATACCTGATTAATAATATCGAGGGTAGCGATACCAACCGTTAAAATCCGCGCCATGACCGGGTTTACTGACGATTAAATATCGTCAAATACAGCGCCGACGGCTTTGGTGATTTGGTCAATGTCCCCGGTGCCTTTAATAGTATGCAGTTTATTTTGTGACTGATAATAACCAATCAGCGGCGCGGTTTGTTCTTCGTACACTTTCAGACGATTAGCGATCGTTTCTTCGTTGTCATCCTGACGCTGAAACAATTCACCACCACATTTATCACAGATGCCATCTTGTTTCGGTGGCGATAAATGCACGTTAAAAATGGCGCCACAGTCTTTACAGGTACGGCGGCCGGTTAAGCGTTGCATCAACTCTTCAAAAGGCACATCCAGCAGCACCACCCCTTGCAAAGGCTGACCCAAGTCGTTGAGCATGTTATCGAGGGCTTCAGCCTGTGGAATATTGCGTGGAAAGCCATCGAGAATGTAACCGTTTTGTGCATCGGCTTCAGACAAACGTTCACGAATCAGACCAATAACGATATCGTCAGAGACCAGGGCGCCGGCATCCATGGCCGATTTGGCTTTCTTTCCGAGATCAGTACCGGCTGACACTGCGGCGCGCAGCAAGTCACCGGTGGATATTTGCGGAATATTAAATTGCTTAGCCAAAAATACGCCTTGTGTACCTTTGCCGGAACCCGGCGCGCCAAGTAATACGGTTCTCATGTTTGCCTCTTACGCTTGAATAGTTGAGTTGAAATCTTAATGTTGGGGTCGCATTAATGTCGCCAGATTATCGAGCTGACGGTGGACATTAAATAATAGGGGGGGCATCGCCTCAGGTTTTAAGCCTAATAACTGCCATGCTTGTTCATCCAAGGGCGGCACATGCTGATCGCCATTGTGGCCAAAAGGCACGCTGCTGACCATAACATCGGCAACGTGCACGATGGCAACTTCCAGCTGATCATGCTCGGCATTGGCTGGCTGATGATGATAGCGGGCGACTTGCACCAGCGAGTCCGGTAAGCGCCAGTTTTCAATCAAAATGGCACCGACTTCAGCATGATCGAAACCGATAATGCGTTGTTCGGCTTTATGCAATACTTCATGGCCAAAGCGGGCACTGTTGATGGCTTCCCGGGCCAGTTCCGGTAAAGATTGATACAACACCAGACTGCCGATATTGTGCAGCAGACCAGCAATAAAGTACTGTTCAGAATTACTCTGATGGGTGGCTTCAGCGAGATATTTAGCAGTCATGGCGCAGGCCAGACTATGCCGCCAGAACGTATCCATGTCCATCATATTGGCAGGTATACCGCGAAACGCATTCATCACAGAAGTGGCTAATACCAAATGCGTCAGTTCCCGGGTGCCGATGATAGTTATTGCCCGGGAAATAGTTTTGATTTGCGATGGAAAACCATAAAACGGACTGTTAACGATTTTCAGCAGGCGAGTGGTTAATGCCGGATCAGTATTGATAATGGCGCTGATATCATCAATGGCGCTGTCCGGATCACTGATCAGCGCGTTCAGCCGGGCATAGGTCGTTGGCGCTGAAACAAGTTCCAGTGATTTGTTAACCAACGCCTGTGGGGTCAGCGTCATTTCATTCAGCCTCATGAACCGTTTCATCAGGTAATTGCATTGCAAACAGTGTTTGAATTAACGGTTGTGTCAAGTCGGTATAACGAAACAGCTCCAATCTCTCTTGCAATTGGCCTTCATCAAAGTCATTGGCAGGAATTAAATCGGTCATCAGCGCAGGCTCCAGTAACTGCTGTTTTGCAGCATCTCACCGATACTAGCACCGAGCTTACCGGCAAAGCGATCCAGATAATTAGGTTGCGGCGTGTAATCGACGATTTCTTCAGCGCCGACAATGTCTCTGGCGACTTCGCTGCTGCTGGCAAGTCCATCAATTAAGCCCAGTTCCAGCGCCTGTTCACCAGACCAGAACAAGCCGGAGAACAATTCTGCATTATTGGCATTGATCCGATCACCGCGACCATTTTTAACCACTTCAATAAACTGCTGGTGGATATTGTTGAGCATGTCGTTGGCATGCTCAACATGATCTTCTTTGAGTGGTAAAAACGGATCTAAAAAGGCTTTGTTCTGACCGGCAGTCAATGAACGGCGTTCCACCCCCAGCTTATCAATGGCCTCGGTAAAGCCAAAACTGTCCATACGAACGCCGATAGAGCCAACAATACTGGCTTTGTCGGCATAAATTTCATCGGCAGCAACGGCTATGTAATAACCACCTGAGGCGCAGATATCCTGAATAACGGCATAGACCGGAAAATCGGGACGTGTTAAACGTAACCGGCGGATTTCATCATTGATAATACCGGATTGAACCGGACTACCACCGGGCGTGTTCAACCGTAAAATTAATGCTTTCGCTTGTTTCGCTTCAAAGGCATTACGAATACCGGTTACCATCATATCGGCACTTGCTTCAGTTTCTGGGCTAATGATGCCGGTAATATCGACCAGCGCCGTATGGGTCTCATCTTTGGTCGCTTTTTCGCCATTGGGCAGCATCAAAAACATAAAAGCGAACAGATACAGCAGGACTAAGCCTTTAAATACATAACCCCAGCGACGGCTGTTACGTTGTTCGCGGATCGCCGCAAAAGCCAGATCCTGCAGGATTTTGCGTTCCCAGTGCTGATCGTCAGCGTTGGCCGAGTGGGCTTCAGAAGACTTATGATCGGAAGGAAAATCACCAAATGTTGCCATGTGCTGGGATCCTGCAGTTAATAAAAAGGACCTACATCATAGCAAAACAATTAGCATCTGCTATGTTCTGAAAGGTCAACAGACCCTGGCTAACCAGCTTTCCAGTGCAAACAAGTCATCAACTATTGCAAGTGGCTCGCAGGCCTGCAGCATTGGCAGATCATGAGCGCCATGCCCAATACCGACACTGTCAGCACCGGCACTCTTGGCCATCAGCAAATCAAATTCGGTATCACCAACCATCAATGTCTCTGCCGGCTGTACACCACAAAAATCGATAATTTCGCTGAGCATTTGAGGATGGGGCTTGGAATGGCATTCATCAGCACAACGCGTAGTAACAAATAAATCGGCCAAACCGGTTTCATTAAGCACCTTATCAAGACCACGCCGGCTTTTACCGGTGGCAACACCGAGCAGCACATTTTGATCTGCCAGTTTTTTCAGAATATTTAATGCATTGTCGAATAACGGCGCTTCAAAGGGATGATGTAACCAGATTTGCCGGTAACCATCGACCAGAATCTGTGCGTCGTCGGCAGTAATTTGTGGATACAGCGTTTTAACAGCTTCAGGCAAACCGAGCCCGATGATATGGCTGATTTGTTGATCAGTGAGTGGTGGCATCTCTAACTTGGTAATGGCTTCACGCATACAAAACACGATATGCCCGGTGGAGTCCATCAGGGTGCCGTCCCAGTCAAAAACGATTAGTGGATAAGCCATAGTTAATTTTCAGTTAATTTTTCGATAAAAATTTGTAAGTCAGTCGGTAGCGGTGCGGTTAGTTGTAATCGCCGCTCATCCTCCGGATGGGCAATATTCAGTTGCCAGGCATGTAAAAACATCCGGTCCAGACCGGCTTGTTTGAGTTGTTTATTAAACGCACGCTGACCATATTTGCTGTCGCCAGCGACCGGGTGACCACTGGAGGCTGCATGAACGCGGATCTGATGGGTACGGCCAGTAAATAATTTGACTTCCATTAACTGACAACCGCGGAAGGTTTGCCTGACCAGAAACTGGGTTTTAGCTTTTTTACCAGCCGGATCGACCACCACCATATTTTCACCACCGATAACGGTGTTTTTCTGCAAGGCTTTGTCGACAATCACGTCATCCTGCGGCCAGCGACCATAAGTCAGCGTTAAATAGCGCTTATCAATATCACTGCCGCGCATTTGGTTTTGTAGATGCAGCAGGGCATCCCGGCGTTTGGCAATTAATAAACAGCCTGAGGTATCACGATCCAGCCGGTGCACCAGTTCCAGGAAAACAGCTTCAGGCCGGAGTTTTTTCAGTGCTTCAATGACGCCGGTCAGGACTTGTGTGCCGGCATGCACGGCCAGCCCTTCCGGCTTATTCAGTGCCAACAGATAATCATCTTCATAGAGGATTTGCTGACGGAGAATTTGCGCCAAACTGTCGCTGACATGGACGTTGTTGGTTTTTTCACTGACTCGCAACGGCGGAACCCGGACTTCATCACCGGCTTGCAACTTGTAGGTCTGTTTAATACGACCTTTATTGACCCGAACTTCACCTTTTCGTACTGCCCGATAAATGCGGCTTTTGGGTACACCTTTTTCCAACGTTATCAAAAAATTATCAATACGTTGGCCCGCATGTTCGGCGCCAATGGTAATAAATTGAACACTTGGAGATTTTTGTGCGGCGTCGGTCATTAATTGAGGACTTTATTTGCTTGCTGACAGCGCACCGTACTGCTATATTCGCTGGTTGGTCTGTCCGGAAAATGCTATCAGTATACTGATTTTTGACAAAACAGACTGGAATTACCACGTCGCGCCCTGCGCAAAAGCAGGTTGATGCGGCGGATCTGAAACGAATATATGACGCTGGACAGGGGTTCAGTGACAAACGGGGCCCGACAGTCGGGTCTGAATGTGAAAAAAATGGTTCCCACGTCCCGGCAACAGCACAACAAACAGCACAAATTGTAGCGGGCAGGGCGGCAAGAAATAATCAAAGCGAGGGCTGATGGCAGCTCTATCGCAAACTGACTGCAGAACCCTATTGCAGCGCAACAGAAATTGACCGACGACGCGCCGGCTGGCAAACGCTTAAGCCGGGCGCGCAAACAAAATTGATTATTTTGCAATTGCAGCTTATCTGCATGTCCACCTGCGTGGCTGCATCTGTGTCATGCGGCATGCCAAGGGATGTGTGAACCTCTAACTGAGGTTTATGCATGAAACGTATTTTAATTAACGCAACCCACGAAGAAGAGTTGCGTGTGGCGATGGTTGATGGCCAGCGCTTATTTGATCTGGATATCGATACCCCCTCCCGCGAACAGAAAAAAGGCAATATTTACAAAGGTAAAATCACCCGCGTAGAACCCAGTCTGGAAGCGGTGTTTGTTGAATATGGCTCGGAACGTCAGGGCTTTTTACCACTGAAAGAAATCGCCAAAGAATATTTCCGTCCCGGCAAAGCCGACGGTGATAACAATGGCCGTATCAACGTTCAGGATGTGTTGTCTGTTGGCCAGGAACTGGTCGTTCAAATCGAAAAAGAAGAGCGCGGTAATAAAGGCGCGGCGCTGACCACCTTTATCAGCCTGGCCGGTCGTTATCTGGTTTTGATGCCTAACAGCCCACGCGCCGGTGGTATTTCGCGTCGTATCGAAGGCGAAGAGCGTGCTGAATTACAAGAAGCGCTGCGCTCATTAGAAGTTCCAAATGACATGGGCATGATTGTCCGCACTGCCGGTGTTGGCAAACAAGCCGAAGAATTACAGTGGGATTTGGAATATCTGCTGCAATTGTGGACAGCTATTGATACGGCTACCAAAGACCGCCCAGCGCCATTTTTGGTCTATCAGGAAAGCAATATCATCATCCGCGCTTTGCGTGATTATCTGCGCAAAGATATTGGAGAAATTCTGGTTGATTCGCCAGAGGTATACCAAACCGGCTATGACTTTATGCGTATGGTCATGCCGCACGATTTGAGCAAATTTAAGCTCTACCAAGATAAAGTGCCGCTGTTCACCCGCTATCAGGTGGAAAGCCAGATTGAGAGCGCGTTTCGTCATGAAGTGCGATTGCCATCGGGCGGTGCGCTGGTTATTGACCCGACTGAAGCATTGATCTCCATCGATGTTAACTCGGCGCGCGCCAACAAAGGCGGCGATATTGAAGAAACGGCTTTCAATACCAATTTAGAAGCGGCTGAAGAAATCGCCCGTCAGTTACGACTGCGCGATTTAGGCGGTCTGGTCGTTATCGACTTTATTGATATGGGCCCAACCCGCCATCAGCGTGATGTAGAAAATCGCCTGCGTGAACACTTAAAAGCCGATCGGGCACGGGTTCAGGTAGGTCGTATTTCCCGTTTTGGTTTGCTGGAAATGTCACGGCAAAGGCTGCGGCCAGCGCTCGGTGATGCCCATCAGGAAGTCTGTCCACGCTGTGCCGGTTTAGGTCATGTCCGGGGTGTTGAATCGTTGGGTCTGGCTGTTTTACGGTTGTTGGAAGAAGAAGCGACAAAAGAGAAAATCACACAATTGGTGGTGCAATTACCAGTCGCGGTTGCCACCTTTATGCTGAACGAAAAACGGCCGCAAATTGATGCTATTGAAAAGCGCCAGGGTGTTCGGGTGTTATTGATACCTAATCCACATCTGGAAACGCCGCATTATGATATTGAGCGTGTCAAAGAAGGCGCTGAACGCAGCAGTACCAGTCACCAGTTGATTTCAACGCCAGAACTGGAAACACCGGCGATGCTCAAAGATAAACCGGCACTGGAACAACCTGCCGTGACCGGTATCGCGCCCGCTGCACCGGCACCTATTATTAAAAAACCTACTGAGGCTGCGCGCAAGCCCAGCTTGCTGAAACGGTTGTTGGGCGTGTTGACCGGCGGTCAGAGCGACAACAGTGAATCAACGGATAAGGCCAAAAAAGTGACCCAATCAAACGACGATAATGCCGATAAATCCAGCGGCAATCGTCGCAGCCGTGGTGGTCGCAACAGTAACCGCCGAGGTGGTAATAAAAACACCCCACGCCGTGATGAGTCAGCAGAAAATGCAGCAGTAGAAAAAGCACCTGCTGATAAAGCATCGGCGAATAATGATGCAGTTTCTGAAGGCAATAAAAATCCGCGTTCGCGACAACGTCCACCACGTCGTAAAGAAAACACGGACAACGCTGATAAACCAGCGGAAGCGGTTGATAGTAACGATGCTGGTAAAGATGAAAACAATGCTGATGGCGAACGCAGCCGTAACAATAATGCCCGCCGCTCACGTCGTGGTGGTCGCCGCCGCCGTGGACGCAGTGATACCGATACGGCAGCGGTAAGCACACCGGTCAGTGAAGATGCCGGCAACCAATTGCCACCGGAAAAAAAGGAAATTGACGGTAACGCGATTCCAGAACCCGAACCGGAAATTAACGGTAATGTCGTGCCGAGTACCGATGTTCCGGAAGTGGATGGTAATAAAGTCCCGGCTGCCAAAGCGCCGCGTCGTTCTAAAACCAGCACTGGTAGCAGCCACAATCGCCGCCGTCGGGCACCAGCAAAATCTCAGGAAACAGAATCAGATTCGGCAGCACCGGTAGCCAAAAATGACACTTCGGCCGATAATGACTCGCAAAAGCAAGATTCACCAAAAGTGACTGAAGCGAGCCCTAAAACTGATGACAGCGAAAAGTAACCTGACCAGTGAAGATCTGCTGGCCTTAATTGGTCAGCAGGTCGTTTATAACCGTCATCTCTGTGAGATTATTGAGTTGCTGGACGGTAGTGAGTTGGTGCTGCAAGTGCTGAATACGGATAGCAATATTCAACCGACCCAATACGGCGAAGGCCATCGGCCAGTCCCCATTACTTACACCTTGCCGGTGTTTGATGGCGAGGGTCAGTTACATGCAGAATTACGGGCAGCAGGCCTTGATAAATTATTGCCTCAGTAAATTATTGTGATAATAAACGCGTCGCTAATTGCAGATCCGCTTCGGTATCAACGCCATGCCCTGGTGCAACGCTCGCTTCAGTTAGGTGAATACGATTGCCGTGATATAACGCGCGCAGTTGTTCCAGCGACTCAAACTGCTCAATAGTACAGGGCGCAAAATCCGCATAACGCTGTAAATAACTGGTTCGGTAGGCATACAGGCCAATATGCCGGCGATGCGGTAAATCATCAGGCAGCGGTTTATCCTCACCAAACACACCACGCAGCCAGGGAATGGGCGCTCGGCTGAAATACAAAGCATAGCCCTGCACATCGACCAGCACTTTAACCACATTGGCATCAAATATCTGTTCTGCTGATTCGATTCGGCTGTATAAAGAGGTGATTGCCGCTTTACTGTGTTCTGCCAAATCATCTGCAACCTGGTTAATCAATTGCGCTGGCAGGCAGGGTTCATCGCCCTGAACATTAACGATAATTTCAGCCGGATCAAATGAGCGCAAATGCGCGACTTCGGCCAGCCGATCGGTGCCAGACTGGTGATCTGCACGGGTCATACACACATCAGCGCCGAATTTACGGGCCGCATCGGCAATGCGCTGATCATCCGTGGCAATAATCACACTGTCGGCATTACTTTCCAGCGCCCGCTGGTAAACATGTTCAATCATAGGTTTACCGGCAATATCTCGTAACGGTTTGCCCGGTAATCGCGTTGACGCAAAACGTGCCGGAATGACTACCCGAAAAGCCATTAAATTTCCTCGTCGGCTGGCAGTTCACGCGCTTCTTCAGCGAGCATCACCGGAATATCATCGCGTATCGGATAAGCCAGACGGCAGGCCGGACAGGTCAACTCCATCTTGGCTTTATTAAAACGCACACCACTTTTACACAAAGGGCAGGCGAGAATTTCCAGTAAGGTTTTATCCATTATCGTTCCTTTAAACGGTTACTAATGGCATCGGCCAGTCCATCAGTTAAAACGGCATCAGCTGGCACCGACCAGCAATTTTCGCTGGCAAATGCCTGGCATTTTACCGCATCTTTTTCGGTCATCAGCACCGGCAGCTTACCAGTGAAACGTAAATCGGCAGCGGTATACATATGGTGGTCAGCAAATGCATGTTCAATGACGTTCAGACCGGCGGCCCGTAACTGATCAAAAAATCGCGGTGGATCACCAATACCCGCAACAGCATGCACGGTTTGGCCTTGCCAATCAGCAAGCGGATGACGCCGTTGTTCAACTAAATTAACCGCGTCTTTCAGTGTTAACTGCATGGTCCATGGGTGGTTACTCTCGCCATGCCAAATGACAAAATCAACCTTATCCAGCCGTGAAACGGGTTCACGCAAAGGACCTGCCGGCAGACAAAACCCATTACCAAAGCCCCGGCGGGCATCTACCACGACCAACTCTAAATCCCTGGCCAGCCGATAATGCTGCAAACCGTCATCACTGATAATGATATTACAGTCAAAGTCGGCCAGTAATTGTCGGCCGGCAGCCACCCGATCCGGCGCGACGACAACCGGACAGCCACTTCGCAGGGCCAGTAATTTGGGTTCATCACCACTTTCGCTGGCAGATGTCTCAGCGGTCACCGTTAACGGATAATGTGCCGTTTTGCCGCCATAACCACGGCTGATAATGCCCGGTCGCCAGCCACGTTGTTGGAGTTGTTGCGTAAGCCATAACACCAGCGGTGTTTTACCACTGCCGCCAACACTGATATTACCGACGATAATGACCGGTACCGGTAATTGCTGGCTTTTGAAGAAACCTTGTTGGTAGGCATACCGCCTTAGCGCTGCAATTAACCGGAATAAGCCGCTTAAGGGTGCCAAACACCAGCGCAGTGGTGACGGTTGATACCAGCGTTTAGTCAGCCATTGCACGGTGTCACTCAGCCTTGCTGAAATTGCAGGCGGTGCAGTTCCGCATAATGTTTGCCTTTATTCAGCAATTCCTGATGATTACCGGTTTCAACAATGACACCGTTATGCATCACGACAATTAAATCAGCTTTCTCAATCGTGGATAAACGATGCGCAATGACCAGTGTCGTGCGGGTTTTAATGAGTTGTTCCAGTGCTGCCTGAATATGCCGTTCGGCTTCGCTATCCAATGATGCAGTGGCTTCATCAAGAATCAAAATCGGCGCATCACGCAATAACGCACGGGCAATGGCCAGGCGTTGTCGTTGCCCACCGGACAGCAATACCCCGTTTTCACCCACCTGGGTTTGCAGACCCTGAGGCAGCCGCTCAATAAAGTCCCATGCATGGGCGGCTTTGGCAGCAGCAATAATATCGGCTTCGCTGATTTCGGCACGGCCATAACTGATATTGTTGGCAATGCTGTCATTAAACAAAATTACCTGTTGATTCACCAGGGAAATCTGCCGGCGCAAATCCGCCAGTTGCAGATCCATAACATCAATGCCATCAATCAAAATCCGACCGCTGGAAGGGTTGTAAAAGCGGGGCAGCAAACTGACCAGTGTGGTTTTGCCACTGCCGGAATGACCGACAAAGGCAATGGTCTGGCCGGCTTTGACCGAAAAATTAATATCACTGAGCACATTGCCTTTATTAGCGTCATAGCTAAAGCCAACTTGCTGGTATGCGATGTCACCTTTGGCCCTGCCCAGTTTTTGACTGCCATTATCGTTTTCGGGTTGATGATCCAGCAAACCAAAAATACTTTCAGCAGCGGCAATACCGGCCTGTAGTTTGGAGTTGAGTTTGGTCAGCCGTTTGAGCGGTGTCAGGATCATAAACATCGCTGTGATAAATGAGATGAAGGTACCAACAGTAATGGTTTCCAGCATTTCCGGTAGCGTTGCCAGATAAATCACACCGGCCAGACCGAGTACGGCTATCAACTCGATAATGGGCTGACTGGTGGCTTCGGTCGCGATTTTTTTCATTCGCTGGCGGCGGTTGAGCTGATTAACCTTGTCAAAGCGTTTGGCTTCATAAGCCTGACTACCGAAGCTTTTCACCTCGCGATGGCCTTCAATGATCTCGCTACTGACATGACTGACGTCACCCATCGAATCCTGAATCGATTTACTGATGCGGCGAAAGCGGCTGCTGATTTGATAAACCAACAAGCCAATAAACGGCACCGTCAGCAAAATAATTAACGATAGCAGGCCATTCAGATAAATCATCCAGGCAATCAGCCCGATAATGGTCAATGTGTCGCGGATCAACACCAGCACGGCATCGGTCGCCGCATCGGCAACCTGTTCAACATCGTAAAGCAATTTTGACATCAGCTGGCCGGAAGTACTGCGGTCAAAAAAGCTGGCAGGCAGCGTCAGTAACCGGTCAAACATTTCCTCGCGGAGCGTTTTAATTACATTACGGGCGATCCAGCCAAGACCATATGTGGTCAGAAAATTGGCCAGACCACGAATAAGAAAAATACCGATCAAAACCAGCGGAATAAGCTTGATCATGGTCGGATCTTTTTCAACAAAACTGCCATCCATCAGCGGTTTCATTATCGCCGCCATGCCAGTTTCGCTGGCGGCATAAATCAGCATCGATATGACAACGGCAATAAATGCTGGCCAATAAGGTTTTACATAACTGAGCAGGCGCCGGTAAAGCTGACTGGCGCTGACCACGCGAACCGGTTGACTCATGGTGCCTCGCGGGTTTGACGTGTGGCCAGCGTTAAGCGGCTAAATCCCAATGATTGCGCCGCATCCATGGCGGTGACAATGCGTTGATAAGCGGCCTCGGCATCAGCACTGATAATAATATGGGGATCGGTATTGTCACCAACGGCGGTTTTTAATGCCCGGCGCATATCATCAGCATTTTTAATCAGCACCGGTAAATTATCGATGAGCATTTCGCCATCAGCATTAATGACGATATCAATCGGTGCTGTCTGTTCTTCAAGCTGCTCGCCGGTGGCCTGTGGTAAGTCAACTTTTAAAGAGCTTTCGCGAATAAAACTGGTCGACACCATAAAAAACAGCAGCAGCAAAAACACCACATCGATCATCGGTGTCAGATTGACATCCGGTTCCTCAGAATAGCGGGGGAGCAGTTTCATGGCTGCTTGGCCTCATCCGGATCAAAATCGCGATCACCGTGCAAAATCTCAATCAATTGCATGGCTTGCTCTTCCATATTAACCACCAGGTGGTTAATTTTGCCGCGAAAATAACGATAAAAAATAACGCTGGGAATGGCGACCACCAAGCCTGCAGCGGTGGTGATTAGTGCTTCTGAAATACCACCGGCCAGCGTTTCCGGATTACCAACACCAGAGACAGTAATAGCAGCAAACACTTTGATCATGCCAAATACCGTACCGAGGAGTCCTATCAGGGGTGAAATTGCGGCGATGGTGCCTAGTGTGTTGAGGTTTTTTTCCATCATCGCAGTAACATGGCGGCCGGTATCTTCGATGCTTTCTTTGGTGATATCACGCGCGGCATTGCGGTCGGCAAGCCCTGCGGCGAGGATTCGGCCGAGCGGGGAATTTTTTTGCAGGCTTTTGATACGATCCTGATCGACCTGGTTATAGCGCAGCCATTGCCAGATTTGAGTTATCAGCTCCGGCGGGGCAATGCGCCGGGTTTGCAAGCTCCAGAAACGCTCGACAATGATGGCTATAGCGATGACCGAACAAGCAAATAACGGAAACATCAGCCAGCCACCGGCTTTAAACAATTCCAGCATGATTTCTAGTCCTGCAATAATCCAAAACAGCCATCATGATACGTGAAAAAACGCTTAGTCAGTAGCGTCCGCACGCCATAACTTCCGGTTTTTCTGACGCCAGCGCACAGGCGTTATTGGTGTCTGTGAATCCAGTTGAAATATTACAGCGCCGCTGTCTGCGGTATTAAATAGCGGGATCTGACGATCCTGAAAACGCTTTACCACTTCAGCGGCCGGAAACTGGTAACGATTATTAAAGCCACTGGCAATGACAGCAATCTGAGGCGAGACGGCATCAATAAAAGCAGCCGATGACGAACTACGACTGCCATGATGTGCAACCAGTAAAATGTCGGCCGGCAAAGCATTTTTATCGTTTTTAATCAGACTGGCCTCGGCCTGCTTTTCGATATCACCGGTCAGCAGCATACTGCCATAACGGCTGCTGATTTTAAGTACACAAGAACGCTCGTTGGCAGAACCTATGGTTTGCTGAGACGGATGCAGAAACTCAAAACTGACTTCATCCCAAGACCATTTTTGCCCGGCAACACAGGCTTTTGCATCGGGTAACTGTGCCGGCACACTGCTGCGAATAGCAGAAACCGGCAGCGACTTGATAATGGCGGCGGTACCGCCAATATGATCGTTATCACCGTGGCTGATAACCAGCATATCAAGGTGTTTAATCCCGCGATGCTGCAAAAACGGCAATACCACGGCATCGCCGGTATTAAAGTCACCAAATTGTGGCCCGGTATCAAACACCAGCGTTTTATTTTCGGTTTTGATGACGGCCGACAATCCCTGACCGACATCCAATACTGTCAACCAGACACTGCCTTTATCCGGCCTGTCGGGTTGATAAAAAAACAGCGGTAATAATAAAAATAAGCCCAGCCAACGCGCTGGCCAGCCTCTGGGCGCCATTAACCAGATAAACGCCAGCACACTCAGCCCAACGATACTGATTGGCAAACTGGCGGTCTGCCACAAAGCGACCGGCAGATCGGCAAGCCATTGCAATGACCACCACAACCCTGCCAGCAACCAATCTGCTAATTGCCATAAAGGCTGGCTCCACGGGGGATGGATCAACATTATGCTGATTGCCAAGAGCAGCAACGGTACCACCAGCAAACTGACCAATGGGACGGCGAATAGATTGGCCAGTGGTGAAATCAGTGAGGTGCTGTTAAAAAATACCAGCAGCAATGGCGTCAGTCCGATGGTAATCCAGATATGAATACTGGCCCAGTGCCATTTATTCACTGGCTTGCGGTTCTGGCTAACGTAAATAATGACCAACACTGCCGCAAAAGACAGCCATAAACCGGCTGACATGACTGCTAGCGGATCCCATACCAGTACCATGAGCAAAGCCACGGCCAGCAATTGATAACTGAGCACCCGGCGGCGCAATAAAACCGCCATCATGGCCACAACCACCATGATTAATGCGCGCTGGCTGGGAATCGACATGCCAGCCAGTAAGGCATAAGTCAGTGCAAACAGTATGGCCGTCAAAGCGCCAAATTGTTGTGCCGGTAAGCGCAGACATAGCGGACTGAAGCATGCCCATAACCAGCGGCCCAGAAAAAAACCAATCGCCGCGGCAAGCCCGATATGTAACCCGGAAATTGCCAGTAAATGACTGGTACCGGTATTACGTAAGATCTGCCATTGCTGTGGCGACATATTGTCGCGAAATCCCAGCGTCAGGCCTTCAATAAGAGGCCTTTGCGGTGAGTCAGTCATGGTGGTTTGCAGGGTATCAAGCAGGTGTTGTCGCCAGTAGCTGACTGAAAGTTTATCAGCGGTTTTTAAACGTTTATTATGCCGATCTTCACGTACATAGCCGGTGGCGCCGATACCTTGCTGAAATAACCAGCCTTCATAGTCAAAGCTGCCTGGATTGACCATGCCATAAGGCGGTTTCAGCCTTACTGTTAATTGCCAGTGCTCACCGGCCTGGGGTAAATCTGCTGGCGGGTAATACCAGTTCAGGCGGATTGTTTCCGGTAACCGAACATCGCTATCGTCTGGCTGTAACAAAAAACGCAGACGTTGATCCTGTTTTTGAGGCAGGCCAACAATCTGGCCTTTAAGCGTAATATCCTCACCGGTCAGTGCGGGCGATAATCTGTCATTGAGATTTAAGGCGGTGTAGCCAGAAGTCCAGAAAAGGCCGATGATGAATGCAGCCAGCCCAAAAAATCGCCAGTGAATGATAATCACTGACAACAGGACCAGCCCCAGCCAAATCGGCCAGTCAGGTAAAGAACTGAGCTGCAAAATTGTTACGCAGCCCAATAAAAACGCGATGGCAGAGTAAACCATATATCCCTATAATGGCGTTCACGTCATGTGAAATTGAGTCGCAATGCCTCGTAAATTCCTAAAACGCATCATGCCAGATCACAAGGTAATGCGCGAACATCCACAGCTGCAACGCTTCGGGCAGCGCATTCTGGATCCACAACTCTGGCATTTAAATCGTAAACGGGTGGCGATAGGGGTGGCAATCGGTCTGTTTATTGGTCTGATACCGTTTCCAATGCAGATGCTGCTTGCCGCGCCATTGGCAATATTACTGCGTGCTAATTTGCCGTTTGCAGTGATGTGCGTGTGGATCACTAATCCGCTGACCGTGGCGCCGATTTATTATTTTGAATACAAAATCGGTGCAATGATTCTGGAAATGCCGATCGGTCAGTATGCTTTCAGTCTCAGTTGGGAATGGTTCAGCCGTGAGTTTGCCATGATTTGGCAGCCGTTATTGCTGGGCTCGCTGATTTGCGCAACGGTAGCGGCTATTTTCGGGGTTATTTTTGTCAGGCTGGCCTGGCGGCTGGTTGTCATTCGCAATTGGCTGCAACGTGGCAAAAAAACGCCGCCTGGTGACTAATTTCAGCAGTCATAAAACGCTGATTAATGGCTGAGTTCACCATCCATCAAGGTATATGCTGTATCCATACGCGCCGCTAGCTGGCGATCATGGGTCACAATGACCAGTGCAGTGTTCATCTGCTGATTCAATTCCATAATTAAGTCAAAAATGCCTTCAGCGGTGCGGTGATCCAAATTACCGGTCGGTTCATCGGCCAATAAACAAGCCGGCCGGGTAATCAATGCTCTTGCCAAAGCAGCACGTTGACGCTCTCCACCAGACAATTCGCTGGGTTTATGACCCAGCCGGTGACCGAGGCCGACTTTTTCCAGTAATTTTTCAGCTTCGGCTTTGGCCTCAGCAGGTTTTTGGCCGCCGATGACCAGTGGCATCGCAACGTTTTCAACCGCGCTGAATTCAGGCAACAAATGATGAAACTGATAGACAAAGCCCAGCGATTGATTACGCAGCTTGCTAAGTTTACGCACTGATAAATCAGCCAGTGACTGGCCTAATACTTCAATATCACCGCTGGTCGGCGTATCGAGCCCGCCCAACAAATGCAGCAATGTGCTTTTACCAGAACCAGAACTGCCGACAATCGCAATGCGATCGCCGGCATTGACGGTTAAATTGACATTACTTAATACCGGCGTTTCCAACTGGCCGTCTTTATAACGTTTGGCCAGTTGCCGGCAAGCAATAACGGGCGCATCAGTCATAACGCAGGGCCTCAGCTGGGCGAACTTTTGAAGCCCGCCATGATGGATAAATAGTTGATAAAACAGATAAAACAAATGCGGTAATACCAATCACAGTGACATCATGCCATTGCAGTTGTGATGGCAGATCGCTGATGTAATACACATCAGCAGGCAGGAACTGGTAACCGAGCATGGTTTCTACCCAGGCAATAATATTGGAAACATTCAATGCCAGGGCGACACCACCGATGATACCGAGTAGGGTGCCAATCAGGCCGATAACCACGCCTTGCACCATGAAAATACCCATAATGCCGCCGGGAGACATGCCCAATGTACGCAAAATGGCGATATCAGAGCGTTTGTCGGTGACCATCATGACCAGCGTCGAGACGATATTAAAGGCTGCCACGGCGACAATCAGCATCAGAATGACAAACATCACGGTTTTTTCGGTTTTCAGTGCCCGGAAGAAATTAGCATGCTGATACGTCCAATCGGCAGCGCGGTATTCCGGTGGCAGACTAAGCAACAATTCACGGGTAATTTGCGGCGCCTGATAAACATCGTCAAGTTTCAGCCGCAGGCCACTGACTTTGCCGGGGATCCGAAACAGTGTTGCCGCATCTTCAATATGCATAACCGCTAAGGCACTGTCATATTCATACATGCCGATTTCAAAAATACCAACCACATTCAAGCGTTTAAGACGCGGAATGACACCAGCCGGTGTGGGGGTGACATGCGGTGTAATAACGGTGATTTTATCGCCAGCGGTGACGCCCATGGTGATGGCTAAATCTTTGCCCAACACAATGCCATATTCACCGGCTTTTAAATCGGTGAGCTCACCTACCACCATTTTGTCGCCAATGGTCGAAACGCGGGGTTCCAAGGCCGGGTCAATACCGCGCACCAGGCTGCCACGTACTTTATTGCCCTGATTGAGCATTGCCTGACCTTCAACAAACGGCGCGCTGTTTTCAACCCGCGGAAAGCCGCGAATCTGTGACTCCAATGTTTGCCAGTCGGTCAAAGTGCCATCTGCGCCGGTCACCCAGGCATGGGATGTCATGCCCAGAATCCGCTCCCGCAATTCTTTTTCAAAACCATTCATCACCGACAACACCGTGATTAACGCGGCAACACCGAGTGCCACACCCAGCATCGAGGTCAGCGAAATAAATGAAATAAAATGATTACGGCGTTTGGCCTTGGTATAGCGGGCACCGATGTAGATACTCAGGGGTCTGAACATAATCAGCTCAATTACGCTGAGGCCGGCTTAAAAACCGACCTCAGACAGGATTAGGATTTGGCGTGAACGGTTTTGGTACCGTTTTCGCTGCCCAGCAATAAGACATCAGCAGGCCGCATTGCAAACAGGCCATTAGTCACCACACCAACGATATCGTTCAGTGTTTTTTCCAGTTTGATAGCTTCCATAATATCCCAGCCATGCACATCGAGAATGACATTATGGTTATCAGTGATAAAACCTTCGCGATAAACCGGTTGACCGCCTAATTTGACGATTTCCCGTGCGACATAACTGCGCGCCATCGGAATAACTTCTACAGGCAGTGGGAATTTACCGAGCACATCGACAAGCTTGGTTGCATCGGCGATACAGACAAACTTGTCAGCCGCCGCGGCAATGATTTTTTCGCGGGTCAACGCGCCGCCACCACCTTTGATGAGTTGCAGATAATGATTCGATTCATCAGCGCCATCGACATAGACAGCGACTTCGCTGACTTCATTCAGATCAAATACATGAATGCCGTGATCTTTCAGACGCTGGGTCGAGGCATTGGAACTGGAAACAGCGCCTTCAATACGGCCTTTAATAGTCGCCAATGCGTCAATAAAATGATTGACCGTGGAACCGGTGCCTACACCAACCACACCGTCGGTTGTGATGTATTCCAGTGCCGCCCAGGCGGCTTGTTTTTTCATTTCATCAGCAGTCATTGCTAATCCTTGTGATTTTGTTAATTACGTTTTAGCGGGCAATTATAGAGATAAAGTGCGGGCAATGGTAACGTACACGGTTTGTATTGTTAAATGATGCCATGCCAAAGCCAATGCTTACCGAGTACGTAGAAAAAATCCTTAAAGCGCGGGTGTACGATGTTGCCATCGAAACGCCGCTGGAAGTGATGCCGCGTTTGTCGGCAAGGCTGGGCAATCAGATTTTGCAAAAGCGCGAAGATCTGCAACAGGTATTTTCGTTTAAATTGCGCGGTGCTTATAACCGCATGAGTCAACTGACTGAAGCAGAACGTCAAAGCGGGGTAGTAGCAGCGTCTGCCGGCAATCATGCCCAGGGCGTCGCGCTGGCTGCCAAAAAAATGGGCATTACGGCATTAATTGTCATGCCGAAAACGACACCGCCGATTAAAGTTGAGGCAGTGCGGGCTTTGGGCGCTGAAATTGCACTGCACGGCAACAGCTACGACGATGCTTTTGCTTTTGCTCAGGAAGCCGTGGCCAAACAAGGCCGGGTATTTATCCACCCATATGATGATCCTGAAGTCATTGCCGGCCAAGGCACCATCGCCATGGAAATCATGCGACAGCATCCCGATCCGGTGTATGCGGTGTTTATTCCCTGTGGTGGCGGCGGACTGTTGGCCGGCATGGCGGCATATATCAAAGCTTTTTGGCCGCAAATCAAAATAATCGCAGTAGAACCTGCCGATGCCGCCAGTTTAAAAGCGGCATTGGATGCGGGCGAGCGGGTTAAATTGGATCAGGTTGGTTTATTTGCCGATGGTACGGCGGTGCGCCAGGTAGGCGAAGAACCATTTCGGGTTGCCCGGGAAACCGTCGATCATGTCGTCACCGTTGACAGTGATGAGATCTGCGCGGCAATCATGGATATTTTTGATGATACCCGCAGCGTCGCTGAACCTTCAGGGGCATTGGCGGTAGCCGGGGCCAAAAAATATATTGCTCAAACGGGGCTTGTCGATAAAACCATGGTGGTCATTAATAGTGGCGCCAATACCAATTTTGACCGGCTGCGCTATATTGCCGAACGCGCTGAAATTGGTGAACGCCGTGAAGTCTTATTCGCCGCGACCATCGATGAGCAGCCCGGCAGTTTTCAGCGTTTTTGCAAAGCGTTGTCTGAACGCGGCATTACCGAATTTAACTACCGTTATGCCAGTGATCAATCTGCGCAGGTATTTGTGGGTGTGCGAATGAGTGGCCGTGAAGAAGAGCGGCAACTATTATTCAGCAGCCTTGATAAGGCCGGCTATCAGTGGGTGGACTTTACTGACAACGAAATGGCCAAGCTGCATGTTCGCTATATGGTGGGTGGTCATGCCCCGCAGGCGGAAAACGAGCGATTAATGCGCTTTGAATTTCCAGAGCGCCCCGGCGCCTTGCTGCGCTTTTTAACGCATATCGGTACACGCTGGAATATCAGTTTGTTTCATTACCGCAACCATGG
>CAYYRO010000002.1:23410-51856 GCA_964474075.1 uncultured Methylophaga sp.
CTCATACTATCCATCCGCATGCTGGAGGCTTCCATATAACGCGGTGAATAACCGCCCTGATTGACTGATAAATTCACCAGACGGTAACTGCTGGCGCTAAATTGATTTTGAATGGCGGTGGCTTGCGCCCGAAACTTTTCAATCGCTTGTTTGGCCAGATCCTGGCGGGTGGTTTCCAGGCGGTCATCGGAAATCGCAAATTGCATCGACTGAATATTGCCTAGGCCCTGTAATTGGGCCAGTAGTTCGCTCATTTGCGTAAAATCGCTGCTTTCCACATGCAGTTGCTGGCTGACCCGCCAGTTGCTGATTTTGCCATCATCGTAAATTGGCTGAGTCTGGTAGCCTTGGGTTTGTACTTTAACAGCGTCATAAGATTTGGCGATACGTAGCGCTTCCTGGGCACTTTTATTTACTTCAGCACTGAGTTGAGTTGCATCACTGCCACTGCGCAGAATTTGCAGATAAGCACTCATTTCATCGTTACTGATTTCAGTTTTGGCATTGGCGCTCAGGTTAATCAGGTTATAGTGCAGGTCATTATCAGCCAGCGCATTGACGCTGAATAACAAGGTGACGAAAAACAGCAGTTGTTTAGCCATATTGAGGCTCCATAGTTAAATGAGAATCGCCACTAAACTTGCCGTAGCGAACGCACCATTGCAAAATTAACGCATTCAGCCAGACCTGTCATGTGTCTGGATCGCAAATTCAGGTAAAGAAATAAAAGGACGCACCATGAAAGCCCAAGCCAAAATTCTGCCCGATGCCGGTCAGTTAATCACGGCAGCGACAGAACATTTTGTCGCCACCGCCCGAATTGCTATTGCCAAGCGCGGTGTTTTTTACGTGGCGTTGGCCGGTGGTTCAACGCCTAAAGGGCTGTATGAAAAACTGGCTACTGAACCGTATTGTCAACAAATTGACTGGGCACGGGTGCAGTTGTTTTTTGGTGATGAGCGTTGTGTACCGGCTGATCACGATGACAGTAATTATAAAATGGCCCGCCTCGCGATGCTCGATGCGTTGCCCATTCCAGCAGAGAATATTCACCGGGTCCCGACTGAAGCCGGTGATGCATCAGAGGTCGCTGCTGAATATGCTAAAACGCTGCAAACAGTAATGCAGGATGCACGGTTTGATTTGGTATTACTGGGATTAGGACCAGATGGCCATATTGCCTCATTATTTCCGGAGACACCTGCTTTGACCGTAACCGGAACTTTGACTACCAGTGTTTATGTCGAGAAATTTGATTCCTGGCGAGTAACGTTGACCTATCCGGTTATCAATGCTGCACGGCAGGTCATCGTGTTTATTGCCGGCGCTGCCAAAGCCGATATCGTCCGCGATATCAGCAGTGATGCGGTGAGCGATTTACCGGTCCAACAATTAGCACCACAGGGTGAATATTATTGGTTTATGGATAAAGTAGCGGCCGGTCAATAATATGCCAACCCTGCTGGCAGCTGATATTGGCGGCACCAAAACATTGTTGCAAATCAGCAGTGCCGATGGCGATGTGCTGTTTAATCAGCGGTATGTCAGCAGTGAGTTTTCAAGTTTTGATGATTTGCTGGCTGGTTTTTTATACAGTCTTCCAGCAGATTATTTACCCATTGATGCAGCTTGTCTGGCGGTGGCCGGACCGATCGCCGGTCGCACTGCCAAAGTTACCAATCTACCGTGGCAAATTGATGCTGATACTTTATGCCGAAAGCTGCCGGTGCAGAAAATACTGCTGGTAAATGATTTTGCGGCGGTCGGCGAAGGCATTGCCTGTTTAACTGCTGATGATTTAATCGTGTTGCAAGCGGGTAAACCTGATTTATCGGCACCGCGGGCCGTGATTGGTGCTGGCACCGGGCTGGGTCAGGCGTTTATGACACCGATATCAGTAGGTTGGCAGGTATGGGCGACCGAAGGCGGACACACCGATTTTGCGCCGACCGATGCCTTGCAGCAGCAATTACTGGACTTTTTGCTGCAGCAATATGTGCATGTGTCTTATGAGCGGCTGGTGTCGGGGATGGGACTGGTCAATATTTATCAGTTTCTCTGTGATTTGCAGCAAACTGCGCCACGACTTGATGCAACCAGCGATTTAGCGGCGCAAATCAGCGAACTGGCAGGTCTTAACGATCCTCTGGCACAGCAAACCATGCAATTATTTGTCAATATTTATGGTGCGCAGGCCGGTAATTTTGCGCTGACCGTGATGCCGCGTGGCGGCTTGTATCTGGCTGGTGGTATTGCCAGCAAAAATCAGCCGTTGTTTACCGATGGCCGGTTTATGCAGGCGTTTCTGGCCAAGGGGCGTATGCAACCACTGCTCGAAGATATTCCGGTGTATTTAATTGATAGCAGTGAGACGGGATTGGCCGGTGCTGCATTACTGGCGCAAAAAGCGCTGTATAATTAACCCCATGACAGACTCACTGAATGACATTCGCGTGGCGGTCGAGGCCACATACCTTGATGATGAATCGGATCCGGCACGGGCCCGCTATTTATTTGCCTATACCATAACCATTAAAAACCAGGGCCAGATGGCGGCCCGCTTATTATCACGTTACTGGAAAATCACCGGTGGCGATGGTCATGAGCAAGAAGTGGAAGGCGACGGCGTCGTCGGCAAACATCCTTATCTGGCGCCGACCGAGAGTTTTACCTATACCAGCGCTGCCATGCTGGATACGCCGGTCGGAATGATGCAGGGCCATTACACTATGCTCAGTGATGATGGTGAACGCTTTGCTGTGGATATTCCGCCATTTACCCTTGCTATGCCGCGAAAACTACATTAACTCTAGGGTTCGTTAACCAGACAGTCACCGATACTGCCCGGAGCACACATACGGCCATCTAGCCAAATCGCCTGACTCAACATAACCCCCTGTAAATCAGCACCACCCAGACGGGCACCGCGCAAATCAGCAAATGTCAGATCTGCCTGGCGCAAATCACTGTTACTTAAATCTGCTTGCCGTAAATCAGCGCCCTTTAATTTGCTGTTGGCTAAATTGGCATAGCTGAGATCGCTGCGGCTCAAGTCCGCATACATTAAATCAGTATTAGCAAGATTGGCATTCAGTAAATTACTGCTGCGTAACACGCTGTTGCGTAGGTTGCTGTTACTGAGATCAGCCGCCTGTAAATTTATCGGGTTGAATACACAGTTTTCCCAATTGACGCCGGCTGCCGCGGGTGCCTGACAATCAGACTCTGATTCTGGGAATGTGGTCGGGTAAAAAATGGCTGCCAAAAAAATGCCCAACAACACAAACACAGTGCTTAGTGCCGGCCACAACCAACGTTCCTGATGTTGACGGTAACCCTCCAGCAGACGGCTGCGTAACTGGCGTTGCATGACTAACTCAGCAGGTTCTCTGGCGCGGCGTTGCTGTTTGCGTTGTTGAATCTGTTTTTCTGTGGCTGTTGTTTCCTGACGGCGATCAAATCCGTCGCGTTCGTCCAGGTAAAGCTTAGCCTGATCGGCATCTTCTGGGATCGGTGTGCTGGTATGAATTAATTCTAAATCAATAACATCGCCAATCGGCCGCCAGTGTCGTTGATCCTGACTGATCTCATCCTGCGCATTGAGTCGGCCAAGTAACCAGTTACTCTTCAGTAATGCCAGTGTAAACGGCCCTTTAACTTCGCCGTTGTGCCGGGTGAACCATTTTTGTCGTGATGATTGCATGTTACTGACTTCATTAACAGATTCCATTGTTATACTAGCACTGAGGCTCCAAAAAGGGTGTAAGCCATGCAGGTGACAACAGCGCCAGCGGCTGATAGCAGTATTCAACTTGCCGGGACGGCGCAAAGCTTGCGTGGTATTGCGGTCGGTCAGCGAATGGAAGCGGTAGTGGCACAAAATACACAGGCCGGCCAGTTAGTGACGTTACAGCTGGCTGACCGGCAAATACAGATCCGTGCCGAAATAGCGTTAACACAGGGACAAACGCTGGTATTAGAGCGTTTGCCCGCGACTGCGCCGGCGCCATTGAAATTAGTGTCTCTGACAACACCACCGCCAGCGACAACAGAAATACCGGGCTTAAAACCGGGTAGTCAGCTTGCTGTTGAGGTCATTAAATTGCTGGCGCAGCAAAATTTGCTGGTCAAACTGAATACATCGTTACCTGGCTTACCTGCGCAATTGGAAGTTGATATTAATCAGCTGACGGCGGCGCAGCGCAATAGCCTGCAGCCTGGTGATAAGCTGGCGTTGGAAATACTGAAACTGCAGCCGCTCAGTGTCGCTGTCAGGCCTGCGTCAAACATCGATATCACCCAACTACAACGTCAATTATTGCCTCAGTTGTTAACACCGCCGGCAAAATTGACGGGTCTGCTGACACCGGTCAATAACAGTAATATGCCACGGCAGGTCTTACCGGCGATCAATCAATTATTGCAGGCCGTACCGCAGCCACAGGCATTACAAAATCCTGAGCAATTACAACAGGCAATCCGTCAGTCGGGCGTATTTCTGGAACAACAGTTAGCCAGACAAGCACCGGTCAGTCAGGATTTCAAAGCCAATTTACTGACTCTGGCGGCAGCGCTGAAAACGGCTTTGCAAAATGGCGATATCACGGCTGGCAAAATCAATCAATTGCCCACTGAAGTTCGCCAGCAGTTAGTACAATTACTCAGTCAGCCACAACATTTGCAACAATTACCGGCACAGATCCCCAGTTTGTTAAGCAGTGTGGGTAAAACCCCGACGCAGCTCATCCTGCAATTGCTGACCGGTCAGACCACGCTGCCACCATTGCAATCAGCACAAACCCTGCCGCCCATGACCGCTGCGATCCAAAATCAGGCGGTACCAGCACAATTTGCAGAACTGGCACGTTTGCAGTTGATGCTACGTGAAGTGGAAAGCACGCTGGCAAGGGTGCAACTCAATCAATTGTCGATGTTGCGTGAGCCTGATGCCAATAGTCCAACCAGCCAGGTATGGCTGACCGATGTGCCGATACGTGATAAACAACAACTGCAATGGCTGCAATTACAAATCGAACGCCGCAATAATGGCAGTGATAGTGATGAAACAGACGATAATTGGCAGGTGACGCTGAATCTGGAAACCTTGAGTCTGGGACAGCTACAAGCTGCCATCAGTTTGCAAAATAGCCAGGTGCAAGTGATATTGACGGCGCAATCGGCGACCACACTGAGTTTGCTGGAGCAGGATTTGGACTGGTTACATGAAAAGCTGGCAGCATTGGATTTAAATGTCACGCAATGTCGTTGTCGTCTCGGCAAAGTAGATTGGCTGACCCCGGTCGATATTGCGGGACAGCGGGATTCGTTGTTGGATATTTCGGTATGAAAAACACACCGCCTCCAATGCGGGCCATTGCCCTGCAATATGATGGTGAAAACGCTCCCACGGTGACGGCAACAGGAGAGGGCGCGCTGGCCGAAGAAATTATTCGTATTGCCCGCGAGAACAATATTCCGCTGCGACAAGATGCCGATCTCACCGCATTATTAAAAGATTTACAGCTGGGCGAGGATATTCCGCCGGTGTTATACCGCGTGATCGCCGAAGTGATTGCCTATGCTTACTGGGTGTCCGGCAAAGTACCTGTTAATAAAGGCAAAAATAAAAAAATGTGATACGTATCACGTTCTCTATGCTTTTGGTTTGTTGTCAAAAAGCAACATAAAACTTTATAAACAGCATTACATAAATGCTATTAAGTATTGATTTTAAAATATAAAACGGCTATTTTCGTTGACAAGTTAATGTCCGGAAGTCAAAGACAACGCCGTGGAAGAAATGCCAACCATCAGTCAGGGAACACCGGCAATGAATTTGCTGGCAACGGCGGCGCCATTAACGTCAGCTGATGTCAGTCATTTGCTGGATAAAACGATTTTGCTGGCCGGTGATAAGCAAGCGGATTTGGTGTTTTTACAAACCCTGTTGTCGCTCAGCGGTTTTCGCAGGGTGTTTGTCGCCAATGGTGCCGGTGCACTAATGCAAGCGATGCGCCATGCGATAGATCAGGAACAATGCGATATCGATCTGGTGATCCTCGATACCCAACTCACTGGTATTTCTGCTCGTGAATTACGACTGACGCTGGATCAGTTTGATGAATGGCGGTTAATTCCCATCATTGCGCTGCGCCCACAATCTCAATGGGATCATGCGCAATTACTGACGGATCTGGGACATGGGGTCACCAGTTTGTTATACCGGCCGCTGACCGCTGAAAGTCTGCCACCCGCCGTCATGACGGCGCTGGCCATCAAGCAGGAACGCGATTTAACGTATCAGCGTCAGCAACATATCGAAGAAGAAAATGCGCAGCTGAAAGTCATGGAAGCGCGCTTGCAGTTTTCAGTAAATCATGATGATTTAACCGGTCTTGCTAACCGGCGCCGGCTGGAACAGGCGTTGGAGTTAAGTCTGACGCAGGTCCGGCACTTTCATACCAGCAGTGCTTTGTTTTATATCGATCTTGATAGTTTTAAAGTCCTTAACGATGCTGAAGGTCATGAAGCCGGCGATGCTCTGCTGGTGCAGGTGGCCAATTCATTACGGCGGTTTTTTAAGGTACAGGATACGTTGGTTCGTATCGGCTCGGATGAGTTTGCGGTGCTGGTCGATAATATTGACCGGCAAACAGCATTAACCCGTGCAGAAGGGCTGCGGAATTTATTTGATGGCTACAGCTTTGCTCATCATGGTCATCACTACCACTTATCGGCCAGTATCGGTGTTAAATGTATTAATGATGCTGAACATGCCACCGCTGGTGAAATGCTGTCTCATGCCAATCAAGCATGCTTTACTGCCAAAAAGCGGGGCCGTAATCGGGTGCATTTTTACAGCCCGGAAGATCGGGAAATGCATACATTACGACACAGCGTCGAATGGGCACCACGTATCCGTGCTGCATTAAAGCAAGGCCATTTTGTGCTGGAATTTCAGCCGATTTATGAACTTGCCGGGCAACGTATTAATCATTACGAATGCCTGATCCGCATGCGAGGTGATGGCGATATGCTGTATTACCCGAATGATTTTATCCCGGTCGCTGAAGCCCTTGGACTCATCCATCAAATTGATTTGTGGGTCATCAACCGGGCTTTTGATCTGATGCGCACATTACCGGTCGATATTGCGATTGCCATAAATTTGTCCGGCAATATTTTTTTGGATCAAAATCTCTATCCGCTGGTGGAACGCAAACTGGCAGAAACTGGTGTTGATCCCGCGCGCGTGGTGTTTGAGATCACCGAAACATCAGCGATCTCCAATTTTGAGCAAACCAAAAAAATGGTGATTCGATTGCGGGAACTGGGTTGCCGGTTTGCGCTCGATGATTTTGGTGCCGGCTTTAATTCTTATAGCTACTTAAAGCATTTTCCCGTGGATATTCTGAAGATTGACGGCGGGTTTATTACGGATCTTGATAACGACCCGGTGGATCAATTACTGGTTAAATCAATGATTGATATCGCCCACAGTTTAGGCAAACAAATTGTTGCTGAGTTTGTTGAGCGGCAAAGCACCATGCAGTTGCTTCAGGAATATGGCGTTGATTATGTTCAGGGCTACCTGGTCGGTAAGCCGCAAACCCAATTGCCCATGCCGCTTAATGCAGCTCGCCGCCGCGCGGTTGCAGACCATGTAAACGACTGATTAAACGCGCTTCTTCATCACTGAGATTACAGTTGTCGACGATTTGATCGACGCTGACGCCTTTACGCGCCAGGCGAATAGCATGTTCGTAACCCTGCTGGCGGCCGGTGCCCAAGTCTACGGTGTTTTGCTGCTCGCGTAATTTATTGAGCATTTGCTCAAATTTCACAACACGCTCATCGGCACCTACAGCGGCGGCACATAAACCGGCCAATTGTTGTTCGAGAGCAATAATCTGTGCACTCTGTACTTTATGTAGCCGGTATAAACGCAGCATCATCAGTGCCACTAATAACAGGCTCAATCCCAACAAACTATATATCAACATAGTAACGCTCCTATAAGGCGTTATCACACATATTCATCAATCAGATTGTCAGGCGGTGGCCGCTTTTTGTCTGATTCGGTATCTTCTTCAGCCGGTTTTGCCGGTGCTGGTTTCGGTGGCTGGCGACGACGATCCTCCGGAGGCAGATCAGGTGGTAATCCCGGACTTAGTGGCTGCGTTGGTTTGAGTTCGTCGTCAGCCATACACTTTTTTAAAAACTGGCTAAATCAGCGATTTCATCATCACTGAGTAATTTATTAACATCGACAAGTATCAACAGCGTCTTATCACGACTACATACGCCCTGAATAAACCTAGAACTGTCATCACTGCTGACATTTGGCGCTGTATCTATTTCGGATTGATGCAGGTAAACCACTTCAGCTACTTTGTCGACCAGCATGCCCACGACGTTACCGGATACCTCAACGATAATAATCCGTGAAGAATCATCAGGCTCGGTACTAGGCAGATTAAACCGCCGCCGGGTATCGATAACGGTCACCACATTGCCACGCAAATTAATAATGCCAAGCACATAGCTTGGTGCGCCGGGCACTGGGGCAATTTCTGTCAGCCGCAATACTTCCTGTACCTGCATGACATTAATGCCATAAATTTCATCGGCCAGATGGTAAGTGACCCACTGTAATACCGGATCGGTGGCCGCGTTATCTTGTTCGCTCATCAGTTTTGTCCTTTGCCAATCATTCACTGATTGTCTGCCAATTTTATGACATTGTTATCCGAAAATAACTAATGCAGACTTTATGCCAGCTTGGATTCATAACGCTTTCAATAAAGCCGGTAAATCCACGATATGTGTCAGACCTGATAAAACAGTACCGGCAAACCAGGGCCGTTGGCCAGGCTGACGCCATTTGCAATCATCGGTTTCAATGGTTAATACTTTCTTGACACTACTGACCGCAAGGCCCCAGCGTTTATTGTCCACTAACAAAATATAGCGTGGTTCTTGTGGATTAGTGGTGTCGGTCTGCAATATGGTGCCCGGGTCAACTACCTGGGTATGTAGTCCCGGCCGGCTTAGTAAGCCCAGATAATGTGCCGGTTTATCAGCAATTTTCGGTAGGGGGGCTGCCGGCCATTTCTCAATGCCATCCAATTGGTCCAGTGGCAGCGCTAAAGATAAACCCTGCACTTCAAATATCAATGCCTGAAACGGTGTTGCCGGCGGCGCAGCGATGATAGTAACAGTCTGCGGGGTTACTGCTTGCTGCTCTTCAATACGGGGCTCGGTATACGCCGCTTCATTGAGCATATCCTGTAAATATTGCTGCAGTGCATCCTGTTGATCCAGTAATGGTTTTTGATCAGACATAGGCTTGCTCTGCTGACGGCGTTGTGGTTTTTTGCAGGAATTTCAGCAAACTGCCATAAGCTTCGCTGCCCCGTGCATCAGGCGCAAATACTGGCAATGGGATACCAGCTTTACTGGCATCACGAAACTGGGTATCAACCGGAATACTTTGCGGCCAGACGGCATCAGGATATTGCATTTGCAGTTGCAGCAGACTCTGATTAGCCGCACGGGTGCGTTTATCAAACATAGTGGGGACAATCAGATATGGCATTTTTTGCTGCCGGGAATGATTAATCATCGACAGCGTTCGCAGCATTTTTTCCAGGCCTTTGAGGGCCAGAAACTCAGTTTGTACCGGAATCAGCAATTTATCGCAGGCAGCCAAAGCATTGATCATCAGCACACCCAGCATGGGCGGGCAATCAATCAGCACGTAAGCAAAGCGTTGCTGCAAATGTTTCAGGGTTTGTTTAATAACAAGCCCCTTGCCACTTTGCACGCCGAGTTGTCGATCCAGCGTTGCCATAGCGGTAGCGGCCGGCAATAAAAATAAATTGGCCAGGTTGGTTTTTTTTAAAGATTGCAAAATGGCGCTGTTGGGATTGCTATCAAGTTTTTGAAACAAAGTATAAATGCTGGTTTCGATAGTGTCCGGATCGTAGCCAAGATAGGTGGTCAGCGAGCCATGCGGATCCATATCCAATACTAGCGTACTGTGGCCTTGGCCCGCTAATAAACTGGCCAGACTGATAACAGTAGTGGTTTTACCGACACCACCTTTTTGATTGGCAATGGCCCAGACGATCATGGTGTGCTGGCAGAATTATCAGTTGCTTCAGGGGGACTCGATGGATCTGAAGGTGCGGGTGTCGCAGACTCATTAATTAACGGCGGTTGTGGCAAGTCTTGTGCTGGATTATCAACATCAAATACTTCCAGCGTGCGGCGGCTGTCACTGCTACCCAGAATCACCAGAACCACCCGGCGGTTTTTCCGGCGGCCTTCTGCGGTATCGTTGTCAGCAATCGGTTTGAATTCACCATAGCCAATTGCTGACATACGGCCGGGTTCAACGCCAAAGCGTCCCATCAAATTAACGACACTGGCTGCACGTGAAGCCGATAATTCCCAGTTGGATGGAAACCGAGGCGTATTAATAGGAATGTTATCAGTAAACCCTTCTACCTGAACCGGGTTGGCCAGCGGCGCCAATACATCAGCAATCTGACCGATCACCGGCACGGCATCACTGGCCAGACGAGCTTCACCACTGCCAAACAGAATATTGGATTTGATTTCTACTTCCAGCCAGTCTTCGGTTTGTTTGATAACAACATCATCATTTTCAATCAGTGATGCCAGTGCACTGCTTAATTGTTCATTGATCTGCTCGATGCTCTGAATACTTTCCTGTTCTGGCCGTGCTTGCTCAGGAATCTCCGGTAATTCAATATCAAAAGTTGGGGTTTCAGGAATACCGGGCTGGGCGACTCTAGGCCCTTCACCGCGACTAAGCTCACCGATCTGAATCGGTTGAGCACTGCGATTGGGGCTGGTAAAAACACTTTCCAGCGTTTCTGACAGCACCCGGTATTTACCTTCATTGACGGACGAAATCGCGTACATCACGACAAAAAACGCAAACAGCAGGGTAATAAAATCGGCGTAGGACACCAGCCAGCGTTCGTGGTTTTCGTGTTCTTCGTGTCGTTTACGGCGTGCCATATCAGCCCAGATAGGCCTGTAAGCGGCTCTCAATATTGCGTGGATTATCGCCATCGGCAACGCTGATAAGACCATCGATCAACATCATTTGCAGTTGCGAACGCCGCTGGACAATGGTTTTTAGCTTGTTACCAATTGGCAAAAACAACAGATTGGCAAAACCGACGCCGTAAATGGTCGCCACGAAAGCAACGGCAATACCGGAACCCAGCGATGACGGATCGGCCAGATTACCCATGACATGAATCAAGCCCAGAACTGCGCCAAGAATCCCGATAGTCGGCGCATAACCGCCGAGTGCTTCATAGACTTTGGCAGCAGCTAAATCGCGGGTTTCCAGCAGATCCAAATCGGTTTCCAGAATTTCCCGGATAACTTCAGCCTCTGCGCCATCGGCGATGAGTTGCAGGCCTTTTTGTGTAAACAGATCGCTTTCTTCCAACGCCATGCTTTCCAGTTTAAGCAGGCCCTCACGACGGGCAACCTGGTTCCAGTCAAGGATTTTGGCAAGCAGTGCATCAGCGGATTGGGTGGGTGGTTTGAATACCCAGATGGTAATTTTAAGCGCCCGTATAAAGGTATTCATCGGTGTTTGCAGCATCACGGCACCGACAGTACCACCCAGAACAATCAACAGGGCGACGGCATTGAGAATGGTCTCGAGATGACCACCTTCCAGATGTTGGCCAACGACGATAGCGCCAAAGCCCAACAAAATTCCTAGAATACTGAGAATATCCATTTTGATTACACTGCCGCCAGTTGAGGCCCGATGTCACTCAGACCAAGGATTTTATCAGTCACGCCGGCTTTGGCCACCGCCATGGGCATGCCATAAATCGTACTGCTCTGCTGATCCTGAGCCCAGACAACACCACCCAGCGCATGCATTTTTTTACTGCCTTCACAGCCATCGGCACCCATACCCGTCAGGATAATCGTTAATGTCGTTGCCGGACAAATTTTACTGACGGAAGTCAGTGTGATGTCGATACAGGGACGATAGGTTTCCGTTTCGCTGCCGCGTTCAATTTGCAGATATAAGCGTCCCGGCCGGCCTTTTAATAACAATTGATTACCGCCTGGTGCCAGATAGGCGGTACCCGCCTGCAGCGTATCATTATTTTCTGCTTGTTTTACGCGAATTTTGCACTGATTATTAAGCCGCTCAGCAAACGATGGTGTGAACGTTGCCGGCATATGTTGTAATAAAATCAATGGATAGGGAAAACTGGCCGGCAACTGCGTCAGTACTTTTTGTAAGGCCACAGGTCCACCGGTTGATGTGCCGATAACCACCAGGTCCAGTGATTTGCCAGTGTCCGGTTTAATTGGTCGAGTAGGCTGTGATACCTGTTGTAACGGTGCTGCATGCGGATGCGCATGGGTGGCCAGGAAATAAATCCGTTCACAGAGTTTTTGCCGGTCATCGGTTAAATCTTCAAAGCGCTTTGGCAAAAAATCCATGGCGCCGGCTTCCAGCGCATCCAACGTGGCTTTCGCGCCTTCTGTCGTCCAGGTTGACAACATCAGCACCGGCGTCGGCCGACGGCGCATGATTTGCCGGACCGCAGCAATGCCATCCATCACCGGCATTTCAAGATCCATGGTAATGACATCCGGCCGGTGAAGGCTGACTTGCTCAACGGCCTGCTGACCGTCAGCGGCGGTCGCGATAACTTCCAGACGCGGATCGGCATTGATAATTTCCGTCAGCCGGCGACGAAAAAAAGCAGAATCATCAGCAATAAGAACCTTAACTGTCACGCTATTCCTTAAAAACCGCGATGTGCATAGGCTGTCATCAGTTCCGGAAAATCGAGAATCAATGCAATGCGACCGTCACCGGTAATAGTGGCACCGGCCAGGCCTTTGGTGCCATGGAGCAGCGCGCCCAATGGCTTAATGACTACTTCTTCCTGACCAATCAGTTGATCAACGACAAAACCGACTTTGCGTGTGCCGACATTGACAATGACCACATGCTCAGTGGCTGGCTTTTCGGTGTCGTCAAAATGCTGGGTCAGCCATTTTCGTAAATAAAACAATGGCAGGGCTTTGTTACGCACCATTATTGTTTGTTGGCCATCAACTGTATTGGTTTTGCGCAGATCCAGATTAAAAATTTCATTGACGCTGACCAGCGGGAAAGCAAAGATCTGGTTACCCAGCATCACCATTAACGTCGGCATGATTGCCAGCGTCAGCGGTACTTTTATCGATAGCGTCGTGCCTTTCCCCAGTTCCGATTGAATATCAATCACACCATTAAGCTTGGCGATACTGGTTTTGACGACGTCCATACCGACGCCCCGACCGGAAATATCGGAAATCTCCTGCTTCATCGAAAAGCCGGGTGCAAAAATCAGCGCAAAACATTCAGATTCAGTCAGCCGCGAGGCGGACTCCTCATCCATCATGCCTTTTTCGACAGCTTTACGGCGCAACACTTCTGGATTCATCCCTGCACCGTCATCAGCAATAGTCAGCAGAATATGATCACCTTCCTGGGCAGCGGCCAACACAATGTTGCCGGTACGCGGTTTACCGGCAGCTTCACGGACATCAGGCATTTCTACGCCATGATCGACAGCATTACGCACCAAATGCACCAGTGGATCGGCTAACGCTTCAACCAGGTTTTTATCAAGATCGGTTTCTTCACCGCGTAGTTCCAGGTTAATGTCTTTTTTCAGGCTGCGTGCCAAATCACGCACCACGCGTGGAAAGCGACCAAAAACCTTTTTAATCGGCTGCATGCGGGTTTTCATGACCGCAGACTGCAAATCGGCCGTGACCACAGCGAGATTATTAACTGCCTTGGCCATTTCTTCGTTTTCAAACGCCGCTTCGAGGGTATTGATACGATTGCGAACCAATACCAGTTCACCGACCATATTCATGATCTCATCAAGCCTTGCAGTATCAACACGAACACTGGTTTCGACAGGTGGTGGGGCGGCCTTGGCAGGCTGCGTAGCCTTATCGTTGGCGCTTTCAGCGGCTTTATCGGCAACGGGAGGCGGCTCATCGACATTTTTTACTGTTGCCGCTTTAACCGGCTCTGCCGATTTAGGTGGCGGGGCCTCCGGGGCTTTCTTCTTGCCCTGTAATTCATCCAGCAGGGCCTCGAATTCCGCTTCGGTCATTTCATCATCAGCAGCGGGTGCTTTAGCAGGTGGCTCTTCGGCTGGTGGCGGATTTTTAACACCTGGCGCAGCATTACCATGCAATTGATCGAGCAGGGCCTCAAATTCATCATCGGTAATATCATCACCACCGGCACTGGTAGCTTCGGCGGGCGTATCTGAAACGGGTTCTGGCTCTGGCTCAGGTTCTGGTTCGGAGGGTGCAGGGGCGGCATCAGCTTCCAGATAGGCAGCCAGTTGACTGAGAATTGCCGGATCGGCGGGTTTTGGATATTCACCGCTTTTTACTTCGGCAAACATGGCATTCAGGCTGTCGAGCACTTTCAGGAAAGTGTCCATCATATCGGCATCCACATGCCGTTCGCCCTGACGCAGCAGATTAAATACGTCTTCGCCCTTATGGCATAACGCCACCATGGCATCCAGGCTTAAAAAGCCGGCACCACCTTTGATGGTGTGAAACCCACGGAAAATTGCATTGAGCAAGTCACTGTTCTGTGGCTGTGATTCCAGCGACACCAATTGTTCATTAAGGCCGTCGAGAATTTCTTCTGCCTCGACCATAAAATCCTGGAGAATTTCGTCATCAGTATCCAGCGCCATACTCGCTTTCCTTTAGAAGCCGAGACTTGATAGCAAGTCATCAACATCATCCTGGTTGTTCACCACATTAGCCTTTTTATCGGCATTCATTTGTGGCCCTTCGGCTTTCAAAGGATCGACTTCGGCTGGTTTGCTGGGGGTATTTGGCTGGCCTGCCAGTTTCACCAGCCGAACCAGATTATCCTCAACTTCTTCCACCAGACCAATAACTTGGCGTAACACCTGACCGGTCAAATCCTGAAAACCCTGTGCCAGCGTCACTTCCGACAGATTATGGTGGATCTGCTTTGCGTGCGTGCTGACCGACGGCAAGTAGACTTCGATTTCATGACTTAACTCGCGAAACTCCGCTGCGGACATTTCCCGATTACGAAAACGTTGCCAGCTTGCATCGAGTTTAGCGGCCGTATTTTGCAATTCATTAGCGAGCGGTAGTGTTTCGTCGATAAAACCCAGTGTTTTGTGCGCGGCGGCTTCGGTGGTTTCGATGACATAATTGAGCCTGTCGCGGGTATCGGGCATCTCTTTATGGGTCAAATCAACGAGGCGACTGTCGACTTTAAAGTTGTTGAGCGCTTCATGCAGATCACGGGTTAATTTGCCGACTTCCTGAAATAGCGCGGTTTCCCGGCTCTCACTCAGCTTGGCAAGTTGTTGTTTGGCCGTGACTTCATCATCTTGTTCAATGGCGGCCAACAAGGCACGGGCGGCTTCGAGTTGGGCCGCTTTGGGGTCTGCTTGCATAAATCACCTTGAGGCTGGCTTATTGAGTATTGAGTCGTTCAAATATTTTTTCGATTTTGTCTTTCAATGTGGCGGCAGTAAACGGTTTAACAATATAGCCGTTGACACCGGCCTGAGCGGCTTCGATGATCTGCTCGCGTTTGGTTTCGGCGGTGACCATTAATACCGGCAAGCTTGCTAATTTTTCATCAGCACGCACCTTTTTCAGCAAATCAATGCCTTGCATGCCGGGCATATTCCAATCTGTGATCAGAAAATCAATGCCACCAGCTTGTAAGACCGGTAGGGCAGTCAGACCATCATCGGCTTCAACGGTGTTGTTAAAACCCAGATCCCGCAGCAGGTTTTTGATAATCCGGCGCATTGTAGAAAAATCATCCACAATGAGGATCTTCATATTCTTATCCAAGGTCGTTCTCCCAAATTCACTGTAACCAGTCACGCAGTTTGCCGCGCAGCCTTACCACGGTCTGACTGTGGATTTGACTGACTCGCGACTCGCTGACGCCCAGCACTTCGCCAATTTCTTTTAAATTTAACTCATCATTATAGTACAGGCTCATCAACAGCCGCTCACGCTCTGGCAACGTGTCGATGGCTTCTGCCAGCGCTTGTTGAAAGCCATTATTTTCGGTGTTGGCTTCAGGTGAGTCAGGCAGATCGCCTAAACCTTCACTATCGGCCAGTTGGTTATCGGTGAGATCGTCCAGGCTGAATACCTGATGTCCGGATGATGCCTGCAATTGTTGATAATATTCATCCAGATCCATACCCAGCGCTTTGGCGATTTCCGGATCCAGCGCCGGGCGGCCGAGCTGTTGCTCAAGTTGTTGCATCACCTCAGCAATTTCTCTGGCTTTACGATGTACAGAGCGGGGCGCCCAGTCGTTACGACGGATTTCATCAAGCATTGCGCCGCGGATACGGATGCCGGCGTAAGTTTCAAAACTGGCACCCTGACTCGCATTGTATTGTTGGGAGGCATCCAGCAGACCAATCATCCCGGCCTGGATCAAATCATCGACATCAACGGTGTGTGGTAACCGGGCAATTAGATGATAAGCAATACGTTTGACCAGCGCACCATGTTGTCTAACAAGGTCCGCTTGGGACTGGACGTCGGCATATTGCTGATACATCGACACGCTCATCATAGCTACACAGCTTCCATACTAGCGCGGATAAGCCGTTCGACAAAAAATTCCATATGGCCGCTGGGTGCTTTTGCAACTGGCCAGAATTCAATTTTTTTGGCCAGGTGGGTAAAAGCTGTGGCGGATTTACTGCGCGGAACGTAATCAACAACGCTGCGTTGTTTTTTGACGGAACGGCGCAAATCTTCATCAAAAGGCACAATGCCCATGAAGTCCAGCGTGACTTCCAGAAAGCGATCACAAACCATATTGATCTTATCAAACAGTTCGCGGCCTTCCTGCACATTACGACTCATATTGGCAATGATATGAAACCGCTGAACACCATGTTCGCGACTGAGTAATTTGATCAGCGCATAGGCATCGGTGATGGAAGCGGGTTCATCGCAGACCACAACAATAACTTCCTGTGCGGCGCGACTGAAACTGATGACGCTGTCAGCGATACCGGCCGCACTATCGATAAGCAGCACATCTATATGCTGCTCCAGTTCACTGAAAGCCTGGATCATACCAGCGTGTTCAGCAGTACTGAGTTCGGCCATTTTTTTGACACCTGAAGCTGCCGGAATAATTTGCATTCCCGCCGGGCCTTCAACAAGGATTTCCCGAAGTGTTTTGGTGCCTTCCAGTACATGCAACAGATTAAACTGTGGATGCAGACCGAGCATGACATCAATATTAGCAAGCCCCAGATCGGCATCTAACAGTACTACCTGTTTGCCCAGTGTCGCCAATGCCACACCAAGATTAACGGTGACATTGGTTTTACCGACACCACCTTTGCCACTGGCAATGGCAATAACCTTAACCGGACGCGATGCTTGTTGCATTTGACGCAGACCGGCGGCCTGATCCTGTGGTGTTTCAGCCATAGGCGGCAAAACCTCCGTAACTGGACACGGTATGCGGGTCCGGGTTGTGTTGTGCTGACTGCATCAATTCGCTGGCCTGATTAACCAGACTATTAGGCCGGGCCAGAGATAAATCTTCCGGTACCTGTTGACCGTTACAAATATAAGCCAGCGGCAATTGATAACGGATCATAGCTGAAACGGCACCACCCAGGCTGCCGGCTTCATCAGTTTTGGTCAAAATACAGCCATCTAAATTTAAATGTGAAAACGCGGCAATCATATCATTGAGCGCGCTATTTTGCGTGGTCGCCGATAGCGTCAGTAAGGTACGGATCCGTGCAGACTGTTGTCGCAGCATCGCAAATTTTTCGGTAAGGCGCATATCGCGAGGATTCATACCCGCAGTATCGATCAGGATAAACCGGCGATCAAGCAACTCGCTCAGTGCGGTGGCCAGTTCCTGATGGTTTCGGGCGACCCGTACCGGCACGCCGAGAATACGGGCATAGGTACGTAATTGCTCCTGACCGCCAATGCGGTAACAATCGGTTGTGATCAACGCCACTTGTTTGGCCCCATGTTTCAGCGCACAGCGGGCAGCGATTTTGGCAATGGTCGTGGTTTTACCAACACCGGTCGGGCCCACCAGGGCAGTAATGCCGCCATGTTCCATCATATCTTGCGCTTGCAATGGAATTTGCGCAGCCAACCGGCCTAATGATTGTCGCCAGGCGGTTTCAACATCGTCGATACCTGCGGCTTGTGTCACCAGCTGTTTGGCCAGTTCAACATCAGTACCCATATGCAAATGTCGTTTGAGTAATTGCATTTGTGTCGGGCTTTGCCGAGCCATGTCTTTCCAGGTCAGATCCGATAACTGGTTTTGCAGCATATCGCGCAGACCAGCGATTTCTTTACGCATTTGTACCAGCGTCGGTTCCTGTGACCAGATATTTTCCTGACGCGGCGCACTGACGGATGGCTGTTGCGGTTCCGGTTCAATTTCGACGCTGGGCGTTTCCTGGCGTTGTCTGGCCGGCGCTGCCTGGCGACGAAATTGTGACTCGTCATAATCAGTGGCGGCAACAATTTCAACGCCACCATCGACGCGTGTATTGGACAGAATGACTGCATCTGGCCCCAATACTTCGCGAACTTCACGAATTGCCTGACGCACATCTGCAGCCTGGAATCGTTTTATTTTCATAGCCTAACCTCTCTAGCGGCCAACATTGGCGACAATACGAATCTGTTTGTCATCCGGAATCTCGTTATACGAAAGCACATGTAAACCGGGAATAGCGTTGCGGATAAACCGGGAAATCCAACCACGTAATCCTGCCTGTACCACTAAAATAGCTGCTTCTCCTGCCATTTCCTGGCGTTGTGCTGCTTCCTGTAAATTACGGTGCATGTTTTCAGCAAGGCCAGGTTCCAAACTGGCGCCACCTTCACCGGATGCCTGTAATGTTTTTAGCAATATCTGTTCCAGTTCGGGATCAAGCGTGATGATTGGCAGATCTGGCTTGGTGCCATTGATATGCTGAACAATAGAATGGGCAAGTGACATACGCACCGCGGCCGTAATCGCTTCCGGCTCCGGATTACGCGCTGCCTGCTCGGCAATTGCTTCAGTAATGGTCCGGATATCGCGAACCGGAATATTTTCTTGCAGCAGGTTTTGCAGTACTTTTTGTACAGTCCCCAGCGGCACGGTGTCGGGCACCAGTCCTTCAACCAGTTTCGGTGCGATTTTCGATAAATTATCCAGCAGGTGCTGCACTTCTTCACGGCCCAGCAAATCGTGGGCATGGTTTTGCAGAATCTTGCTTAAATGCGTGGCGACAACGGTATCGACATCAACTACGGTATAGCCTTGTGCCTGTGCGCTTTCCCGCTGTGAAGGCTCAATCCAGATTGCTTCCAGGCCAAATGCGGGGTCTTGGGTACGGATACCTTCAAGCTGACCAAATACCTGGCCGGGATTAATGGCCAGCATTCTGTCGGGGTAGACTTCAGCTTCGCCAAAAGTTACCCCAAACAGTGTGATGTGATAGGCGGTGGGGGCGAGATCAAGATTGTCACGAATATGTACCGGCGGAATCAAAAAGCCCATTTCCTGAGAGATTTTTTTACGGATTCCTTTGATGCGGGTCATTAGTTGACCGCCCTGGTTTTTATCCACCAGCGGGATCAGCCGGTAACCGACTTCCAGACCAATCGGATCCACGGGGCTTAAATCATCCCAACTGAGTTCACGTTGTTCTCGTGGGGTTTCGGCTTGCGGGGTCGGTGCTTCTTCAATGGCGGCGGCTTTTTGACGTTGTGACATCAGCCAGGCACTGCCACCACCGGCACCGGCCAGCAGCAAAAATGGCAGGTTCGGCATACCGGGAATGATGCCGAGGCCACCGATAATGCCAGAGGTGATGTACAAGGTTTTTGGTTCTTTAAATAACTGACCAAAGATCTGTTTGCCCATGTCCTGTTCGGACGTTGAGCGGGTTACCAGTAAACCGGCAGCGGCTGCCAGCAACAGTGATGGAATTTGGGCCACCAAACCGTCACCGATGGTCAGCAGGGTGTAGTTATGCGCCGCTTCGCCTAAGCTCAGGCCATGCTGCAATGGGCCAATAATCAGGCCACCAATAATATTGATGAACAGTATTAAAATCCCGGCGATAGCATCACCACGGACAAATTTACTGGCACCATCCATCGAGCCGTAAAAATCCGATTCCTGCATGATTTCTTCACGACGAATTCGGGCTTCATCCTGGGTAATCAGACCGGCATTCAAGTCGGCATCGATAGCCATTTGTTTACCGGGCATTGAATCAAGGGTGAAACGGGCACTGACTTCGGCGATCCGGGTGGCACCTTTGGTCACAACGACAAAGTTGATGATGACCAGAATGGCAAATACCACCAGACCGACGGCGTAATTACCACCGATTACAAATTCACCAAAGGCTTCAATGACCTGTCCGGCAGAAGCGGTACCGGTATGGCCTTCAAGCAGAATGATCCGCGTTGAGGCAACGTTCAGGGCTAAGCGCAGCAAGGTTGCGATCAGCAAAATACTGGGGAAGGCTGCAAAATGCAGCGGTTTCATAACGTAAACACTGGCGAGTACGATAACCAGCGATAGCGCGATATTGAAAGTAAATAACAAATCCAGCAAAAAAGCGGGTAGCGGGATAACCACCATGGCCAATAAGGCCACCAGTAAAACAGGTGCGGCGGCGTGGCCGCTAAGCATCGTGCCGAAGCGGCGGGACATGGTCACATTTTCCATTTACTACTCGTCTCGTCTGAATTCGTCAGGTATTGGCAAATCCTCCGTATTCAGATGCGGTTTATTACCACCGCGATTGCGATAACGACGCAGCTGGAATACAAAGGCCAGTACCTGCGCTACTGCAATATATAGACCAGCTGGGATCTCTTCGCCGATTTCCGTGTTATAAAAAATCGCCCGGGCCAGTGGTGGTGCCGATAATTGCGGCACATCATGATGCTGACCGACCATACGAATTTGTTGAGCGATTAAGTCAGCCCCCTTGGCGACCATGACCGGCGCGCCGGATTTACTTTGGTCATATCGCAGTGCCACAGCATAGTGGGTAGGGTTGGTGATAATGACGTCAGCCTTTGGTACATCTTGCATCATGCGGGCTTGTGACAACTGAATTTGCATGCGCCGGATCCGGCCTTTGACCTCAGGGCTACCGTCGGTTTCTTTGTGTTCGTCTTTGACTTCCTGCTTGGTCATTTTCAGTTGCCGGGTATGATTCCACTTCTGGAAAGGCACATCGATCATGACAATCAAAATCAGGCTGGCACAAATCGCCAGAAATCCCCACAGCACGATATAACCGAGTTCGGCCATTGCCGGAATGACTTCCTGCTGACCCAGCGTCAATAATTGGTCACGCAGTCCCCACAAAATCACCGTGCCAAAAAAACCGACCAGTAAAAATTTGCCGAGTGCTTTGGCCAGTTCAACCAATCCCTGCGGACCAAAAATGCGTTTAAAACCTTTTAATGGGCTAAGCTTTTCCGGTTTGATGCCCATTGCCTGCGCCGAAAAATTCCAGCCGCCAATTAAAGCTGGTGCCGACAGTGCGGCAATCACGGTCACAACCAGAAACAACATCAAGTCCCAGGCCATGATTTCGACGCCTTTCCAAAGCGAATCAAGCATGGCCTCGACATCGAAAAGATCATTGCGATCGAATGACATGCCGAGCTTCATGACATCAGCCATGCTTTGAATCAGGCCTTCACCGACGACAAACATAGCGCCGGCACTGGCGAGCAAGACCATCACCGTATTTAATTCCTGCGACCGCGGTACCTGACCTTTTTCTCGCGCCTCTTGCAGGCGCTTGGCGGAAGGCTCTTCGGTACGTTCTTGACCGCTATCCTGCTCAGCCATTGCTTTGTACCAATTGTCTGGTCATTTGCAGCATCTCATTTGACAGGGTAATCAGATGCTGGCCGACCAGTGGCAAGGTCACCAGCATAATGACAAATCCCAAAATAATGCTCATCGGAAAGCCGATGGAAAAGGGACTGATTTGCGGCGCAGCCCGTGACAAAATACCAAAGCCCAGATTGACCATGGTCAGCGAGCCAATGGCCGGTAATGCAATCAGAATTGCTGCGGAATACATCCAGCTACCGAGCAGGGCAATATCGCGATAGGATTCTATGGCAAGGCCGCCACTACCGACCGGTAACGTGATAAAACTTTCGGCCAGCACCTGAATCAGCACCAGATGACCATTAATACTGACAAAGATCAGGCTGACAAAAATAAGATAAAACTGACTGATGACCGGCACGGTCTGGCCATTCTGTGGATCTACCAGCGATGCAAAACCCAGCCCCATCTGCATGGCAATGACCTGGCCGGCAATAATGAAAGCGTTGAACAATAATTGCAGCATAAAGCCTAAGCAGACACCGATAAGGATTTGCTGGATGATCAGCAATAAACCATCGCCGCTGATGGCCGTGACCTGAGGCATCGGGGTGTTTATGGTTGGCACCACCACCATGGTGATGACCATCGCAAGTAACAAACGGAAACGGGCATTGATGTAATTGGCACTAAAAATCGGTGCCGCCATCAGCATGGCGCCAATGCGGATGAACGGCCATAAATAACTGCCGATAATAGCGCTGAGTTCTGCCAGCGAAAAACTCATCGATTAGCCGATAAGGTAGGGAATGTTTTCGAATATACGCAGCGCATAATTGGTCACCAGATTCAGCATCCAGGGGCCGGCGAACATCAGCACCAGAATCGTCACCAATAATTTGGGGATAAAGCTCAGCGTTTGTTCGTTAATGGACGTTGCTGCCTGAAACATACTGACCAGCAAACCCGCGAGCAACGCCGGCATTAAAATAACGATAATCAGCAGGATAATAACTTCCAGCGTCTGATGCATTACGGTGATAACGGTTTCAGGTGTCATAGCTAAATATAAAAACTCGATGCCAGCGTGCCCATCAGCAGTGCCCAGCCATCAATTAGCACAAATAACATCAGCTTGAATGGCAGCGAAATAATCATTGGTGACAGCATCATCATACCCATGGCCATCAACACACTGGCCACCACCAAATCAATGATAAGAAATGGCACAAAAATCAAAAAGCCAATCTGAAAAGCGGTTTTCAATTCGCTGGTTACGAAAGCCGGCAGCAGCAGACTAAACGGCACATCTTCGGCCGATTGTAATGCCGGATAACCACCGATTTCGGCAAACAACTCAATATCACTTTCCCGGGTCTGGGCAATCATAAAATCCCGGAACGGACCGCTGACAGCTTCGACGGCTTCGGTGGCTTCCATATCACCATCCATGTAAGGTTTGACGCCATTTTCATAAGCGCTGCCAAACACCGGATGCATGATAAAAATAGTCAGAAATAATGCCAGACCAATCAGAATTTGATTGGATGGGGTGGACTGTACGCCCATCGCCTGACGCAAAATAGCCAGCACGATAATAATCCGGGTAAATGAGGTCATCATCAGCAGGGCGGCTGGCAATAACGTCAGCACCGTCATTAATGCCAGAATTTGCAGCGACAGCGAGTAGCTTTGACCGCCATCCTCGTCCGTCGTCAGCGTCAATGCCGGTATACCCGGATCGGCCATCGCCAGCAACGGACTAAATAACAATAAAAAAGTCAGTAAAACACGCATTACTTGTTCCGTTGCTGCTGCATGAAATGTTTGAATTTATTGGCAAATACCGTGTTTTGCTGATTGCTGGTTAAATCCAGCGGTTGTTCCAGCGTGGTCAGTAAATTGACGTTTTGTGGCGTAACACCGACTAAGAGTTGTTGCTCGCCGACTTGTAGTAAGACGGCCTTTTCCCGCGGTCCCAGCGGCAGGGCAGCGATGACCTTGAATTGCTGCTGACCGATGCCATGCCACTGCTGACTGCGTTTCATCAGCCAGGCCATCGCCACAATCAAAGCTAACACCAGCAATAAGCCAAACAAGGTTTGTAATAAATTACCGGCATCGACGCCCGGCGCTTCGCGCTGGGCGGTCTCGGCAACTGCCAGAACGGGCAGGCCGCCAAAAATTAAAAACAGAAATCTCATCGTAATTTTTTAATGCGTTCGGCGGGGCTAATCACATCGGTCAGACGGATACCAAATTTATCGTTGACCACAACCACTTCACCGTGAGCAATCAGGGTATCGTTAACCAGTACATCCATTGGCTCACCGGCTAAACGATCCAGTTCCACCACCGAGCCCTGACTGAGCTGCAGCAAATTACGGATACTGATGCGGGTACGGCCGATCTCCATTGAAATGGTGACCGGAATATCCAGTACCATATCCAAATTAACGTCACCGCGCGGTTTACCACTGTCATCAAGTTTGGCCATCGGCGCCGTTTTGGCATCCGGTTTTGGCGCTTCATCCTTGGTTTCTGCATCAGCCTGCTCTGCCATGGCAGAGGCCCAATCGTCATCTGCGTTGGTATCGTCAGTTTGTTCTTCCAGAGCAGCCGCCCATTCGTCGGCCAGATCCTGATCGGATTGTTTGCTGTCTTCACTCATTTTTGGCTTACCTTTTTCAGCTGGTAATTGGGTGTCGGATCTTTGGGATGTTCAATGATCTTGGAAATTTTCAGGGCCGCTTTATCGTTATGTTCGCCATAAGTTGCACGAAACATCGGCACATCTTCCACCATGGCAACCACTTCTTTGGGCATTTCAATGGGAATAATATCGCCGACTTTTAACTGGCGGACCTGCTCTAAACTCAATCTTGTTTTTGCCAGCGTCGAGGATAACTGCACTTCAGCAATCATCAGTTCTTCACGCATGGCCCGGCCCCAGCGGCCATCATCGGCGCTGCGATCACTTTGCAGACCGGTATCCAGTAATTCCCGAATGGGCTCGAGCATCGAGTAGGGCAAAGTGATGTGTAAATCACCACCACCGCCATCGAGCTCAATATGAAAGGTGGAAATCACCACCACTTCACTGGGGCTGACTATATTGGCAAACTGCGGATTGACTTCGTGATTGATAAATTCAAAATTAACCGGCATTACGGGTGACCAGGCTTCGGTTAAATCTTCAAAGCACAAGTTCAGCACCATGCGAATGACCCGCAGTTCAGTCGCGGTAAATTCACGACCCTCAATACGTGCCGGAAAGCGGCCTTCACCACCAAAATAGTTATCGAGCAGGGTAAATACCAGCTTCGGTTCAAAGACGATAAGGCCGGTGCCACGCAGTGGCTGTAATTGAATAAGATTCAGACTGGTCGGCACAAACAACGTGTGCACGTACTCAGAAAATTTCATTACCTGTACACCACTGACAGAGATTTCTGCCGAGCGGCGCAACATGTTAAAAAGACTGATTCGCAGGTAACGGCCAAAACGTTCGTTGATCATTTCCAGCGTTGGCATCCGGCCACGAATAATCCGTTCTTCGTTGCCAAAATCATAACGACGCGGTTTGCCGTGTTCGTCCAGATCCTGTTTTTGGGTTTCCAGATCGCCGTCGCCAAGCCCGCTCAGCAGCGCATCGACTTCATCTTGGGAGAGAATATCGTGGACGGCCATGGTTATTGCATGACCAAACTGGTGAAGTACACGGCTTCCAGCCCTTCCTGATTATCAGCCAGCGTTGCCAGCTGCTGATTGATGGTCTCTAAGGTGGCTTTTTGCAATGCCTGGGTACCTTCGCTGGTATTCAGATCGTCATAATTTTGACTGAAGAACAACAGCAGTAATTCATGAACAATGGCTGGCTCATGCGTCACAAAATCGTCGATCGCCTGTTGATTGCGGGCCATGATCTTCATTTTGATTTGCAGATAACGAACGGCATCATTACTTTGCTTGGCGAAATTGACAATAAACGGATCTTTTACTTCATAGTAAATTGGCGCAGCTTTAGGTGCTTCAGCGGTTTCTGTTGTTTCTTTGTCAGTATCACTGCCGCCTAAAAAGAACGCAGCTGCTAATCCTGCTGCCAGCAGGATCACCACAATAATAATCCCCAGCATCAGCTTTTTTTTGCCAATACCTTGTTTGATCTCTATGTCGTCTTTTTGTTCGGCCATGCGTAATTATCCTGTGACTTGATGAATTCAAAGCAATTAGCGTGCCTGCTTATTGCCATAGGAAGGTAGTGAAATATACCTTTTCTAGATTGCTGTTATTGATTTCACTTTCGAAAATCGCGTTGATGACTTCATAGGCTTCTTGTTGCAACGCCTCACGACCCTCGATACTGTTTATTTTGGCCATATCCTGATCGGCAAATAAAATTCGCAGGCTGTCCTGAATCATCGGTAAGTGAGTCTGAGCGCTTTGGATGATTTCGGGATCATCGGATTTTAGCGCCACTCTAATTTGTAAATAGCGGGCTTGTTGTTCACTTTGTCGTAGAAAATTGATGGTAAAAGCTTCTTCAATTTCATAATACTTGCCAATGGCACTAGCGTTTTCAGCAGCCTGCAGCGACAAACTGGTTAAACAAAACATTAGTAACAACATTAGTGAACGCTTCATGGCTTGTTATACTCCTGACCTGATTGGTTTGGACTTAATTTGTTTTTCATATCGACTGTTGGTGGTCCATGATGTTCGCAATGGTGGATATGAAACATAAATAAGTTCTAAAGCCTGATTATGACAAGCTTGGATTGCACACGAAAGGGGTTACTTTGCCGCATTCATCTGATAAGGCTGCACCGGCTGCAGCCGTTTCCAACATTGATAAATGGCTTACCTGGCCACAACACCTGTTGCCGCAGCATACATTATCAAAGCTGATGCATCGTTTATGTCGCTGTCGTTGGCCCTGGCTGAAAAATGCCATGATTAAAATCATTATCAAACAATTTCAGGTCGATATGTCTCTGGCACAGCAGCAGGATATTAATGCCTTTGAACATTTTAATGCTTTTTTTACCCGCGCTTTACGACCGGAAGTCCGGCCGCTGGCGGCCAGTGAACTGCTATCACCGGTGGATGGCAATATCAGTCAGATAGGTGATATTCAGGGCGGACGGATCATCCAGGCCAAGGGACAGGATTATAGTGTGGCTGAATTGCTCGGCAATGATACGGCGATGGCGGAACATTTTGTCGGCGGCCAGTTTGCGACGATTTATTTGTCGCCGCGTGATTATCACCGCATCCATATGCCATGCGCGGGTCGTTTGCAGTATATGCGATATGTACCGGGCAAACTGTTTTCGGTAAATCCACGCACGGCGCGTGGGGTGCCACGTTTATTTGCTCGTAATGAACGGCTGGTGACGATTTTTGAAACCGATTTTGGACCGATGGCAATGGTTTTGGTGGGCGCGATTTTTGTCGGCAGTATGCAAACCGTCTGGCATGACGGTGAGATCACACCGCCGTATGGCAAGTACATCCGCGACTGGCAATATCAGAACGATAATATTCAATTAGCCAAAGGTGCTGAAATGGGTCGTTTTAATATGGGCTCAACAGTGGTGCTGTTACTTCCGCAAGGCGCGCCTGCCTGGCGGCAGACGCTGAGATCAGAAATGCAGTTGGACATGGGTGAAGCACTGAGCTGAATTTGTCATTTCTGGCCGCATAAAAAAAGCCGGCTGATGCCGGCTTTTTTTTGAGTCAAAGGCTTTAGATATTATTACGCCAAGCGTGACAGGTACTGTCCTGCAGCTTGCTAACACCTTCTGGTCCCCAGCTGCCGGCCGGGTAAGTGGCAATATGCGATTTGTCCTGTGACCATTTTTCCAGAATCGGATCGACAGCTTTCCAGGCCAGATTAACTTCATCTGAGCGCAGAAACAGCGAACGATCACCTTGGATAGCATCCAGGATCAGCGCTTCATAAGCATCTAATTTATGTTTGTTATCGTCGGTTTCAACGGTTTCCAGAGCCACGGTATGTGATGTCAGCTCAAGCCCTGGTTCTTTGGATTGCAATTCAATACGCAGGGTATTGTCCGGTTGCAGACCCATGACAATCCAGTTGGCGTGGCTGTCACCGATCTCGGTGTCTTTAAACAATTCCTGTGGTGGCTTTTTGAAGCGAATGGCAATCATCGCTTTCGATTCTGGCATGCATTTACCGGTACGCAGGTAAAACGGCACACCGCGCCAGCGCCAGTTATCGATATAAATCTTCATCGCCGCATAGGTTTCGGTGACACTGTCTTTAGGCACTTCCTCGTCATCCAGATAACCGGGCACCGCCTTACCATTAACTTCACCGGCGGCATACTGACCGCGGAAAGCATGTTCATCGACGATATCGGAAGTGATCGGCCGGATAGCCTTCAATACTTTTACTTTTTCGTCACGCAGCGATTCATCATCCAGATTTG
>CAYYRO010000003.1:0-43414 GCA_964474075.1 uncultured Methylophaga sp.
ACATAAAACTGGTACAGCACATGACACGGGGGCAAGGCCATTTTGCCGGCAGCAGCATTTTCCCAGGGTTTTTGTTTTTCATCGGGCAGCAAGGCAACATTCCAGCCGTTAATAATATGCCGGCGACTGTCAGGATTATTTTTTAAGCCGTCAACGAGTGCCGATATCTGATCATAGGTTTTGCCATCGGCGCCCTGCCAGTTGCGCCACTGCGCACCATATACCGGACCTAACTCACCCTCTGGTGTCGCCCACTCATCCCAAATCGACACGCCGTTTTCCTTCAAATAACGGATATTGGTTTCACCGCTTAAAAACCATAACAACTCATGCAAAATACTGCGGATATGCAGCTTTTTGGTGGTCAGCAGTGGAAAGCCTTCAGCAAGGTCATACCGTACCTGCCGGCCAAATACACTTCGGGTGCCAGTGCCGGTACGATCGCCTTTATCAACGCCGTTTGCCATCACATCCCGCAGCAGATCCAGATACTGTTTCATAAGCGATTTTCTCTTGGTTTTTAGTGCCGCTAGTGTACCTGCTCGTAGCCGATACCGCACCCGCCGGTCAGGCTATTCCGATAAACCATATTTTTGCATCCGATACAGTAAAGTATCACGACTGATCCCCAATAATCTGGCTGCTTTGGAACGGTTACCGGCCGTTTTTTCCAAAGCCTGCTCTATCAAATCCAGCTCCAGCTGCGCCAAATCAATCCCATCATCGGGTAACTGAAAAACGGTCGCACTTTTTGTCGGGTTTTGCATTTCGGCAGGTAAATCCTCACTGCGCAGCAATTTACCCGGCATCAGCAGACTCAGCCGCTGACATAAATTTGATAACTCGCGAACATTACCCGGCCAGGCATATTTTTGCAGTTGCTGGATAAGCGCTTTATCAAAGCGCAATGGCGCGTTGCCCCTGGCAAATTGATTGGCAAAATATGTGGCCAGCAAGCCAATATCGTCTTTACGCTCTCGCAGCGGCGGTAATTCAACCGGCACCACCTGCAAGCGATAATATAAATCGGCGCGAAATTGGCCGGCTTTAACCAAGGCCGGTAAATCGGCACTGGTCGCGGCAATAATCCTTGCATCAATAATATGCAGCTTATGACTGCCCGGCAGCTGACATTCACCGGCTTCCAAAAACCGCAGCACCTTCGCCTGCAAAGCCATTGGCAGCGCATCTACCTCATCAAGAAAAACACTGCCGGTTTCGCCAGCCAGCAAACGGCCGGTTTCAATGATTTCGCCGTTGGCATCAGCCCGGCCAAACAAATCCACTTCGGCATCCTGCAATGGCAACGCGGCGCAGTTAATCGTCACCAGAGGCTTATCGTGACGACGGCTTAACTGATGCAGCGTTTGCGCGATAAGTTCTTTACCGGTGCCGGTTTCACCACTGATCAAGACGCTGGCATCGCTGAGTGCAATCATCGGCAATAACCGTTGAATATGGGTTATCGCCGGTGATTGACCAATCAACTCAGGTAAGGCCATGATTAATGCGCCTCGCTGCTGTGTTGATGCTGCGTGTGATCCTGCAATAACAAAGAAGGTGTGATTAACACCGCAATCGCCATGACAATAATCAGTATGCCGGCCGCGCGGCGAAACCAGATATTACGGGCAATACCGCTTAAAAATCCGACAAACAAACCGGCGCCCATCACGGCCGGCAACGTACCGAGGCCAAATGCCAGCATGGTCATTCCCCCGGTAACGACATCACCGCTGGTCGCGGCCATCACTAATGCCGCATAGACCAGACCACAAGGCAACCAACCCCAGACCGCACCAAAAGCAAACGCCTGTTTAAGTGATTTGACCGGCAGGCATTTTTGACCGAGTGGTTGTAAAAATCGCCAGATCGGCGTGCCGATTTTTTCGATATGCGCAAAACGGGGCAGCCAACCGGCTAAATACAACCCCATGGCGATCATGAATATCACCGATAAATAGCGCAGCCAGTCCAGACCGCCAATATCGTTGAGTGGTGACACCAAAGCGGCCACCAGCAGGCCGGCCACCGTGTAACTGATTATCCGGCCAAGATTGTAATTAAACACATAGGGCAGCATCGCTTTCGGGGATTGTCGGACACTGGCCGGCAAGCTCAGCGTCAGTGCGCCGATTACTGAACCACACATGGCAATGCAATGCGCCGTACTGAATAAACCGAGCAAAAAGGCACTGAGCAGCGAAGTGGTGATGTGTTCCATTAACAAACCCGATAAATCATTAAGCCGCAGATTAACATGACGGCCGGCGAAATTTTACGGTATATCCCGCGCCGGTACTGTAAATGCCATAAATTCAGTGTTAACCGTTTGGTTTGCTAAGGCTGGTTTAGATCAAATGTGACCGACACCGGCGTGCCGTTATCGAGACTGTAGCGAATGGTGATGGTATCGGCTGATTGCCACTGCGGCCAGAGCAGCGCTGCTTCCGTTTGCAAAGGAAAGTCGACCACAAAAGCCCGGCGATCTGACGGTATTATTGGATAATCGCTGTCTTTAATAACAAAACCTGCTGGCAACGGCGCAGAAGGCCGCCGGCTTTCCAGAAACCAGCTGTCATCTTGCTGGCTGAATTGATAATCGATCTGTTGCGGTGGCCGCGCCGGCGATCCACAACTGCGCAGACCATGTACCAGTGATACCGGCTGCTGCGTATCGAGTTGCAGCAAAATAAGTTCATTATCAGCAAAACTCGCAGTATGGGAATCACTTAAGGTCAGACTGGCCCAGAATTCGCCGTTCACCAATTGCGTTAACTGCAGCGTATCGCCATTGTCAGCCTCCCAGATTAGCGGTGTCGCCAATGCCATCGGTGAGAACAACAAACTGATTAATGACCACCCTATTCGACTCATCCAACACCTCCTCCCATCAGCAGACCGCCGGCCTCAAAAAGGTTGCAATCAGCTGATTTTTAAACGGACATTGATGGCTTTCAGATATTTCTTTTCCTGCTTTAAATCAGCTTCGGTCAACGGGTGTTCACTGAGCCAGCCCTCAGGCAGCGTTAATCGCAACCCTTTTTTAGTCACTGTCAGCTGCACATAGGTATCAGTCTGCTCACTGCGGCCACGGTTAAATACCAGCGCCAATCGCAGTAAAATCATCAGCCGTAGCGTCGGTAATTGCAACTCTTCAGACAGCAGGATGAGCTTCTTTTTCGGGATTGAACGTCGCTGCCCGCGCATCATCGCCGCTAAGGCGTGTTGCTCTTCACGGGAGAACCCGGGCATATCGGAGTGTGCGACCAGATAGGCTGCATGCTTATGATATTGATAATGGGAAATCGCCAGTCCCACTTCATGCATCTGCGCCGCCCACTGCAATTTGTACAAATGATCGTCACTGCTCAGCTGCCAGTCAGCCGCCACCTGCTCAAAAAACTGGCTGGCCATCTGACTGACCCGCGCAGCATGCGCTTCATCAATCTGATAGCGCCGCGCCAAAGCCAGCACCGTGCGCTCACGCTCATCATCATGCTGGATCCGACCCTGCAAATCGTAAAGCAGGCCCTCTCGCAGCGCACCGTCTGAGACAATCATCCGTTCGATTTTAAGCCGGTCAAAAGCGGCTTTCAGTACGGCAACACCCGCAGGCAACACATTTTTGCGTTCAGGACTTAAACCCTGCAAATCGATTTTGTCCTGATGACCGGCGGCCAGCAGCGCTTCAATTAATTTATCGAGTGCTGCATTGGTAATGACCCCGTTTTCGCTCCAGCCCTGCGCGGTGACAATATCGGCGACACTGCGAATAGTGCCCGATGCACCGACCGCATCAGTCCAGCCCATACGCTGATAAGGCCGTTGAATTGAGCGTAATCGAATCGCCGCAGCCAGCAAAGCTGATTGCATTTGTAACTGTGAGATATGACCATCGGCAAAAAACTGCTGGCTAAAACTGACACAGCCCATTTCCAGACTTTCACGCATCAGCCCGTTAAGGCCCTCGCCAATAATAAATTCGGTGCTGCCACCACCAATATCCATCACCAGTCGGCGCTGATTATCAAAAGCCAGCGATCGGGCAACGCCCAGATATATCAAACGCGCCTCTTCTTCGCCGGTCACAATTTCTATCTGATGGCCGAGTGCCCGACGGGCACGGCGCAAAAAATCGCGACTGTTTTCAGCAATTCGCAAGGTATTGGTACCGACCACACGCACTTTGCCGTGCGGCAAATCCCGAATACGTTCGCCAAACCGTTCCAGACAGGTAATGGCCCTGAGCTGGGCTTCTTCGGAGAGAATATTGTTTTTATCAAGGCCTGCGCGCAGTTGTACCATTTCCCGCAGCCGATCCATGATCTGAAACTGGCCGTCCCGTAACCGGGCAATGATCATATGAAAACTGTTCGACCCCAAATCGACGGCGGCCAGAACTTCTTCGGTTTCGTTATCAGATTCCATAAACAACTACTTGAAAATAATATCTTCATTCTGCCTGACTCAGCGGGCAGATGCCACGCTTAAAACGCAGTGGATTAGCCATACCGCAGACAAAAAAAAGCCTGCACCGGAGTGCAGGCCAGGCATCGTTCCGAGAGAAACGTTTATTCGCCTTTAACCACTTTTTCCATATTATCGACACTTAAATGCCGGACATCTTTACCTTCGACCATATAAATAGTGTATTCGGCAATATTTCGTGAGTGATCACCAATTCGCTCCAATGCCCGCGCCGACCACATCATGTCGATGGAACGACTGATTTTCCGCGGGTCTTCCATCATATACGTCATCAGCTGACGCAATAAACTTTCGTATTCTTCATCGACACTGTGATCTTCACGCGCGACTTCCAGAGCCAGTGTCACATCTTGTCTGACAAATGCATCAAGAGCATTGTGCAGCATTTCTTCAACGTGTTTGCCCAATGCCTTTAATTCACGGTAATTCTTTTTCGGCCGGTCTTTTTCTGACAAATTCAGTGCCATGCGGGCAATCCGTACCGCTTCATCACCAATCCGCTCCAGATCTGAAATAGCTTTGGAGACCACTGTAACCAGACGTAAATCGCTGGCGGTAGGCTGGCGCATGGCAATAATATTGAAGCAACTTTCATCAGCCTTGATATCGTAGTGATTTACTTCTTCATCACCACTCATGACTTTTCGCGCTAACTCCGCATCGCCAGTTAACAAAGCTTTCATTGCATCATTAACCTGTTGCTCAACCAACCCGCCCATCGCCAGTAATTGGGAACGGATATCCTCTAGCTGCTTTTCAAACTTCTGCGAAATATGTTGATTGATGGCCATGATAAGTCCTTAAAAAATGCTTGGATGGAAGTGCGGTATTAAACCGGATCAAACCAAAGGGTTAAGTGTCTCTGTTTTTATTTCCGGATATCTGGCTGTTTCAGACACTGGTAACAGCAATAGATTGCGTCAGTGGAAACACACATCTGAACGTCGCGCCTTCACCCAGCTCACTGATAATGTCCAGACGTCCTTTATGTCGACTCAAAACATGTTTGACAATCGCAAGTCCCAGACCTGTTCCACCATTTTCACGATCCCGGCCATTATCAACACGATAAAACCGCTCGGTTAAACGCTCCAGATGATGACTGGCAATACCGTCACCATTATCAGTCACTTCAATAACACAATCCGCATTCTCGACTAACCAGCTGACTGTGATTTCCGAACCGGCTTGTGTGTATTTGACTGCATTAAAGACCAGATTTGAAATGGCACTGCGCAGTTCATCAGCATCGGCCAGCAGCCATTTTTCACTGGAACATTTTAATAGCAATTGCTGATCACGGAATGATTCCAGTCTTTTGGCATCATCAATAACACTTTGCAGTAATTTGCAGACATCTGTGGGCCGGTGCTGCAGCGGCTTTTCACCGGTTTCCAGCTGTGACAGTGCCAGCAAATCCTTAATCATCAGATGCATGCGCTGTGTTTGCTGCTGCATGACCGGCAGCGCATGTTGCCACATTGCTGGATCGCTATGCTCATCAAAACTTTCCAGATAACCTTTTAAAACAGTCAGCGGCGTGCGCAACTCATGCGACACATTGGCCACAAAATCCCGCCGCATGCGTTGCAGCTTTATCGTATGGCTGACATCCCGGGCGATCAATAAACGGTCTTTATTGGCATACTCAACGACTTTGACCTCGAGTTGAATCGCCTCATTCATCGGTGATTCAATCAGTGCTGTCTGGTTTTCACTGACTGGCGTGGCCAGAAGTTTATGGAAGGCCGGCGCCCGCAACAAATTACTGACCCGTAATTTCGCATCGCGCGGCCAGTGAATACCGAGCAGCTCCCTTGAAGAAAGATTGGCCCACTCAACCTGACCAAATTCGCCCATCACTACAATACCGTCAGGCAGTGCGGCAGTCGCCTTTTTGAAGCGCTTCAGGTAGCCGGTCAGCTTTTTTTTGCGGTTACTGTTCTGGGCACGCATCCGCTCGATTTGCCCGCAGACATCATCAATCACCCCTTCTGCCGAGGGCGGCGGATTTTTTTTCGGTTTATTAAGCCAGTCGCGTAAGTCGAACCACTGCTTTTGTAACCAAAGCAAGTAGAGCAACGTTGCAGCAAACAGAAACGTCATCATTTCGCCAAGCACCAGACCGGCAAAACCAGCCAGACTGATCAGCGTGATAAGACGCCAGTAATCCCATGACATGACAGCGTCCTGCTATTCAACTGAAAAACGATAACCGACACCGCGCACTGTCTGCACCAGCGGGTCATGGCCGGTTGGTTCTAATGCTTTACGCAGACGACGGATGTGTACATCAACGGTACGCTCTTCTATATACACCGTGTCGCCCCAGACAAAATCCAGCAATTGCGAACGGTTATAAGCACGCTCAGGATTTTTCATAAAAAAGTGCAGCAGGCGAAATTCGGTCGGGCCTAAATCAATGCGCTCCCCATTGACACTGACACGATGACTTTTGGTATCGAGAACCAGCTCACCGAATTGCAGTTTCTGCCCATCATCACCCAGCGGACGGCAACGACGCAGTACCGCTTTGATACGCGCAATCAGCTCCGGTGGGGAAAACGGTTTGTTGATATAGTCATCTGCACCAACACTGAGACCCTTGACCATATCTTCACTCTCACCTTTTGCGGTGAGCATAATCACGGGAATGGATGCCAGAAACTCATTGGCCCGCAACCGGCGGATGAACTCAATGCCATCAATGCCCGGCAACATCCAGTCCAATAAAATCATATCCGGCTGCTGATTTTTCAGCCATTCGAGACCCTGCTCAGCATCTTTGGCCGGCTCACAGACAAAACCCGATTGTTTTAAACTGAAGCTCAACATATCGCGGATCGCCGCGTCATCCTCGACCAGTAGTACCGTCGTTGCCATAAATTCCTTCCTGATCATTTACTAGCAAAAAGCTTACCTGCCAAATATGACAAAATGATAACAATACGGTAAACCGCATCAGAACACAGTCTGACGCGGTAACAATCTTGAAATAATACTGGCAGCGGCGATCATCAATGCCGACACCAGCAAACAGGCCGCCAGACCGGCCGACTGATAAATCCAGCCGGATAACAGCGTTCCCACTAAACGACCGGCAGCATTGGCCATGTAATAAAAACCGACATCCAGCGATACGCCATCAGCAGCAGCGTAGGAGACAATCAAATAAGAGTGTACTGCCGAGTTAATGGCAAATAATACCCCGTAAATCAGCAGACCCACCGTCAGCGCCCACAATATCGCAACTTGCCAATAAACAGCGGCAGCGATTAACAACGGCAATACCATTAATGGCAATGACCATAACCATACTTGGTAGCCATCCGGCGCATGCTGTCTGGATAAGCCGGTCAATTTGGGTGCCATTGCCTGAATAATGCCATAACCTATTACCCACGCCGCCAACAGCGCGCCAACATAAATGCTGGGCCATTGCAATTGGGCATGTAAGAACACAGGTAATGCCACGACAAACCAGACATCCCGTGAGCCAAACAGAAAAAACCTCGCTGCCGACAGCCGGTTGACCGCCGGACTTTTGGATAACACATCACGGAATTTAGGTTTAAAACGGCTGCGGCCCAAATCCCGTTGTAAGACCTTGATACTCCAGAGTAAAACCAGCGCCAGGACAACGGCCAACACCATAATGGCACCGCGAAATTCGAGCCAGAATAACAAAGCGGCACCGACAAAAAAGCCAATGCCTTTCAGCGCATTTTTTGAGCCCGTCAACAGGGCAATCCATTTATATAGTGTAGATTGCTGATCATCGCGAACCAGCATTTTGATGCTGGATTTGGCGCTCATTTTGTTGAGATCTTTGGCGATACCCGATATGGCCTGCGCCACCATGACATAGGCCACCGTCAGCCAGGCTGGATCCACCAGCAGCATTGCCAGAGCCATAATCTGTAACAATAAACCAGCATGTAATGTGATATTGAGGCCGAGCCGCGCCGCCAGCCAGCCGCCAGTCAGATTGGTGACAATGCCAAAAAACTCATAGAGCACAAATAGCATGGCGACTTCCAGCGGACTGTAACCCAGCTGATGGAAATACAACACCACCAGCATCCGCAAAGCCCCATCCGAAACCGTAAATGCCCAATAACTAAGTGTAACCACCAGATATTGGCGTACGGCTTCAGGAAACGCTTTCAGCTTTGCTAACATGATATGGACCGATTTTTTGTCATCACCCTATCATGCTGCCGATTTATGACCGGCAGATGACAAATTGTTTACATCATAATGCCGCGAATCATATAAAACACCATTGCAGAAATCACCGCAGCAGAAGGCACCGTAATAATCCACGCAGTGATAATTTTTTTCACCATATCGCGTTTAACAAACAGATTTTTCTGCTCTTTTTTCAGTTGCTTCTTAGCTTTTTTGATAGCGTCTGATTCTTCGTCTATCAGACGGTATAGTTTGGTGATACGCTGATATTCCTCAACGCTTTTATTGCCTTGTTTCTGCAATGCTTTTAACTCGCCTCGCAAGGCCTTGAGTTGTTGTTTTTCATCTTTTAACTCGGTTTTTTCTTTGCGGATGATACGTTCCAACTTATTGGACTCGTCCAGCCACTCACGCAAGAAACCAACACCAAATACACCGCCGATAGCAATATGCGTCGTGGAAACCGGCAAACCCAGTTGACTGGCGACAATGACGGTCAGGGCTGCCGCCATCGCAATCGCATAAGCCCGCATTTGATCCAGTTCGGTAATTTCCCCGCCCACTGTCCGGATCAGACGCGGACCATATAATCCCAAACCAATGGCAATACCCAGCGCACCAACCGCCATGATCCAAAGAGGTATTCCGGCTTGTGCAGTGATACCGCCTATCATAATGGCATCATTAATGGCTGCCAGCGGTCCAATAGCATTGGCCACATCATTGGCACCATGAGCAAAACTCAGCAGCGCCGCAGCAAAAATCAGTGGAATGGTAAATAATTTATTAACGCTGGCCCTGTCATTTTGCATATTTGCCAACTTGCGCCGCAAACTACGTTTTACCAGCGTATAAGTAACCAGCCCAATTACCAGACCGATTATAAAAGCTGTCATAAAAGCCGGTTTTCTGGTGATTTCCAGCTCAATCAGCGGCAACCAGTTAACTGCTTGCAGTAAATTCGGCCATGCTTTGGAAAGGCCTTTGATAATCAGATAGGTCGAGAATGCCCAGGCCATCGCGCCGACATAGACTGGCACCCATTTGTAGGAAGCGTTAACTTTATCGTCGCGGAAAATAATGGTTTTTTTGATCGCCAGCAAAAACCCGGCAGCAATCACCCCGCCCAGCAATGGCGAAATCACCCAGGAACTGACTATTGCACCCATGGTGCCCCAATCGACAATACTGAAGCCCGCAGCAGCGATCCCGCCGCCCATCACACCACCGACAATAGAATGTGTTGTCGATACCGGTGCGCCGGCAAATGTCGCCAGATTCAACCACAACGCCGCAGCCAGTAACGCCGCCATCATGGCCCAGACGAATTCCTCTGTGTTGCCACCGAAACCATTGATATCAATGATGCCGTTTTTAATCGTAGACACCACATCACCACCGGCGATAAAGGCCCCGGATGCCTCAAAAATCATGGCGATAACAATTGCGCCGCCCATGGTCAGCGCTTTTGAACCTACTGCCGGTCCAACATTATTGGCAACATCGTTTGCGCCGATATTCATTGCCATATAGGCACCGAATACCGCGGCAATCGCCAGAAATAAATTATTGGGAACACCACCGCTGGTGGCAAAGCTGAAAACCAGAACAGCCGCCAGAAAGAACAGCGCCGCACCAATGCGGGCTATTTCACTGTGACTTTTTTTAAAGGCCTGTTTTTCAAGTTTATGTATGGTTTTAATTTCCACAAGGCACCCGTGTCACCGTTAAAAGGATGCCAATTATTACAGTTTAAAGACAACATGACACCCCGCATAAAGGAGCCCATGTAACAATGGCCTGCTAAAATAGTCATATACCAGTATTTCAGCGCGCCTGAGGATTTATGCGATCGATTGTTATTTTTTTACTGTTATTAACCAGCCTCAGTGCACAGGGCCGCGACAGCGTCCTCGAACAACTGGGTTTTGCCGGCAGTGATGAACCGTTGGCTGTTGATGAAGCCTTTCGTTTTTCAGCTGATGTTAAAGACCCGCGACACCTGCACATTGGCTGGCAGATCGCTGACGGTAATTATCTGTATCGCAACAAAATCGAAGCACGTATTACCGATAACAATGCCGTCAAAATCACTTCACTGAATTTGCCCGAAGGCGAAAATAAACGAGATGAATATTTCGGCTTAACCGAGGTATACCATCAGGATCTGTTGCTCAGTGTGCCACTTGAAAGGCCTGATGCAGCGCAGACCATTAATCTTGAAGTGCGTTATCAGGGGTGTTCAGAAACCTTCAATATTTGTTATCCGCCCGAAATCAAAACGGTTAAGCTGGATTTGCCGGCTATTAATAAGGACAGCACGTCACAATCGATCTCACCCGGCGAGTTACTCACGCCGACGGAGACCGATAGCAGCTCGGATCAGCAAGATAACATCGCCGAACGCCTCGCCAGCAATAATCTGCCCAAAATACTGATAGGTTTTCTGGGCTTAGGCCTGTTGCTGGCATTTACCCCTTGCGTGTTTCCGATGATCCCGATCTTATCGAGCATCATTGTCGGTGAAGGTGCTTCTGTGACCACCCGCCGCGCTTTTATGCTGTCGCTGGTTTATGTTTTGGCGATGTCAGTGACCTACACCGCAGCCGGTGTTATGACCGGACTACTTGGCGGCAACTTACAATCCATACTGCAAAATTTCTGGGTCATTGGCGGCTTCAGTCTGATTTTATTGGCGTTGGCCTTATCGATGTTTGGTTTTTACGAATTACAGCTACCGCATTTTCTGCAACAGCGCCTGCATCAAATCAGCCATCAGCAACGCGGCGGTAAATTTGTCAGCGTCGCTTTAATGGGCCTGTTATCCGGTTTGATTGTCGGGCCTTGTTTAGCACCGCCTCTGGCAGGTGCATTGCTATTTATTAGTCAACATGCAGATCCTTTGCTGGGCGGCGCGGCATTATTTGCCATGAGTATCGGCATGGGTATTCCGTTGTTGATTATTGGTACATCGGCCGGCAGTTTACTGCCACGAGCCGGCGACTGGATGGAAAATATCAAAGCTGTGTTTGGCGTGCTATTAGTCGCGCTGGCAATCTGGATGATGTCAAGGGTAATCTCGCCTAGTCTGACGTTGGCTTTGTGGTCTGCTCTGCTGATTATTTGCGCCGTGTATCTGGGCGCATTGGAAAGTCTCGGCATCGATGCCACCGGCTGGCAAAAATTCTGGAAGGGCCTTGGTTTGCTAGGGTTAACTTTTGGTATTTTGCTGATGATTGGCGCCGCCAGTGGCGGCCAGCAAGTATGGCAACCGCTGAAAAACCTGACATTGGCAACAGGCACGGTACAAGAAGAAGCATCGTTGGATTTTACGCAGGTCAATTCGCCAGCTGAATTACAGCAGGCACTGGCGACAACCAATCAGCCGGTGATGCTGGATTTTTATGCGGATTGGTGCACTGATTGTAAAACCATGGAGCAAACAACATTTAAAGATCCGGCCGTATTGGCGGCCCTTGATGATTTTACTTTGCTGAAAGTTGACCTGACCGACAATACGTCGGATCAACAGGCCATCCTGAAACAGCTCAAAGTATTTGGCCCGCCGACCATGGTATTTTTTAACGCTGATGGTCAGGAATATACCGGGCAGCGCTTAATTGGCCATGTATCAGCAACCGAGATGCTTGCGCATCTGGCCCAACTGGCCGGCCAGTAAGTCAAATTTGAGAAACCCGCTTTTTCGGCGACATTCGCGACAAAAAACCGCCGATTCCGCAAAAAACTGGACTTTATGTTGCTCGCTGGTGCAAAATCGCGCCTTGAGTTACCGATAAACGGATCAGGTTCAATGGCGAATATTTTAGTGCTTCATGGCCCCAATCTCAATCTGCTGGGGCAGCGTGAGCCTGAAATTTATGGCGCAACCACGCTGGAAGATATTAACCAGCAACTTCAAACTGCTGCCACACAAGCCGGTCATCAACTGCAATCCCTGCAAAGCAATGCCGAACATGAATTGGTTGATGCCGTGCAACAGGCTCGTGGTCAGACTGACTTCATCATTATTAATCCTGCTGCTTTTACTCATACCAGCGTTGCGCTGCGTGATGCGCTGGCAGCGGTCGATATTCCGTTTATTGAAGTACATTTATCAAATGTGCATCGTCGTGAGACGTTCCGCCAGCATTCCTATTTTTCGGAGTTGGCGGTGGGCGTTATTTGCGGTCTGGGTGCACAAGGTTATTCTCTGGCGTTGCAAGCAGCCATTCACCACATCAACAAAGGTTAATCCATGGATATTCGTAAAATTAAAAAACTGATTGATCTGATCCAAGAATCTGATGTTGCCGAAATCGAAATTTCTGAAGGCGAAGAATCGGTGCGTATCAGCCGTAACAGTAATTCGGCACCGGTACATTACGCACCGCAACCACAAAGTTATGCACCCGCACCTGCCGCGCCGACCGCTGCCAGTACAGCAATGACGGAAGCAGATAATAAAGCAGCACAAAAAGCCAGTCATGAAGCAAATGCCCAACGGTCACCGATGGTCGGCACGTTTTATCGGTCTTCATCACCTGATGCAGCTGCATTTGTGGAAGTTGGCCAACAGGTTAACGCCGGTGATGTGATTTGCATTATTGAAGCGATGAAAATGTTCAATCAGATCGAAGCAGATCGCAGTGGCACCGTCAAAGCCATTTTAGTCGAAGACGGGCATCCGGTTGAATTTGACGAACCGCTGTTCGTTATCGCTTAAGCCTTGTGCCGGCTTTGTCCGGCATCCATGCTGATCCAAACTGCGGATAATCCTCTACTATGATTGATAAAATTGTTATCGCCAACCGAGGCGAAATTGCGCTGCGCATTCTGCGCGCCTGCTGGGAACTGGGTATTAAAACCGTTGCGGTTCACTCTGATGTGGATCGCGATTTGAAACATGTTCTGCTCGCCGACGAAACGGTCTGCATCGGTCCGGCACCGTCTAATTTAAGTTACCTGAATATTCCGGCCTTAATCAGCGCTGCTGAAATTACGGATGCCACAGCGATCCATCCCGGCTATGGCTTTTTGTCAGAAAACGCTGATTTTGCCGAGCGTGTTGAGCAAAGTGGTTTTGTATTTATCGGCCCGCGCGCCGAAACCATCCGGCTGATGGGCGACAAAGTTTCTGCTATTAAAGCAATGAAAACGGCTGGTGTACCGTGTGTGCCCGGTTCTGACGGCCCGCTGGATAATGATGATCAAACCAATATGCGGCTGGCCCGGGAAATTGGTTATCCGATTATTATCAAAGCAGCCGGTGGTGGCGGTGGCCGTGGCATGCGCGAAGTACACAGCGAAGCCCATTTGTTAAATGCTATCGCTCTGACCAAATCGGAAGCCAAAGCGGCATTTGGTAACGATATGGTCTATATGGAAAAATTCCTGGAAAACCCGCGTCATATCGAGTTTCAGGTTTTAGCCGATGAACATGGCAATGCCATTCATTTGGGCGAGCGTGATTGCTCAATGCAGCGTCGTCATCAAAAAGTCGTTGAAGAAGCGCCAGCACCGGGCATTACCCAGGAAATGCGTGAGCGCATGGGTAAAATTTGTGCTGATGCCTGTGTCCGGATTGGCTATCGCGGTGCCGGTACTTTTGAGTTTTTGTATCAGGACGGTGAGTTTTACTTTATCGAAATGAATACCCGGATTCAGGTTGAGCATCCGGTTACTGAACGGGTCACCGATATCGATTTGGTTGCCGAACAAATCAAGATCGCTTCCGGTTTGCCGCTGTCGGTCAAACAAGAAGACATCATGATACGCGGCCATGCTATTGAATGCCGGATCAATGCCGAAGATCCGCGTACCTTTATGCCCAGCCCCGGGGTAGTCACGCATTATCATGCGCCGGGCGGTGCTGGTATTCGTATGGACTCACATTTATACAGTGGTTACCGTGTGCCACCCAATTACGATTCATTGATTGGCAAACTTATCGCTTACGGCAATACCCGTGAATCAGCGATTTCGCGGATGCAAACGGCATTAAAAGAAATCGGTATCGACGGTATTAAAACCAATGTCGAACTGCATCGTGACATTATGGGTGACACGCACTTCCAGGCCGGTGGCACCAACATCCACTATCTTGAGAAAAAGCTCGGCCTGTAAGCCGTCACAACGATGGCCTGGGTTCAATTTATTTTCAACAGCTCGCCTGACGCTGCCGATGCACTGTCCGACGCTTTAAGCGAGGCCGGTGCAGCAGCGGTAACCTTTCAGGACAATGCCGATCAGCCGATTTATGAGCCGCCAATCGGTGAAACGCCATTATGGTCGGCTACGCAGGTTATCGCTCTGTTTGATGCAAAGACCAGCGAAGCGGATATGCGTACTGCCGTTCAACCCTTTATAACTGGCGAATTACCGCCGTTCAAAATGGAAGCGGTTGAAGACAAAGACTGGGAGCGCGCCTGGATGGATGACTTCCAGCCAATGTGCTTTGGCGACAAGTTGTGGATCGTGCCCAGCTGGCATCAGCCGCCGCAGGCCGATGCCGTGAATATTTTGCTGGATCCCGGTCTCGCATTTGGTACCGGTACCCATCAGACTACCGCTTTATGTCTGCGCTGGCTGGATAAAGCCGATATTAAAGGCAAAACCGTTATTGATTACGGTTGTGGCAGTGGCATTCTGGGAATTGCTGCAGCTTTATTGGGCGCTGAACGGGTCATCGGTGTAGATACCGATCCACAAGCACTGCAAGCTACCCGTGATAATGCACGGCGAAATGACGTCACCATTGAAACCTATCTCCCTGATGCCTGCCCGCAGTTGCAATGTGATTTGTTGCTGGCCAATATTCTGGCCGGGCCATTAATTCAGTTGGCGCCGTTATTTGCAGAACTCACCTATAAAGGCAGTAATATTGTGCTGTCCGGCATTCTTGATAGTCAGGCAGATATCGTCAGCAATGCTTATCAGCCGTTTTTCAGCATGCAGAAAGCGCAGCAGTTTGACGACTGGATGCGGTTATCAGGTGTCCGTCATGGCGATTAAAACTGTGCAAATTGGCCCTTACGTTCTGCCCAATAATTTATTTCTGGCACCAATGGCCGGTGTCACCGACCGGCCGTTTCGGCAGCTATGCCGCAAGCTCGGTGCTGGTATGGCCGTATCGGAGATGATCACGGCCAATAAAGCATTATGGGCCAGCAAAAAATCGTTGCTGCGCGCCAATCATGACGGCGAACCGGAACCGCGCAGTGTGCAAATCGCCGGCGCCGATCCAAAAATGATGGCCGATGCCGCACGTCATAATGTCGATCAGGGCGCGCACATTATTGATATCAATATGGGCTGTCCGGCGAAAAAAGTTTGTAATGCCATGGCCGGCTCAGCCTTGTTACCGCATGAAAAGCTGGTCGGCGAGATTCTCGATGCTGTGGTTAATGCCGTTGATGTGCCAGTCACACTGAAAATTCGCACTGGTGCCGATCGGCAAAACAAAAATGGTCTGCGTATTGCACAAATTGCTGAACAAGCCGGCATTCAGGCATTAGCTATCCATGGTCGTACCCGCGCCGATCTTTATAAAGGTGAAGCGGAATACGACACTATTGCCGAAATCAAAAGCCGCATTGCGATTCCGGTAATTGCCAATGGTGATATCGACAGCCCCGAAAAAGCACGAATCGTTTTAACGAAAACCGGCGCTGATGGCCTGATGATTGGCCGTGCAGCGCAGGGAAATCCATGGCTGTTTCAGCAAATTTTGCATTATCTGAATACCGGCGAGCATTTAGCGTTGCCGCTCATAACAGAAGTTCGTGACATCTTGATTACGCACCTGAAAACGCTGTACGATTTCTATGGGGAATATTCTGGTGTCCGCATGGCGCGTAAACATATTGCTTGGTATAGCAAGGGTTTACGTGATGGCAATGCCTTTCGTCAGCAAATGAATCAGCTGGAACATGCAACGCAGCAACTGGCGTACACTGAAGACTTTTTTACGCATCTGGCCGAACAGGCTCAGCAAAAGGATCCGCTAGCGGCATGAACCAAGCACTCGACTCTGACATTGAAGGTTGCGTGGATTTCGGCGTCAGCGCCGAAAATCGTCATGCGCCGCTGAAAGAGTGTGTTGAGCATGCCTTACGCAGCTATTTTCAGCAACTTGATGGCACACCCACTGCCAATCTATACAACATGCTCATCACGGAAGTTGAAGTGCCGCTGCTACGTGCGACACTGGAACACACGCATGGCAATCAATGCCGCGCCGCCGAGATTCTCGGTATTAACCGCGGCACCCTTCGCAAAAAACTCAAACAATACGGCCTCTAAGCCGGCTTTTAATCTTTCTGGAATCTGCATGAACCCGATCCAACGCGCGTTATTAAGTGTTTCTGATAAAACTGGTATTGTCGCTCTCGCTGAACAACTTCACGCCCTCAATATTGAATTACTATCGACCGGTGGTACTGCCAAACTGTTGGCTGAAGCCGGTTTACCGGTCATTGAAGTCTCCGACCATACCGGTTTTCCGGAAATGATGGCCGGCCGCATCAAAACCCTGCACCCGAAAATTCATGGCGGCCTGCTGGGTCGACGCGGTACCGATGAGGCCATCATGGCCGAACACGCCATCAAACCGATTGATTTGGTGGTGGTGAATTTATATCCGTTTGAAGCGACCGTTGCCCGCGATGATTGCACCCTGCCAGAAGCTATTGAGAACATTGATATCGGTGGCCCGACCATGTTGCGTGCAGCAGCCAAAAATCATGCTGATGTCACGGTGCTGATTGATCCATCTGACTATGACCGGGTAATTGAGCAAATCAAAACCCAGGGTGCGACTGATGATGCCACCCGCTTTGATCTGGCATTAAAAACCTTTGAACATACTGCGCATTACGATGGCATGATTGCTAATTATCTCGGCACGATCGCCGATGATGGCAGCAAAACGGCTTTCCCAAGAACATTTAACAGTCAATTTCAGAAAAAGCAGGCGATGCGCTACGGTGAAAACCCGCATCAACAAGCGGCGTTTTACACCGAAGCAAAACCTGAATCCGGCTCAATTGGCGCCGCCGTCCAGCTGCAAGGTAAAGAATTATCCTATAACAACATCGCTGACACCGATGCGGCTCTTGAATGTGTCAAAGCATTCACCGATCAGCCAGCCTGCGTTATTGTCAAACATGCCAATCCTTGTGGTGTGGCATGTGCCGATGATTTGCTGACTGCCTATGACCGGGCTTATCAAACCGACCCGACATCGGCTTTTGGCGGCATTATTGCCTTTAACCGTGAACTTGATGCCAAAACCGCTCAGGCCATTATTGACCGGCAATTTGTCGAAGTGATTATTGCGCCGAGTGTCAGTCAGGCGGCCAGCGATATTATCAGCAAAAAAGCCAATGTCCGGCTGCTGAGCTGCGGCGAATTGCCAGCACATGCCGCGAAAGATCTGGATTTCAAACGGGTTACCGGTGGCTTGCTGGTACAGGATCGTGATATCCAACTGGTCACTGCCGAACAGTTAAAGGTGGTCACTAAGCTGGCACCCGATGCCGGCCAACTTGCCGATCTGATGTTTGCCTGGCGTGTGGCTAAATACGTTAAATCCAATGCCATTGTGTATGCCAAAGACCAGCAAACCGTCGGTATTGGTGCTGGTCAAATGAGCCGTGTCGTATCAAGTCGTATTGCCGGTATTAAAGCCGAAGATGCGGGATTGACTGTACCGGGTGCCGTGATGGCCTCCGATGCTTTTTTCCCGTTCCGGGATGGTTTGGATGCCGCCGCCGCGGCCGGTATCAAAGCCGTTATTCAGCCGGGCGGCTCCATGCGTGATGATGAAGTGGTTGCTGCCGCCGATGAGCATGGTATTGCCATGGTGTTTACCGGCATGCGGCATTTCCGACACTAATTATGCCCCGGGATCGCGCGCAGTCGCTCCGGCTTTTTCAGGCGCATAATCACGCTCAGTTAAGTCGGCTGACGGCCTTTGCGCCGCACCCCCAACCGTTATTTTTTCAGTTATTACCGCTGATTTTGCATGGCAATTTTAAATTATTGCCCGGCTTTGTCAGTGAGGACTGTCCGGCCGGCATTATTGATTATCAGCCGGATATCAACAGCCTGCGCGCTGCCAGCAGTGTTGATCGAAACTTTCAATTTCGCCGCAAGGCACTCCGCCGTTATGCGCTGCGCGGTGTGTATTTACTCAACAGCTTCAACGGTCTCAGCTATCCGCAAAACCCGCAATTCACGTTGTGGCTGGTTCACAATGCGCATTTGCCCGCTGAAGGCCGCGCGTCACTGCTGGCTAAACTACAGGCGATTACTGACTGGGCAGCCCAGCTTGGCATTAAGCTAGACAGCCTGTTGATTAGTGAAGCTGATGTACGTCTGCATCCTGAAATTCAACGTGATTTAACTGATTTTTACGCAAACGGGCTGGTACTGGCAGGTAGTCTGCCGTTATGGTGGCTGATCGCCAGTGATGAGCAGGATGATTACAACAAAATTGCTGATCGACTGCTGGCGCAGCATCAACTCAGCCATTACAGTTTGCTGGATTTTGGCGCAGTACCGGCGCGCACGTCACAACAATTGCTGGAAGATCTACTGCATTGCTGGTCGGCAGCCTTTTGGGGTGATGCGCGACAAGATTTAGCGTTGCTGTTTGCCGCTCGGCAATGCCAGTTATTTCCCAAAGCAGCTGATTTAAATCTGTTACTCAAGCAAGCTATCGATAACGGTGAGCAGGATAGTACTGCGCTGAGCAAAGCGAATTTACAATTGGCAGCTTTGGACATGCATCTCAGTACCGAGGATATGCATCGCGCCCGGCAATCATTGTATTTACAGTCGCAAGAGCGGTTATCACATAAAGTTTTACATCCCGCGCATCCATGGCGCCGACAGTTTATCAGCGCTTTGACCGATAACTGGCAATGGTCTGCGATGCAGTTGCGCGAAATAGATCAACCGCTGACATTGGGTTTACGCGAATTACTCAAACAGCCAGCTAAGCGTTGGCAATGGCTCGCTGAAACCTTAAAAACAGCAGAGCAGTTCGCCCGGTCACATTCACTGTCTGAGCACGGAATTAAAGTTGCCCATAAACGTCTGACCTTAAAACAGCAGCCGCTGGCGGATGTTATCCCAAAGCTGGATTTATCAGTTTTTACTGACAATGGTCTCGAACAGCTCAACCTCAACCGGCAAAGTGAGCAAAGCCGCTGGCAACTCAGCGATCTGCCCCCCGGTACCGCGCCACAACAAGCTTTGTATGCAGATAAAGCGTTAGTTAATGTGCTGGCCTTTGCCATTATCAATGGTCTGTTAAGCCGCAATAGCTGGCTGCGGGTCAATGATCCCCAGCCGCAACTGGCCAGTCATCATATTCTTGAGCTGAGCCAATTATTACGCCGCTCGCCACTGGCAACACCATTACCGTCGCCTGACAGCGTGGCGCTGAATCAACCCGCCAGCGTGACAAAAATAATTCTGCTGGCAAATTTACAACCCGCGCCATTGGATCATCTTCAACAACTGGGGCTGCAATTAAGCAGTAAGCTAAACGATCCGCTCAGTTTCAGCTCAGCGCAAACTAATCTCATCGCAAGCCTGGATGTATTATTGCTGAGCAGTTGGGGTCAATGGCATCACCTTTCATTTTCGGGCCCCGATGCGGTCATTGAGATGCTGGCGACGTTGCTTCGCTGGCAACCGTCACCGGGTATTCTTAACGATCTTTTATGCTGGTGTCCCACAGCAAATTTTGGTCAGGCGGTCAGTCAGCGGTTACAGTCCTTGCTCTTTGATATTTTGAGCTTTTATCAAATAACCGCCGATAATGGCCGGTATTTGCTGCGCATTGGCCGGCAATTCTGGCAAATACAGTGGCAAGGTTCGCTGATTGAAACCCAGAGCCTTTCCAAAATACCATTTGCAACAGAAGTTAATAGTGATGCAAAACCCGTTGCTATTCGCATCGATCCATCTCTGGATAAACAAACCAATGGCAATGCCCTTTAACGTTAAACCTTTTGCTTTAGGCTCTGCTCTTTTATGATGTAGCGGCAAAGCATTTACAGGAATCAATATGATTAAAGTGGCAATTGTCGGTGGCACCGGCTACACCGGCGTCGAACTGCTCCGGCTACTCGTTAGCCATCCCGAGGTTGAAATCCGCCTTATCACTTCGCGCAGTGAGGCAGGTATGCCGGTTGCCGATATGTTTCCGAATTTGCGCGGCCATCTGGATCTGCAATTCAGCGAGCCTGATGAAGCGGCGCTTGCTGCGTGTGATGTGGTATTTTTTGCGACACCGCATACCGTCGCCATGAGCAGCGTGCCGGCGTTGTTACAACGCGGTGTAAGGGTCATTGATTTATCAGCCGATTTCCGGCTGAAAGATACCGACTTATGGGCACAATGGTACAACACTCCACATACCTGCCCGGAATATGCCAAACAGGCTGTTTATGGCTTGCCGGAATTGAATCGTGAAGCGATCCGCGATGCGCAATTGGTGGCCGTGGCGGGTTGTTATCCGACGGCAGTACAGCTGGGTTTTTATCCTTTATTGAAATCGGGACTCATCGATCCCATGCAACTGATTGCCGATGCTAAATCGGGTACCAGCGGTGCTGGTCGCAAAGCGGCACTCGGTACCTTATTGACCGAAGCCGCCGAAAGCATGAAAGCTTATGGCGTTAGCGGTCACCGGCATTTACCAGAAATCCGGCAAACATTGACACAAATGGCTGGCGGCGACATCGGTCTGACCTTTGTGCCGCATTTAACCCCTATGATTCGCGGTATTCATGCCACTTTGTACGGCCGGTTGCAGCAGCAAGTCGATTTGCAGGCATTGTTTGAACAACATTATGCCGATGAACCGTTTGTCGATGTCATGCCGGCCGGCGCGCACCCGGAAACACGATCGGTGCGTGGTGCTAATGTCTGCCGGCTGGCGGTGCACCAACCACAGGGTGAAAACACGGTGGTCGTCCTGTCAGTAATCGACAATCTGGTTAAAGGCGCCTCCGGACAAGCGATTCAGTGTATGAACATTATGTTCGGTTTATCAGAAACGCAGGGACTGCACAGCATCGCGACGCTACCCTGATGTCACTGTTACACCCTCACGAAATCCGCCAGCGCCGGCCGTTCCGCTGTTTGCTGTGGATGGTCATGATTGTGCTGTTAGTGATTGCCGGCCAATGGTATTACCACCGGCATATCAGCGAACAACAGGCGCAGTTGTTGGCAGAAAACCAGCAATTAAAGACAGAGCTTGCTGAACTGCAGGCCAATTATCAGGCACTCAGCCAGACCCGCAACAGCCACGAGCAAATACAGGCCATTCATCAGGCAACGACCACGCAGCTGGAATCCCGTTTGCAGCAGTTGCAGCAAAAAGTTATTGATCTGAATAAAGAATTATTGTTTTATCAGACGGTCACGCAAGGCACGGGTAGCAGTGAATTACAGGTTCGTGAACTTCAACTCCGGGCTGACAATACCAATGCTGCACAGCTACGCTACCGCCTGGTTTTGACGCAAGGTGACAATATCAGTGAGCCCATCACCGGTGAAGTCGTTGTCGGCTTACAAATGGTTGCTGACGTACCTGATAAAACGGATATTATTGGTGAACACGGGCTGAATCTACGTTATGTACAGGTTATTGAAGGCAGCTTCACCCTGCCGGCAAAAGCCCCGGCAAAGTTATTGGTGACATTGACGCAGAAAGACAAAACTCTGACTTCACGAGCCTTTAACTGGCAAGAAATTATGCCCAACGATTGATGAGGTAAAAGATGTTCAGCAAGCAAAAAAAACAAAAAGCCCGTAAAGCCTCACGCATTGAAACTTTAATTGGTGAAAATACCCATATTAAAGGCGATGTGCATTTCAGTGGTGGTCTGCGTATCGATGGCGCGGTGACCGGCAATATTATTGCCGATGAAGGCGAAGCTGCCATGCTGACTCTGAGTGAAAAAGGTCGGGTACAAGGTGAAATTCATGTCGCACATCAGTTGATTAATGGTCGTGTTAATGGCCATATTTATGCCAGTGAGCATGTTGAACTCGCTGCCAAAGCGCGCATTGATGGCAATGTTTTTTACCGTTTTCTGGAAATGGCCATGGGCGCCGAAGTCAATGGACAACTGGTGCATGTCAGTGAAGAAGACAATGTATTGAACGTCAACCATGAACATAATACATCCGAAAATCTGCAGCTGGGCGGCCATGATCAGCAGCCGGATAAATCTTGACTAAATTAGTCAGATATTAGATACTGTCAATCGTTATAAAATTTTTGCAGCGGAGAAAGTTATGACCAGCGAAATGCCCAGCCCAGTCCTGTTTACCGATTCGGCAGCATCGAAAGTCAGTGAGTTAATTGCTGAAGAAGGCAATGATCAGCTGAAACTGCGGGTATTTATTACTGGCGGCGGCTGTTCGGGTTTTCAGTATGGTTTTACTTTCGAAGAGCAAGTCAGTGAGGGTGATACCGAAGTTGAAAAAGGCGGAGTCACACTGTTAATCGATCCCGCCAGCTATCAGTATCTGGTCGGCGCAGAAATTGATTACACAGATGGTGTTGAAGGTTCACAATTTGTTATCCGTAATCCGAATGCCACCACCACTTGTGGCTGTGGTTCTTCGTTTTCACCATAAGCTCTGCTGATTCAGATTAAAAAACCGGCTTCTGCCGGTTTTTTTATGCCTGTAAGTTGAATGCAGGCATAATGCAAAAAAGCAGATCAGGAGCATGGCAATGTTTTCAAAATGGCGATGGCTTTTATCGCAAATACTGCAGCAAATGTGGTTGCGTGCCGCCTTATTTGGCATTCTGGCAATTGCCATTGCCTTACTGGCAATACCTCTGGAACAACTTGTCGAAAATCCGCTGCCATTTGCTATCAGCAGTAATGCGGTTGCCGATATTCTCGATATTTTGGCTTCCAGCATGCTGGCGGTTACGACTTTCTCGCTCGGGGTCATGGTCACGGCATATGGTTCTGCCAGTGCTGGCGCTACGCCTCGGGCCAATCAATTAGTTAAAAAAGATGCCACCAGCCAGAATGTACTGGCCACTTTTCTGGGCAGTTTTATTTATAGCCTGGTGGGCATTATCGCTATGCATATGAATGTGTATGGTGAAACCGGCCTGATCATTTTATTCACCACCACCATTGCTGTTATTGCGCTGATAGTCATTACTATGTTGCGCTGGATAGAACATCTGACGATCTTGGGCCGGCTTGCTGAAACCACTAAACGCGTCGAAGTCGCCACCCAAAAAGCGCTTAATGAATGGCATGGTCATCCTTGTCTGGGTGGCAAACCGCTGCCAAATATTGAAATTCCTACTGATGCTGTGGCTATTTATACCGATTCCGTAGGTTATATACAGCATGTTGATATCGGAGCTTTATCCGATACTGCAACAACACAGCAAGCTGAAATTGCCGTCTTGCAAATGCCCGGTAAATTTGTGCACCCGGGTAAACCAATTGCCTGGTTGCGTAACTGTCTTGATCCCGACGTTATCACCAGCATTCGCCGTTGTTTTTCGATAGGCGATGAGCGCTCATTTGAACAAGATCCGCGGTTTGGTCTGTGTGTTTTGGCTGAAATTGCTTCCCGGGCTTTATCCCCAGCCGTCAATGATCCGGGCACAGCGATTGATATTCTTAGCCGTGGTGTAAGGGTTTTACAGGAATGGCGCGCTGAAGCGTCGAATAACAAAACGGTTATTTACGAGCGTATTTTTGTCCCGCAATTACGTCTTACAGATTTATTGGATGATTTATTTTTACCGATCGCCAGGGATGCCTCAGGATTGGTTGAAGTACATATTACGTTACAAAAAGCGCTACTAGCCTTAACGGCAATTGATGCCGCCACCTTTAAAAAAGAAGCCAAACGTATCGCCCAACATGACTGGGCTTTTGCAGAAGCATCATTGACGCTCAACAGCGATAAACAGCGGCTGTATCAGTTACTCGAAAAATTTAACTGAAAAAATGTCTTTTTCATTTTACTGTCATAACAATTTTCTATAATATGAATGAACGTTCATTCATATTTTGCGTCTCAACAAGATGACTACCGACAGCCCAAGTTCTGTAAAACGTGAAGCTATCCTGAATGCTACGCTGGCGTTACTCGCCAGCAGTGGTTTTCATGGCTTTTCCATCAAACAATTGGCTGCCAAAGCCGGCGTTGCCACCGGCACGATCTATTTATATTTTCAGGATCGCGATTCCTTAATTCGCGAATTGCATATGAATATCCTGCAACGTTTTGCTGAGGCGATGTTTGCCGATCACAATGTTCAATTACCGCTAGCGGAACAACATCATCATTTATGCTGCAATTTGTGGCGATTTCTGGTCAATAACCCGTCGGTATTACTGAGCAAAGCACAGTTTGACCACCTGCCACCGGATATTTTACGCAGCCAGCGTGATGATGCCTGGAGTTTATTTGCGCCTTTACGTGAATTATTTGCCAAAGGCCGGCAAAACGGACAGATCAAGGATTTGCAGGATGATGTGCTGGCCAGTCTCAGTTTTGAACCCTATATGTACCTTGCACGTCAGCAATTAATTGGCGTTATTCAGATTGATACCGACAAGCTGTGCGAAATTATTACCGCATCCTGGGATGCCATAGCCCGGCCACCAGCGGCTTGATACAGGAGTTTCTATGTTTACCCGTAAACCTTTTCGCTTATTTCTTTTTCCTGTACTGCTCAGCAGTTTGTGGCTTAGCGCCTGCATAAACGACAGTCAGACTGAGCAGCAAAACGCAACGCCACAAACCCCACCGAAACCGTCTGTGGAAGTGGTTGAATTAAAGCCCCAAGCAGTCGAACTGCAAACTGAACTCCCCGCCCGCACCACCGCCATTCGCATGGCAGAAGTTCGGCCTCAAGTCGCTGGCATTATCGAAAAACGTTTGTTTACTGAAGGTGCCAGCGTTAAAGCCGGTCAGCAGCTTTATCAAATCGACGTCGCACCCTATCAGGCCGAAGTTAATAATGCCGAGGCCAGTTTGCAGCGTGCACGTGCCGATCTGAAGGTCACCGAGCGCCGTGAACAACGGTATAAAAATCTGCTCGACGATAATGCCGTCAGTCAGCAGGAATATGACGAGGCATTAGCTGCATATGAACAGGCTGAAGCTGAAATTGCCGTTCGCAAGGCTGCGCTCGACAGTGCCTTAATTAATCTTCGCTATACCAAAGTCAATGCGCCAATCGATGGCCAGATTGGCATTTCGCATGTCACCGAAGGCGCACTGGTCAGTGCCGGACAGGAAAATAGTCTGACCGCGATTCATCAACTGGATCCAATTTATGTTGATATTTCACAGGCTTCAAAAGAAATGTTGCAGCTGCGCCGGCAATTGATGTCTGGTCGGGTAGATGATGAAGCATCACCCGAAGTCAGACTGAAACTGGAAGATGGCAGCGAATATGAACATGTTGGTGAGCTGCAGTTTTCGGAAGTGAATGTCAATGAAATGACCGGCAGTATTGTCATGCGTGCCAGCTTTCCAAACCCCGACGGTTTATTGCTACCCGGCATGTATGTGCGCACGACCGTTGATGAGGGCCGTATAGATGATGCCATTCTGGTGCCGCAGAAAGCGGTGATGTTTGATCGCGAAGGTCAGGCATCGGTGATGTTGGTCAATGATGATAACAAGGTTGAGCAACGGGCAATAACCGTGCAACGCGATATCAATCATCACTGGCTGGTTTCAGAGGGGCTGCAAGGTGGTGAAAAAGTCATTGTCGAGGGCCTGCAAAAAATAGCCGAAGGTGCCGAAGTTGATATCGTCACCAATGATGACCGCACAACGGACGAGAGCTAATCTATGGCACGTTTTTTTATCGACCGCCCTATCTTTGCTTGGGTTATCGCTATTCTGATTATGCTGGCCGGGCTACTGTCGATCTTTTTGTTACCGATAGCCCAGTATCCCGGTATTGCCCCGACAGCCATTGAAATTCGCACCAGTTTCCCGGGCGCATCAGCCAAAGTTGTCGAAGACTCGGTCATTCAGGTTATCGAGCAAAACATGACCGGGCTAGATGATTTGCAATACATCAGCTCAACCAGTGATTCCAGCGGTGTGGGTCAGGTCACGGTGACTTTTCAGGCCGATACTGATCCAGATATCGCCCAGGTACAGGTACAGAATAAATTGCAGGCAGCCATGCCACTACTGCCGCAAGACGTTCAACAACAGGGGATCCGGGTAACCAAATCCAGTACTGGTTTCTTGATGGTTATGGGTTTTGTCTCGGAAAACGGCAAGATGGATCGTTACGACATTGCCGATTATGTCGCCGCCAAAATCCAGGATCCGGTCAGCCGGGTCAACGGTGTCGGTCAAATTAATCTGTTCGGCTCACAGTATGCAATGCGCATCTGGCTTAATGCCGACAAACTGGCCAATTACAAACTGACCACCGAAGATGTCGTTAATGCTATCCGCGAGCAAAATGTACAAATTGCTGCCGGCGAAATCGGCGGCACGCCGGCCGTTGAAGGTCAGCAAATCGCCGCCAGCATTGTCGTTGAAACCCGGATGGAGACCGTTGAAGAATTTGAAAACATTCTGCTGCGGGTTGACTCAGACGGCTCAACCATTCAGATCCGTGATGTGGCCGAGGTATCACTGGGTGGTGAAAACTTTCAGTTTGAAACCGAATACAATAAACAATCTGCCGCTGGCCTCGGGATCACGCTGGCTTCGGGTGCAAATGCACTGGAAACGGCTCAGGCGGTACGGGATCGTATTGGTGAATTAGAGCCGTTTTTCCCTGAAGGTTTACAAGTCACCTATCCCTATGACACCACCCCGTTCGTCAAAATCTCTATTGAAGGCGTTGTCAAAACCCTGGTAGAAGCAATGATCCTGGTGTTTCTGGTGATGTATCTGTTTTTGCAGAATTTCCGGGCCACCTTGATCCCGGCGATTGCCGTGCCGGTGGTTATTCTGGGTACTTTTGCTATTTTGCTGGCCTTTGGTTACTCCATCAATATGCTGACCATGTTTGCCATGGTCCTGGCGATAGGGCTGCTGGTCGATGATGCCATTGTTGTCGTTGAAAACGTCGAGCGTGTCATCCATGAGGATGGCCTGTCAGCCAAAGAGGCGACCCGTAAATCGATGGATCAAATCACCGGCGCACTGGTTGGTATTGTTCTGACCGTGTCGGCGGTATTTATTCCGATGGCGTTTTTCCCCGGATCCACCGGTGTTATTTACCGGCAGTTTTCGATAACCGTTGTCTCTGCGATGGCGTTATCGCTGCTGATGGCGATGACGTTAACACCGGCCTTATGTGCCACGTTACTCAAAGATGCTGAACATGATCCAGCCAAGAAAAAGGGCTTTTTTGGCTGGTTTAACCGCAGTTTTGAGCGCACCAGCAGAGGCACACAAAGTGTCGTTGGTTATTTAATCGCCCGCTCTGGTCGCACTATGTTGGTGTATTTACTGATTGTTGGCGGCCTTGGATATCTGTTTACTCAATTACCATCGTCGTTTTTCCCCGATGAAGATCAGGGCATTTTATTTACTGAAATGCAGCTACCGGTCAATGCCTCTAAACAGCGTTCCATTGAGGTCATGAACCGCATTGAGAATTACTATCTCGAACAAGAATCTGAAAGTGTTGAATCGGTGTTTTCGGTTATCGGCTACAGTTTCAGTGGCCGTGGTCAGAATAGCGGTTTAATTTTCGTCAATCTTAAACCATGGGATCAGCGGACCAACGCAGAGCAAAGCGCTCAGGCGATTGCGGGCAGAGCATCTGCCTATTTCAGTCAGTTCAGAGAGGCCACGGCATTTGCCATCGCACCGCCACCGATTCGTGAGCTGGGCAACGCCAGTGGCTTTAACATGATGCTGCAGGATTTAGGGGGTCTGGGGCATGACGAACTGGTCAAAGCACGCGATGAATTGCTGGCCAAAGCGAATCAGGATCCAAGGCTCACTCAGGTCCGGCATAGTGGTCTGCAGGATCGACCACAATTCAAAATTGATATTGACCACCAAAAAGCCATGTCATTTGGCGTGTCACTGAATGATATTAATAATACGTTCAGCACCGCCTGGGGCTCGACTTACGTTAACGACTTTATCGATGAAGGTCGTGTTAAACGGGTTTATGTGCAGGGGGATGCACCGTTCCGTATGATGCCGGATGATGTCGGCAACTGGTACGTCCGTAATAATGAAGGTGAAATGGTGCCGATGTCGGCTATCAGCTCATCACGCTGGATTTATGGTTCACCGCGTCTGGAACGTTATAACGGTGTGCCGGCAATGAACATTCAAGGTCAGGCCGCGGAAGGGCTCAGCTCCGGTGAAGCCATGCAGGCCATGGAAGAGTTGGTATCAGAATTACCGGCAGGCTTTGGTTATGAATGGACAGCATTATCGTTACAGGAACGCGAATCCGGTTCTCAGGCACCATTACTTTATGCCTTGTCGATTCTCGTCGTATTTCTGTTTCTGGCCGCACTTTATGAGAGCTGGTCGGTACCATTTTCGGTGATGCTGGTGGTGCCGCTTGGTGTACTCGGGGCAGTGGTTTTTGCACTGGGAAGAGAAATGTCCAATGACATATACTTTCAGGTTGGTCTGTTAACGACCATCGGTTTGTCGGCTCGAAATGCTATCTTAATCGTCGAATTTGCCAAATCGCTGTATGAGCAAGGCCAATCGCTAACGGAGGCGACCCTGGAAGCGATTCGTATGCGGCTACGACCGATTGCCATGACGGCTTTGACCTTTATGCTCGGCGTGACACCATTAATGATAGCCAGTGGTGCCGGCAGTGGCGCGCAAAATGCCATCGGTACCGGCGTCTTTGGCGGTATGCTGGCGGCAACGACACTGGCGATTTTCTTTATTCCGGTATTTTTTGTCGTGGTGTTCCGCTTATCAGCGAAACTCACAGGCAAAACACCGGCCAAACAAACGACTGCCACAGGAGATTTGGCATGACATTTTCACGGATGTGGCTCACTGTCAGCCTGCTGACATTGGCCTTAAGTAGTTGCTCGATGATCCCTGATTATCAGCGACCTGAAAATCCCAGCCCGTTGCCTGAAAAACAGGACACCAGCGAGCAGTTAACGGCAGCCGATATTGGCTGGCAGGATTTTTATCAGGATCCGGCACTGCAGGAATTGATTGGTTTATCCCTGAACAATAACCGCAATCTGCAAGCCACGGCATTGCTGGTTGAACAATTGCGGGCGCAATACCGGATTCGCCGTGCTGAGCAATTACCGATGCTGGATGGTGAGGGTGGCTACAACCGGCAGCGTTTTTCCGCCAATGCCAATGAGTTTGGGCAAAGCGGTATTTTTGAACAATACAGTGTCGGTGTTGGTATTCCTTCATGGGAAATCGACTTTTTTGGTCGGCTCGAGAGTTTGGAACAGGCGGCTTTAAATGAGTTTTTGTCGCAGGATGCGACCTTAAAAAGCACGCAGCTGACCTTAGTTGCCGAAGTCGCCGACGCCTTTCTGAGCTGGCAAGCCAGTCTGGCGCAACTGGATCTGGCGAAGTCAACCCGTGAAGCCCGTGAAGAAAGTTATCAGTTAATCAACCGGCGTTACGAAGGTGGTCTCTCCTCTGAGCTGGCTTTGCGGCAAGCAGAAACAGCAGTGCATGAAGCGCGTATCGCCGAAGCTGAATTCCAGCAACAGGCTAACCAGAATTTTACCTTACTGGAATTACTGGTCGGCCAGCCGCTGCAAAAAACCGACTATGCGGAGCAGTGGCAACCCGCGGATTTACTGCGAAAACTGCCGGATAATCTGCAATCAGATGCGTTATTACAACGTCCGGATGTCACCGCCGCTGAACTCGCCATCAAAGCTGCTAATGCCAACATTGGTGCCGCGCGGGCGGCTTTTTTTCCACGGATAAGTTTGACCAGCAGCCTCGGATTGGCAGCAACTAATCCGGCAGATTTGCTGGAATCGAGTAGTCGCACCTGGCAAATCGCCCCCCAATTCAACATTCCGCTGCTTGACTGGGGAATTAATAACGCCAATCTGGATTTTGCTGAGCTGGAGAAAGAAATCAGCGTGGTACGTTATCAGGAAGTGATTCAGACAGCTTTTAAAGAAGTTTATGATGAACTTGAAGCGCGACAAACGCTGGAAGATCAACTGTCAGCCCAGCAAGATTTAAGAAAAGCCACAGCACGCAGTCTGGAACTGGCTGAAAAACGTTTTGATGCCGGTGTCGACAGCTATTTGGAAGTGCTTGATGCACAGCGCAGTCTGATCGATGCGCAATTGGCAGAAATTGCCACCGATCTGGCACGTTTACGCAATCAATTGACGCTATACAAAGCACTGGGTGGCGGTTTATTAGCACAAACTAAGACACCTTAGTTGGCATCTGTGGCGTTTTCTGGCTATGCTGGAAAGTCATTTTTCTGCACAAACAAAGGAGCGAGTTTATGGGCTTAGAAATCGGTGGCCTGTTAGGCCTGATTTGGTTAATTATCGTAATTTGGGCAATCATTAAAGTCGCAAAAAGTTCGGCCGGTGGCGTTGCAAAAGTATTGTGGATCCTGATCCTGTTGTTGTTCCCGTTACTGGGTCTGATTATCTGGTTCCTGTTGGGTCCTAAAGGCGACTAAATCGTCTGAAAAGCACAACACTAACGCCGCTGCGGTTGATACCTCAGCGGCGTTTTTATTGGCGACAGTGCTAGCGTTGGTTTGACAGCAAGCGCTTGCATCACCAGAATGCATAGGGAACGATTCTGTTGGCCGCTTTCTGACTTACCCTTTGTCGTGCGGCCGATTTGCCTTAAATAAGCAATTAGGAACCAGCCATGACCACTGATAAATCGGCTCCGCCACGCCGTAGCACGATCCTTATCCCCGTTTTTTTCCCTGCAGTTATTATCACACTGTTATTGGTCATCGGCACCATCAGTAATCCTGAACTGGCGGGCGAAGCGTTTGCCGATGTACTGGCGTTTCTGACTGAGACCTTTGGCTGGTTCTATATGCTGGCTGTGGCGTTTTTTCTGGTGTTTATTGTCGTGGTGGGTTTATCCAGCTGGGGTAAAACCAAATTAGGGCCGGATCATGCCGAGCCGCAATATAGTTTCCCCGCCTGGTTTGCCATGCTGTTTTCAGCAGGTTACGGCATTGCCCTGCTGTTTTTTGGCGTTGCCGAGCCTGTGTTGCATTACGCCTCACCGCCAGCCGGCGCCCCGGAAACCGTTGATGCCGCCAAACAGGCGATGCAAATTGCCTTTTTCCACTGGGGTTTTCATATCTGGGCCATTTATGGTTTGACCGGTTTGGTGCTGGCCTATTTTGCCTTTCGTCACGGCTTACCACTGTCAATGCGTTCGGCACTGTATCCGTTAATTGGCGATAAGATTTACGGGCCAATCGGGCATACCGTCGATGTCATCGCTATTCTCGGTACCTTATTTGGTATTGCGACCACACTGGGCTTGTCGGTGGCACAAATCAATGCCGGCATGAATTATCTGTGGGAAGACATACCGGTCAGCGTCACGGTGCAAATTATCACCATCGCCGTGATTACAATGCTGGCAATTATGTCGGTCGTCGCCGGTCTCGACAAAGGTGTTAAACGTTTGTCTATCGTCAATATGGTGCTGGCTATCGCGTTGATGTTATTTGTATTTATCGTTGGCCCGACCATCGTTATTCTTGAGACTTTTTTACAAAACACGGGCAGCTATCTCAACAATATTATTGAGCGCACCTTTAATTTGCAGGCTTATACCGCCGGCAACTGGATTGGTAACTGGACGTTATTTATCTTTGGCTGGACGATTGCCTGGGCGCCGTTTGTTGGTTTATTTATTGCCAAAATCAGCCGTGGCCGGACCATTCGCCAATTTGTGTTTGGCGTCCTGTTTGTACCGACCATATTCACCTTCATGTGGTTTTCAATTTTTGGTGACACGGCGCTGCATATGATTATGAATGAGGGTTATACAACGCTTATCACCGAGGTACAAAATGATACTGCGGTTGCTCTGTTCAAACTCTTTGAACAATTACCTTGGAGCAGTTTTGTTTCGTTTATCACCGTGATTCTGATTATGACTTTTTTTGTTACCTCATCGGATTCCGGCTCATTAGTCATTGATTCTCTGGCATCCGGCGGTATCAGCAAAACGCCTGTTTGGCAGCGTGTTTTCTGGGCGACGCTGGAAGGCGTGGTTGCAGCGGCTTTACTGCTTGCGGGTGGTTTAGGTGCACTGCAAACCATGAGTATCACCAGCGCCCTGCCATTTGCCATCATTATGGTGTTAGCGGCGGTCGGTATGTGGCGGGCCCTGTTAATTGAAGGACATCGTGAAGCCAGCCTCAGCGCTGCGATGCACCATTGGCAGCATAATCCCAAGCAATGGAAAAAACGCCTGACCAGCCTGATTAGCTATCCTGACTTCCAGCAGGTTTCAGGGTATATCCGGGACAAAATTTACCCGGCTATGCAACATGTAGAAGCGGAGTTAAAAAACCAAGGCTGGCCGGTATCGGTGTTTTTTGATGATGAACAACATCGCGCCTATATCCAAGTCATTCGCGATGGCGAACTCGACTTTATCTATGAAGTGCGGATGCGTGGCTATTCGACACCAACCTTTGCCTATCCGGAAATGGCTGATGATGCGGACGGTGACAAACGCTATTATCGTGCCGAGGTATTTATGCGACGCGGTGGTGCTTCCTATGATATCTATGGTTGCAGCGAGCAGGAAATCATTGATGACTTACTGACACAGTTTGAAAAATACCTGCACTTTTTGCATATTTCGCCGGGCATCTTGCCATGGAAAATGGATGAACATGATGACATGCTCGATGAAAATGGCGATTTGCGCGATCCGGAAACAGGATATAAGTCTTAGTAAGAGCTCAGGGTGTAGCGAAAGCCTACGGCGATGACCTTGCCACCACTGGCTGCTGCATTAAAGCCGTCCAGACCACATTTTTTGCAGGTCAGGGCGGCTGTTTCCTGTTCCTGATAAAACTCGGCAAACAGCGTTAATTCATTATTGAATTGATGATCGATACCAACATGCATTACCGCTTCACCATAGCTTTCAACATTTGCCGCCATCACCTTATACAAATTATCGCCATGGCGGTAACTGGCAAAGATATTAAAAGCTTCGGCACCGTCACCAAAAAAACTGTTGGGATTATCGGTATCGGTCACTTCATATTTCAGCGCCAGATTCCAGGGCCCCTGATTATGCGATATTGTCGCGCCATAGATTTTGTCTTCATAACCGCTGGCATTACCACGGTCATCCATCCCTATTGATAGACGGGTATTATCAAGCTGATAGCTGGCTACTGTCTGAATTCGCCGGTCATCAATACGAGACGGTGAGCGAGAATTACCGGCGGCGCTGGAGTATGAACCACCAAAACTGAATCCGTTTATAATCGGGCTCTGATAAGCCAGCGTTTCTTTAACCCGAAACGTCGTGTAGCTGGCAAAACCGCTGTAAAGCGTACTGAACTGATCGACAGGAAATAAAATCGCATTGTAATAAGGCATCCATTGCTGCCCGGCCACCAATGTGCCCATGCGACTGCTCAGGCCCAATCGCGCCACGCGTAAATTTTCACGGTCATCCCGACCCGATCCGCCTTGATCATAAGAATCCCGGAAACGAATATTGGCTGAATCAAAGGGGATTTCCAACTGGGCAAACAAGGCTGTGTCCTTGTCAAAAGCATATTGCGCATTAACACCGACCCGTGAAAAAGCATCCCGCAAACCACGATAATCATTTAACGCCGAGGTATTATCAGGCTGAACCGACTCAGCCTGCATACGCAGCGATAAATATAGCTCATAACTGAACGGTCCTTCCTGGGAAGGTTCTGCCGTTACCGGCGATACCGATAAGGCCAACAGACTGCTGATTAAAAGTTTACTGGTGCTCAATCTTGCCGATGCAAGTGCCATCCTGCGCTCCTTGATTTAGCCATAGTAAATTTCAGCATACGCAACTGAGTTATGCGCTTCAAGGATGGTGGCAGGTGTTACGAATGACAGCCCATCATGAGCTGTCATATAGAAAATAGCTTACGCCAAATGATCTTTCAGTAATTCAGGCTGGCGATCCGGGGTGAAAATTTCGATCCAATAACCGTCAGGATCCTGAATAAAGGCGATGCCTTTCATCTTGCCGTCATTGGGTTTTTTGACAAACGGCACGCCCGCTTTTTCAAATCGCGCACAGGCAGCATCAACATCCGGCACTGCAAAACCAATATGGCCAAAGCCGCGTGGATCGCTGTTGCCATTGTGGTATTGCACATCGTCATTATCCTCATCGCCCCAGTTATGGGTCAGCTCCAGCATGGCTGGCCGGGCAAAGGTTTGTTTGATGCGCTCGTTGTTATCCTCTGACCAGTTTTTTTGTTCCAACGGTGAAATTGCCGCCATGAAGTACAACGTGAATTTCATTTCCGGGAAATCAAAACGTTTAATCAGCGTCATGCCCATGACTTCACTGTAAAAATGCAAGGTACGCTTGGGATCTTTGATGCGGAACATGGTTTGGTTAAAGACAAACTCATGGGTGGCCGGATCATGGTTTTCACTCAAGCCCTCAGCGGTATCAAAATGTCGGCTCATATTCTCTGCTCCTGTTGTTATCAGTCTGGCGGGTTATAACCAGCCTTTGTGTTTGAATACCAAATATGGCGCAATACCCGCAGCTATCATCAGGCCAATTGCCAGCGGATAACCGAATTGCCAGCTGAGCTCTGGCATCGTGCTGAAATTCATGCCGTAAATACTGGCAATCAGCGTCGGCGGCAAAAAAACTACCGCAGCGATGGAAAAGGTTTTAATAATTTGCGCCTGCTTGATATTGATAAAGCCCTGCGTCGAATCCATCAAAAAGTTGATCTTGTCGAATAAAAACGTGGTGTGCGACAGCAGCGTTTCCAAGTCACGCAAAATTTCATACAGGGTATCACGCTGCTCCGCGACTTGCGGTAAATGGCGCAGCAGAAACGAAATATCCCGCTGCGTATCCATTAAACACAAACGCATTTTACCGTTGCTATCTTCCAGCTGGGCCAGTTGACCGATGGCATCTTCCAGATCGCTGTTTTCTTCTTCAAGGACAAAATGGCTGACTTTTTCCAGTTGACGATGAATATCCTCAAGGGTATCGGCATGGTTTTCGACTTTTTGTTCGAACAAGGTCACCAGTAACTCTGTTGGTGTTGTACAACTAATCTGGCCACGGCGCGCCCGCATCCGTAATAAGCGAAAATCACTGAGTTCACCATCACGAATAGCAATCAGCCGCTCAGGCTGCAGAATAAACGCTACTGAGACGGTCTGATGCCGGCCCTCAGAAGCGCCCAGAAACATCGAATGCACATGTAAACCATCCTGATCAGCAAAGCAGCGCGCAGAGGCTTCGATTTCCTCGACATCATCAATGTCAGGTACTTCGTCACTAAACAACGTTGCCAGTAAAGCGCGTTCGTCTTCATCTGGCTCCAATGCATCGATCCAATCGGCTTGTTTCAACAAATCTGCTGTTAAATGATCCGTCACCGGGATTTCCTGGATCCGTCCCAGTGCAATCTTATAAAGCCTTAGCATGCGCTCCCCTTAATCCATCATCAGTTTCTTTAAAAGCTCATATCCTACGGTAACTATGTTAACAATCTATGGCCTCGTTTTTTGTAAATATCGCGACCTGGGTTGGCTGCCCCAGTCCAGGCTCATGCTCACCAATACCGGCAAAACTGATCTGATAGCCATTGCGGCTGGCAATACCATGTGACCATTGCCTGAATTTTTGCCGTGACCACTCAAATTTATGATCCGGATCGCGGTATTGGCCAGGCGCCAGTCCATAAACGACATTGAACTCCGCATTCGGCGTCGTCATGACTACCTGTTTGGCTGACATATTACTGAAGACATTATGCTCAACCCGAGACAAATCCGTCGGCAAAATATGCTCAATGGTCTCGGTCATAATAACCAGCGGCATGGCCTGTAAATCAGCTAGCGCATTCAGATAACTGCCGACCCGTAATGTTGCCCTTGGCGATTCACCCGTCAAAAAAGCTGCAAGATTATCCCGCGCCTGCATCATCGACAGACCAGAGTCATCCACCCCTGTCACGAGGCAATCCGTATGTTGGAGAATCTTCCACAATAAACGCCCGGAACCACAACCCAGCTCAGCGAGCTTATCGACACCCGTGGCAACAACGAAGTCCAGTAACCACTGATGCCGTGTCTCATGCAGTTCGCTTATTTGTGTGTCTTGATAGGGAAAGTCATTGTTCATAGTCGAACTAACTTCTATATCTGCCGGGTTGTAGCGAAGGTAATTACTTACCGATACAAAAACTAGAGAAGATACGATCCAGCAGATCTTCATTAGTGAAAGTGCCGGTGATTTCACCCAGCGCCTGCTGGGCTTGACGCAGTTCTTCGGCGAGTAGTTCGCCGGCGCCCATACCGGTTAGGCAGTTATAACCTGACTCAATCGCTTCCTGGGCACGTTGCAGGGCATCCAGATGCCGGCGGCGGGCAATAAATACGCCCTGATCGTCGGGATGAAAACCAACCGCATTTTGCAAATGCTGAGTCAGCAAATCCATACCGTCACCGGTTTTGGCGGATAGATAAATAACGTCCAGGCCGTCTTCCTGCAAATGCGCTGGCAAATGTCCGCTCTGGTCAATTTTGTTGCGGATCAGGGTCAGCGGTTTATCTGCCGGCAGATCTGCCAGAATCGCTTTATCCTGCTCAGTCACACCATCGGTATCGTTAACCAGCAGTAAAATATGGTCGGCTTGGGCTAGTTCATTGCGGGTACGGCGAATGCCTTCTAGTTCGACTTTATTATCGGTGGCATCATGCAATCCGGCGGTATCAGAAATACGCAGCGGCAGGCCGCCCAGATGAATTTGTTCGCGCAAGACATCACGGGTGGTGCCAGCAATGTCGGTGACAATCGCCGCATCATGACCCGCCAGTTGATTATGCAGACTGGATTTACCGGCATTGGGCTGGCCTGCCAGCACCACGCTGATACCTTCACGTAATAACCGACCCTGTCGGGCGCTACTTTGAATACTGGCCAGGGTTTTCAGCAAAGCCTGCAGTTGTTTATCAACCTGCGCCTCACCAAGGAAATCGATTTCTTCATCAGCAAAATCAATCGACGCCTCAACAAACATCCGTAAATGTGTCAGCTCTTCGAGAAAATCATTGATACGTTTGGAGAATTCGCCCTGCAAGGAACGCATGGCACTGCGCGCCGCTTGTTCGGTTGAGCTTTCAATTAAATCGGCAACGGCTTCGGCCTGCGCCAAATCCATTTTGCCGTTGAGAAAAGCACGTTCGGAAAACTCACCGGGCCGGGCCATCCGCGCGCCAAGCTTGATCGCCGTTTGGCAAAGTCGCTCCAGCACCAGTGGACTACCATGGCCTTGTAATTCGACCACATCCTCACCGGTAAACGAAGCCGGCGCGGCAAAATAAATGACAACGCCACTATCGATGACTTCATTATCTGACGCTTTAAAACGGGTAAATTTTACCTGCCGTGGTGTATTAATCGGCCCTGCAATTTGCGTAGCGATAGCCAGCGATGCAGGACCGGATAACCGCACCACACCGACGCCGCCCCGCCCGGGGGCAGTGGCGACGGCGACAATGGTGTCGGTTGCCATTAAAGCCATCGTTTATGGCGAATTACAGCGCGCCCATCTTGCGGGTGATATACCACTGCTGGGCAATCGACAAAATATTGTTGACCAGCCAGTACAGCACCAGACCCGCCGGGAAGAAGGCAAAGAATACCGTGAAGACAATCGGGAATATCTTCATCATCATCGCCTGCGCCGGATCTTGCGGCATTGGATTCAGTTTTTGCTGGAACCACATGGTTAAACCAAACAGCACCGGCAATACAAAATACGGATCAATCGCTGTCAGATCGTTGATCCATAAGATAAAGTCGGCCTGACGCAGTTCGATACTTTCTACCAGAACCCAGTAAAAAGCCAGAAAGACCGGCATTTGCACCAGGATCGGCAAACAACCACCGAGTGGATTGATTTTTTCGGTGCGATACAAATCCATCATGGCCTGATTGAATTTTTGTTTATCGTCACCGTAGCGTTCTTTCAGCGTTGCCAGTTTCGGGGTCAGCTTACGCATTGAGGCCATCGAACGGTAACTGTGTGCAGACAATTTGAAAAACACCAGTTTGATCAAAATCGTTAGCAAAACAATCGACCAGCCCCAGTTGCCCGTCAGACTGTGGAACCAGTCCATAACGATAAACAGTGGCTTGGAAATAATGGTCAGAATGCCGTAATCAACGGTTAAGTCGAGGTTATCAGCAACAGGTTCTAAACGCTCAAATTGCTTGGGCCCTAAGTACATTTGGTATTGCGCTGTTGCCGATTGGCCATCCTCGGCAACCACGGCAGGCAATCGTATGCCAGCCGTGTAATTCGTTTCATCAATAGATTTACCGTAGAAGCTCATATCCTGCGCATCCGTTGGCGGCACTATAGCGCCAACAAAATAATGCTGAATCATCGCCACCCAACCATCATTGGTATTCAGGCGGAAATCAGCATCATCCAGTTCACCAAAATCGACTTTTTTGTATTCATTTTCAGGGCTGGAAAAAACGGCTCCGGTGTAGGTGTAGAGCAGCATTGAGCCATCATTCGGCTCGGTACGGTTAAGTTGTGCGTACGGATAAGCGGCAAACTGCTCACCACTGTCATTTTCGATTTGATAATCAACATCGATTAAATAGCTGTCGCGCTTAAAGGTATAGGTTTTGATAACGGTCAGGCCATTATCTGACTGCCAGCGCAACGGTACCTTTAATGTATCTTGTCCGTCGGCCAGCGTGTAGCTGTTTTCAGAGGCTTGGTAGAGATCATAATGTGTTGGTGCCGGGCCTTCGGCGCGCAAACCCGATTGCGTGATAAAAAACGGATTTCTGCCGTCATTTAATAACTGTACCGGTACATCGGGCTGATCGGGATCAACGGCATACTGCAATAACGCAAGTTTACGAATGTCACCACCGCGCGGATCGATATAGGCATCAATCACATCGGTTTTAACACGAATTTGCTGGATACTGCCGGCTTCAGCCGTGCCATCTATTGAAGAGACATCAGGTAAACCATCAGGGGCTCGGTCAGTAGGCAGGTCCGGTAAATCAGCCGCATTTTCCGGGCTGTTTTTTGCGGTGACGGTTTCGGTGTTATTGGCCTGCTGAGAGGCTTGTTGTGGTCTGACATAATCCGTTTGCCAGGCTTCCCAAAGCAGCAGGGAAACAATAAGCAGACCAAAAATAAACAGCGTTCTGAGATTATCCATTGTGTGATTTCGTCTTTAATTCAGGAACAGGATCCACGCCACCCTGATGCCATGGGTGGCAACGTGAAAGCCGCCGCAGACCCAACCAAATGCCACGCAATGCACCATGACGCGAAATCGCATCAATCATATATTGCGAACAAGTTGGCTGAAAACGACAGTGTACGCCCAGAAACGGGCTTAATAGAAAACGATAGCCCCGGACGAGCCCAATCAGGAATTTTGCCATTGTGTCACCACGGTTAACCAATGCCGCTCCAATGCTGTCCGGATTTGCGTGGCATCCCGCTGACCCATTTCCGGTCGCGACAATACCACAATGTCCATACTGTCCAGTGCTGCCTGATGATGGCGAAAAGATTCCCGGATAAGGCGTTTCATCCGGTTACGCTGGCTGGCCAGTTTGATATGTTTTTTGGCAATGGCCAAACCCAGTCGGGGATGGCCGACGCTGCTAGGCAGCGCAATTATCGTCAGACCACCACCACCGCAGCGTTTGCCCTGACGAAATACCCGGGTAAAATCGCCCGGGCGGTTCATTCTCATGGCTCGGCGAAACTTAGCCAAGTCATGGCTCCCGCAAAAAAGCGAGAATTAAGCTGACAGTCTTGCGCGGCCTTTGGCGCGACGGGCATTAATAACACGACGACCACCGACAGTTTTCATGCGGGCACGGAAACCGTGCGTACGTTTGCGCTTCAGATTACTCGGCTGAAAGGTTCTTTTCATTACAGCAACTCCAGATATATCAATGATTTTGCATCAGATAGCCGGCTAAACCGCCATGCTCGCCTAAGACAAAAGACGTGGGATTATAAGGGTTTGCAGTGCCCGCCGTCAAACCGCATTATGCTGCTTTCAGTACATTATTTTACTTGCCAAATAGCAGGCTTGCAGATTACTTTAGGTGCCTCGCTGGTCAGGTTATACTAACTGACTTTAGTGCACTGCTTAACGCTACTGCCCGCCAAGTTAACCTTTATTAATCAAGGAGTTGCTGTGTCCTCACCACTTTGGGAAAAATGTCTGTCCCATCTGGAAGGTGATCTGTCGGCACAACAGCTGAACACTTGGTTACGACCTCTGCAAGCGATTGAAACCAACGACAGTTTGCGCTTACTAGCGCCTAACCCATACGTAAAGCAATGGGTTCAGGAACAACTGGAAACACAGATTAATATTCTGTTAAACGGTTTAACGCAGGGCATCATTCAAAAAGTTGCTATTGAAGTCGGCACCCGCGACACCGTAGTGGTGACAAAACCCAAAACAGAAAATCGCGAACCGGCCATCGCTAAAATTGCTGAAGCCGAGCCTCTGCCTTCGCTGGGCAGCCCGATGAATCCGTTGTTTACCTTCGATAGTTATGTTGAGGGTAAATCGAATCAAATCGCCCGCGCGGCCTCATTACATGTTGCCGAAGCGCCCGGCACCAGTGGCTATAACCCCCTATTTTTATATGGTGGCACTGGCCTTGGCAAGACTCATCTGATGCTGGCCGTTGGTAATAAAATCAAACAAAATAATCCCAAAGCACGGGTTATTTATTTATCTTCCGAGCGCTTTGTGCAGGACATGATCACAGCGCTGCGCAACAATGCCATCGACCAGTTCAAAACCCATTACCGCAGCGCCGATGCGCTGCTGATCGACGATATTCAGTTTTTTGCCAAAAAAGAACGCTCTCAGGAAGAGTTTTTTTACACCTTTAATAGTTTGCTGGAAGGCCAGCGGCAGATCATTCTGACCTGTGACCGTTTTCCCAAAGAAGTTGAAAACCTTGATGAGCGCTTGCAATCGCGTCTTGGTTGGGGCCTGACCGTCGCGATTGAACCGCCCGAACTGGAAACCCGCGTGGCGATTTTGATTCAAAAAGCGCAGCAGAACCTAGTGACATTGCCCGATGATGTGGCTTTTTTTATCGCTAAACGCATAAAATCCAATGTCCGCGATCTGGAAGGCGCTTTGCAACGGGTGATGGCCTTTTCCCGTTTTACCAATCAACCGCTGTCAATTGAGATGGCGCAGGATGCATTGAAAGATTTACTGGCGTTACACCAGAAACTGGTAACGCTGGAAAGCATTCAAAAAACCGCCGCAGAATATTTTAAAGTGCGGGTGTCGGATTTGCTGGCCAAAAAACGCACCCGTTCCATTGCCCGGCCAAGGCAGATTGCCATGGCGCTGGCGAAAGAATTAACCAGCCACAGCCTGCCGGAAATTGGCGAGGCTTTTGGCGGTCGCGATCACACCACGGTGTTGCATGCCTGTCGCAAAGTCGCTGAATTACGCGAAACTGATAGCCGCATCGCCGAAGATTATCGTAACCTGCTCCGAACCTTGTCGAGTTAGCCTGAGAGAATCATCATGCAATTCACTGTTACCCAAGAAAGTCTCGCCCGCCCACTGCAACTGGTCTGTAGCATTGTTGAACGCCGCTCCACGCTGCCAATTTTGTCGAACATCCTGCTTAAAGCGCAGGGTGACAAACTGACCATGACCAGTACCGATATGGAACTGGAAATGATCGCCACCTTGCCCGTCGCGGTCGATGAAGCGGGTGAAACGACAGTTTCTGCCCGTAAACTACTGGATATTGTCCGCGCCTTACCGGCCAATGCCACCATCAGCTGTAAAGCCAAAGACAATAAAGCACTGGTGCAAGCCGGTAAAAGCCGCTTTTCGCTGGCAACCTTATCGCCTTCGGATTTTCCGGACAGTGAAGGCGCTAATTACAGCGAACAAATCAGCATGCCGCAGTCAGCACTGAAAGATCTGCTGGATGAAACCAGTTTTGCCATGGCCAGCCAGGATGTACGTTATTACTTGAACGGCTTATTGCTGGAACGTGAAGGCAATAAACTGCGCGCGGTTGCCACCGATGGTCATCGGCTGGCGCTGGGTGAAATCACCACCGCCGAAACAGTAGATGAAAAAAACAGCGTTATCGTACCGCGCAAGGCTATTCTGGAACTTGGCCGGTTACTCAATGATGTCGATGCAGAAGTGAAACTGGCATTCAGTCCACAGCAGATCAAAGTGGAATTACCGGATCTGCATTTCACCTCCAAACTGATCGATGGCCAGTTTCCGAATTACGAACGGGTGTTACCGATTGGCGGCGATAAGGTTGTGATCGCGGAGCGCGATGAGCTCAAACAAGCGCTGTCCCGTGCCTCGATTCTCGCTAACGACAAACATCGTAGTGTGCGACTGAATCTGGATGCCGGTCTGCTCAAAGCCACCGTCACCAATCAGGAACAGGAAACCGCCGA
>CAYYRO010000003.1:43514-50899 GCA_964474075.1 uncultured Methylophaga sp.
GACTAGTGATGCAGTTCGCCCAATACAACCTTATTATCAGCGACTTTCTGCACCACATTTGAATAATAATCCTCACGAAAAGCGTTAATCACCGATTCGGTTTCCGCTTTGCTGACCCCGCTGCCCAGCAAGACTTCTTCAGTCAACCGTAAACTAGTTTCCAGTGTTTCGGATATGACCGTGGTCGCACCTTTAACGACCAAATCAGCACAGTGCTGACGATCGCGCGCCCGGGTATGAATCGGCATATCAGGATAAGATTGCCGAACCTGCGCCACCAGTCGATCCACTTGTTCGGGATTATCCAGTGCAACCACGATCATACTGGCCCGATCAGCGCCGGCGGCCCGTAACACTTTTACTTTACTGGCATCACCAAAATATACCGGAAATCCTTGTGAACGGGCATCTCTGACCCGCGTTTCACGCATATCCAAACCGATATAGTTAACCTCGGCCGCACTGAGCAATGCCGCGATACGTGCGCCGACCCGGCCAAAGCCGGCAAGGATCACATGCTGCTGCGCATCATTAATAAATTCCGGCTGCTCATAATCATTTTCAGCATCACGTTTAATATTGGTATTGGCAAAATGCAGCAGCAAGCTATTGGTCCCACGCACAGCAAACGGTGTCAAAGCCATGGTCAGAGCGATTACCAGCGTCAGTAAATGGCTCAAATCGGTGGACAAAACATTAGATGAGGCGGCAACGCCAAACAACACAAAACCAAACTCACCGCTTTGCGATAACAACGTGGCTGTTTGCAGCGATACATCATTTTTGGCACCCGCAAGACGCGCCAATCCGTAAACAATCACTCCTTTGAGCAACATCAAGCCGACCGTCAGGCCAATAATTAATGCGAATTTTTCCCACAGCAGGCCAAAGTTTATTTCCATGCCCACTGTCATAAAAAATAAGCCGAGCAAGATCCCGCGAAACGGCAGAATATCGGCCTCTATCTGATGTCGGTAATGTGATTCCGCAAGCATGATGCCGGCTAAAAATGCGCCCATTGCCATCGATAAACCGACCCATTGCATCAGCCACGCAACGCCCAGTACCAGCAATACCGCGACAGCCATAAATACTTCCGGATCACCGCTGGCAACAATACGGCCCAACACCGGGTTCAGTAGATAACGGCCCGCCAGCAGCAAGGCAATAATCATCAAAACCGGATACAGCATCTGCATCCCGGGCTCGGTAACCTCAGCGCCACCACTGCCTGCAAAATACGAGACCAATGCCAGCAGCGGCACCACAGCGATATCCTGCAACAGCAGCACCGACACTGACATTCGGCCCATTAACGTCGAAATACCGCCTTTTTCCGACAGCAGTTGCAGACAAAAAGCCGTTGATGACAAAGCCAGACCAAAGCCAATAATGACGGCGGTTTTTTGCGACAAATCAAAACTGAGCGCGATCGCATAAATGACGCCGGCCGTGATCAATAACTGCCCGAGGCCAAGGCCAAACACCAGCTTGCGCATTTCCCAGAGCTTGTCGGGACGCAGTTCAATACCCAGGATAAACAGCAGGAAAATAACGCCAAATTCGGCTAGGTGCCGGACATCTTCCACTTCGGTAATAACACCCAGTCCCCAGGGACCCAGCACAATACCTGCGGCCAGATAACCGAGAATGGCACCCAGACGAATTTTATGGAAAATCGGGATGATGACCACTGTTGCCAGTAGTAGCATCAGAATATCAATCAGGTATTGAGAGTCGACTTCCTGCACTCAATGGTTTCCAGATATCAGGATTAATGACCTGCTTTCAGCTGCCATTCCAGTCCCTGGCGATAAATGCTGGCCGCCGCATCGCGCTTATCCTGCGCCATCAGGACTTCCGCCAGCACCAAAAAGGTTTCTCCCCGCGGGCCATGCTCAATACTGGTCCGTAAATAAGCTTCCGCTTTGGCCCACAATTTACTGGCAGCAGCCAAACGGCCCAGAGACAATAATAACCAGGGATTCTCTTCGTGCTGTTTCAGCCATTTCTCGGCAAAACTCAGCCGTTTCAGCAAGCTGACACCGGGAATCAAACCATATTGATAAATCAGCTGATCACTCCAGCTTTTCCGCAAAAACTGCTCAATCAGTGACACTGCCTGAGCATGTTCGCCTTGCGCGATAAGGCCTTTTGTATAAGGAATCAACATCGCTTCGCTATTGCGAACTTTAGCTGGCGTTTGTTCCCAGATTTGTGCCATACGCTGCCAATCTTCACGCACCAGTGCATGGTGTAACTGGCCGACGACTGCTTCGGCACCGAGCTCATTAATCGCATTGTTATCCATCACATGGCGCTTACGTAAATCCGGTAAAACCGACTGCACTGCCTGCCACTGATCGGTGTCCTGATACAGTTGTTGCAGCAAATGTAAAACATAAGGATGTTTTGGCGCTACTTGCCGTAAATGTTGCAGTGTCGCCAGCGCCTGCTCTTTCTGACCGGCAGAAAGCTGCAATTCTGCCTGTACAACACCAATAGCAATATCTGCACCTTCTGTGGTTTCATGCGCCAGCTTCAGGTAATTATCGCGGCGCGCGGGTGCTGATTGTTTTTGCGCAGCACGGGCGGCGGCCAGATAATGCAATAAAGGCGTTTCACTATTGCCGGCGTGACGCACCAATAAACGTTCGGCTTCTGCCCAACGGCCTTCTTCAAGGGTAATCAGCCCTTTGGTCAACGCCTGACTGGCGCGTTTATGGCGTAATTGTTGTTGCCAATTTGCCAGACGCGCCGGTGATTGTTTGAGCAGCATCGAACTGCGCAACACAAAATATCCGGCCAACAACAGCAATAGAAACATTGCCACAAAAACAATCAGTGAGGTTTCCAAACTCCAATCACCATATTGCAGCAACACAAAACCCGGCTGAAAGTCGGCCAGCCAAATCAGCAGACCACCCAGCGCCAGCGCAATAACCAGTATCAGTAACAGTTTCATGGTTCAAAATCCTGCAACCAACGCAGCGAGCCGCTGATATCCGGCAACGCTACTTCAATTTGTTCAGATTTTAAGGCTTTGAGCGAGGCCAGCATGGCATCACGCTGCTCACCAACAAAATAACGGTTTAGCCAGTCAATACTGGTCTGCAAACTACTGTCGTAAATACTTTGTTCGCCAGACAGTAACGCAAACCGGGCTGTCTCCAGTTTCAAGCGCAGATTTTGATACAGAAAATAACGCTGTTCAGGGATCAATACCGCTTGGGTGGCATCTTCCTGCTGACGAATCACAACCAGCGAGCGAATTTGCTGCCAAATATCACTCAGCGCATTTTGCCAACCGGCACGGGTACTTAAATCTACGCGGGCATCGCCCGTAGGATCAGCGGTGTAATGCTTGGGCCCTTTGACAACGCGAAGTGTGTCAACCGCGTCGATAGCACTTTGTAAATCGGCAGCAATGCCAGCGATATCAGTCGTTACCACGGCATCCAGTGCTAATTGTTCATCAGCAATTTGCTGTCGCAAATCCTGAAGGCGGTAATCATTTAAATCACGTATTTTTTCATCTGCCAGTTGCAGCGCCTGTCGCGCACCCGCCGCATCATTAGCCAATGTGGCTCGCTGATTAGCCAACTGTAGTAAATAATCAACTTCTTTCAACGTCCAGCGCAAACGGATTTCTTTATCTGTTAATGGCTGTTGCTTTTGTAAATCAACAATGGCTTGCGCTTGCAGTTGTTGCGCTTCACTGAGGTTTTGCAGACTTTGTTCATTGCGTTGCCGGGCTCTATTCAGCAAGGCAATATCACTTTCCAACGTCGCCAGCGTGGCCGACTGCTGGTTGAGCACGTCCAGATTTTGTTGCTGCTGATAACTCCACCACAACGCTAAGGCGGCCGGGATCAAAACTAATAAAATCAGTATAAGCCATATGGCATTGCGTCTGAGTTGCGGCCAATTGGGTTTGGCTTTAGCTGGTTTGGTTTTTGGGTTTTGCTCAGAGGATGGGCTGTTGTTGTCCATGCTCGGCTCCTATTTCAGTCAATCGCTGCATAATTGCCTCATCACTGGCATTGTCAGTGACAACGATGTCACTGAATCCTTGCGCCAAGGCATACTGTTTAATGCGCTCACTGAGCACTATGAGTGGTTTGGCACTCATTTGTTCTTTTGTCCCGGCAAAGATACGCAGTAAATTTGCCACGCTTTGCACACTGGTCGCCAACAAAATATCTGTCTCTAAAGCGGCGTTTTTCTGTGCAATGCTGACTTTAGGTAATTGCCGTCTATAAACTTCAATATACCGAATACTAGCACCTCTGGCTTGCAACGTATCGGCCAGCAACTCCCGGCCACCCTGACCACGAACAATGACTATTTTTTGATCGTTAAGCTGCTGCATTTCAGGCAAGGTCAGTAAGCCTTCACTTCCATTAGAAATTTCCGGCTTAAGACTGACCGTTAAACCCTGGTCACGCATTGCCTGAGCGGTACCGTTACCAACGGCCACACATGGCAAACGTGCTGGCAGTTTTTTGGCTAAACCGGCACAAAAATGTTGCACGGCATTACGGCTGACAAAAATCAACCAGTCAATTTTGCGCCAGTCAATAATCGGCCAACTACTGGCATCAATGGCTTTAATTTCAATCAGAGGAAACAATACCGGTGCAGCACCTTGTTGCTCAAGCAATGACACCAGCTTATCAGCCTGTGCCGCCGGCCGGGTCACCAATACCCGCAGACCTTTTAATGCTTCTTTATCGGCCATAAACATCAGCAAGAATTTTATCAGCGCCCCGGCTCAGCAAGGTTTCGGCAAGTGTTAAACCCAGTTGTTCAGCTTGTGCAGCGGTGCCATGTACCTCATCAAACAGCATCTCAGTACCATCCGGTCTGCCCACTAAACCGCGCAGCCAGATTTTATCGTTCTCCAAAATTGCATAACCACCAATTGGTACCTGACAGCCACCTTGTAAACGCCGGTTAAGCGCCCGTTCGGCTTTAACGGTAATACTGGTGTGATCGCAATTCAGCGGCGCGATCAAAGCATTAAGCTCAGTATCTTCGACACGCGTTTCAATGCCCAAAGCGCCCTGGCCGATGGCCGGCAGACTTTGCTCAGCACTGAGTGCACTGCGAATGCGGGCATCAAATTGCAGTCGTTCCAGACCGGCTTTGGCCAGGATAATGGCCTCAAAATCGCCGTTATCCAGTTTGGCTAAGCGGGTATTCACATTGCCACGCAACGGCAGAATTTGCAGATCCGGCCGGTAATGCCGCAGCTGACATTCACGACGTAAACTTGATGTACCAACTCGGGCACCCTGTGGCAAATCATCAACATTGTCGTAATCGTTAGAGACAAAAGCATCAAAAGGATCATGACGCTCGCAAATGACCGGCAAATGCAATCCATCCGGAAAATCCACCGGCACATCTTTCATCGAATGCACGGCAATATCAGCTTCGTCGTTGAGCATAGCGACTTCCAGCTCTTTAACGAACAGTCCCTTACCACCAACTTTAGCCAACGGCGTATCGAGAATGATGTCGCCTTTAGTTTTGATTTTGACCAGTTCAATATTCAGGTGCGGGTGCAGCTTTAACAGCTCATCACGGACAAATTCAGCCTGCCACAAGGCAAGCGGGCTGCGACGAGTAGCAATACGCACGGTGGCGTCTTTCATAAAACCAGATTCCTGTCTTGCGTACAGTTAAAAAGCCATTCTAGCATTTACGGCTGCTGTGCCACGACAGCCGCGTTATAATGCGCGCTACTTTGCCCGACTTAACAGGCCGCAATATATGTCCACATCCGATAAAAAATTGTCCTCCGCCCGTCTGACCCAGCCGACCAATAAATTTGTCGAAGAGTTTACCGCTTCGGTCACCTTTGACCGGCGTATGTACCGACAGGATATTCAGGGATCAATCGCCCATGCAACGATGCTGGCAAAAGTCGATGTGCTGACGGATAGTGAGCGCGACCAGATTATTAACGGCTTAAAGCAAATCGAGCAGGAAATTGATAACGACGAGTTTCAGTGGTCGATTGCTCAGGAAGATGTGCATATGAATATCGAAGCGCGATTGATCGCGCTGATTGGTGAAACCGGCAAAAAATTGCATACCGGCCGCTCACGTAATGATCAGGTAGCGACCGATGTCCGGCTGTATTTGCGCGATATGATTAAGCCGATCCGCAGCGAATTATTGCGCCTGCAAACAGCACTAATCGATGTGGCCGAACGCGAAGCTGACACTATTTTGCCCGGCTTTACCCATTTGCAAACCGCTCAGCCGGTCACTTTTGGTCATCATATGCTGGCCTGGTACGAAATGCTGCGTCGTGATTTAGAACGCCTTGATGATTGCGCCAAACGGGTTAACAGCCTGCCTTTAGGTGCTGCCGCATTGGCCGGCACGACGTTTCCGATCGACCGTGAATATACCGCTGAACTGTTGGGCTTTGAGCGCATTTGCCGTAACTCGCTGGATGCCGTCAGTGATCGTGATTTTGCCATCGAGTTCAACAGCTTTGCGTCTTTGTTGATGATGCATTTATCGCGTTTTTCTGAAGAACTGATTATCTGGTCATCAGCGCAGTTTGATTTTGTTGATCTGGGGGATGCCTTCTGCACCGGCTCATCAATCATGCCGCAAAAGAAAAATCCCGATGTGCCGGAGCTTATTCGCGGTAAAACCAGCCGGGTTTACGGCAATATGTTTAATCTGCTGACGCTGATGAAAAACCAGCCGCTGGCTTATAACAAAGACAATCAGGAAGACAAAGAACCGTTGTTTGACACCATTGACACGCTGCTTGGCTCGCTGAGGGTGTATGCCGATATGATGGCTGCAATCACCGTTAAGAAAGCCAATATGCGTCAGGCGGCATTAAAAGGTTATGCCACCGCTACCGATCTGGCTGATTATTTAGTACGCAAAGGCGTGGCATTTCGTGATGCCCATGAAGTCGTCGGCTTATCAGTTGCTTATGCTATCAAACACGAAAAAGACTTATCGCAACTGAATCTCGCTGAACTACAACAATTTAGCGACCAGATCGGCGACGATGTCTTTAACTATTTAACCTTGGAAGGCTCCGTTGCCGCGCGCAATCATTTGGGCGGCACGGCACCCGCACAAGTCAAAAAAGCGATTAAACTGGCGCGCCAGGAACTCACAACACTACAGCAATAACAAACCGACTAAAGCTGCCAGCATACTGATGATGCTGGTCAGTCGCGGCCAAAGACTGAAACTTAACGACCAGCCGCTGGCGACCAGCATCGTTATGGCGACGCCAATCACCCAACCGGCCTGATATTGATTGTGATTACTGAATTGCCAGAAACACAGCAGCAGTAACAAAAATCCAGCCAGTTGTAACAAACGCCGCCATTTGTCTG
>CAYYRO010000004.1:0-39477 GCA_964474075.1 uncultured Methylophaga sp.
TTTGTCTGGGCCTTTGTCGGTAACCGGTTTGCACGCTGGGGCGCGATTTTGCCATTCGGCAAAGTCTATAAAGCGCAGATGAATGCTTATTTACAGGGCCGCAAAATCGGCCGACAGGTCAAATTCCTCGGCCATAATCCATTGGCCCGCTGGAGCGTCATGGTTATGCTGGTTTTAATGGCGGCCCAGGGAGCCACCGGGCTGGTACTGAGCAGTACCGATATTTACGCCGCCCCATTTGGCCATCAGATGAAACAGTGGGTGGCTGCCGATAAATCAGCACTTGATCAAATCAAACCCTACGATAAAACCAATATCGATCCTGTTGCATACAAAGAAATGCGCGAATTTCGCAAACCGTTTCGCGCTTTGCATACCTGGCTGTTTTACCTGTTGGCCTTGTCAGTGGTGATTCATATCGCCGCTGTAGTGCGAGCCGAAAACCGGGAACGCAGTGGCCTGACTTCGGCGATGTTTTCGGGTGAAAAGCATTTTCACGATAAACCGTTTGATGCGGATTAAATCATGAAGATTTTTTAAAGTTGCACTAAATATTTCAGTATTTTGTATTGAGGCTGTGATATTTCATTAAATGTCACAAAGTTGTCACACTCAACCTTTACTCTCCACACATCGGCTCACCCGCGCCGGTTCGTCTGAAAGTCAGAATTTGACCGCCCTCGGCTAATTTTCCAAGACTCTCAGCGCTATACATCATAGTTAATACAACTTATGCGAATGAAGGAGTACCAAGGTGATTAAACTGAAAACAGCCCTCACATCAATTGCCCTTGCAGGTAGCCTTGTAGCTATTTCTGCACCGGCAATGGCCCGCGACACGATTAACATCGTCGGCTCTTCCACTGTTTATCCGTTCGCGACCGTTGTCGCTGAACGTTTTGGTCGTAACACTGACTTCCCAACACCAAAACTGGAATCAACCGGTTCTGGCGGTGGTTTGAAATTGTTCTGTGAAGGTGTCGGTACACAACATCCTGACATCACCAACGCTTCACGTCGTATGAAAAAAAGTGAATTTGATAACTGCCAGGCCAATGGCGTTAAAGAAATCACTGAAGTCCGCATCGGAGCTGACGGTATCGTTATCGCCAACTCTAAAGATGCTGAAAAAATGGATCTGACTCTGAAACAAGTTTTCCTGGCGTTGGCCAAAGAAGTACCAAACCCAGAAGGTGGTGAAGAACTGGTTGCCAACCCGTACAAAAAATGGAGCGATATTGACTCCAGCCTGCCGGATATGGAAATCAGCGTAATGGGCCCACCCCCTACTTCAGGTACCCGTGATGCGTTTGTTGAAATTGCGATGCAAGGTGGTTGCAAAGAATATGATTTCATCAAAAACATGGAAAAGAACGACATGAAAGCTGTTTGTCATGCGATGCGTGAAGATGGTCCTTTCATCGAAGCCGGTGAAAATGACAACCTGATCGTTCAGCGTCTGGCCAAAGAGCCGCAAACGCTGGGTATCTTCGGTTATAGCTTCCTGATGGAAAATACCGGTCAAATTCAGGCATCTACAATTAGTGGTGTTGAGCCAACTCCAGAGAGTATTTCTTCTGAAGAGTACCCAGTTGCCCGTTCACTGTGGTTCTATGTCAAGAAAGCACACGTTGGTGTCGTACCGGGTATTGAAGAATACGTTGCTGAGTTCACCAGCGAAAGCGCCTGGGGTGATAACGGCTATCTGGTAGACGTTGGCCTGATTCCAATGACACGTGATAACCGTATGGCAATGGCCAAGAAAGTTAAAGCACTGGAGTCAATGACAGGCAATGAATTGTAAAATCCTGTCAGAAAGCGTCAGATGAAAAAAAATGAACGCGGGCCATCTGGCCCGCGTTCATTTGTTATATTGATAGGCCTATTTTTGTTCAGTAATCGGGCAAAATAGTCACAAAGCTAACTATAAAACATTAATACAGAGACTGTTTATGCAGACGGCTAACCTGTTGCCCCTAATTCTGGTCTTCGCGGTGGTTGCCTATGGCCTAGCTTATATGCGGTCACAGACGGTGGCTGCGCCACTCGGCGGTATCCGGAACCTTAAAGCACTTCCTTTTTATTATGCGGCTCGCGCGGCGCTGTGGTGCGCGATACCGGCACTGATTGTGCTGGCAGCCTGGGTCGGTTTTGAAAGCAAGGTTATTCAGGGCATTGTCATTGCCTCTTTGCCACAGGATGTCTGGCCCGAATCTGCGGGACAGGCCAGCCTGATTCTTTCACAAATCAGTAACGTTGCCGCCGGTAAACTCAATCCTGAGATGGTACCTGAGCACATTGCCGGTGCGGCATCATTGCTGGAGAGACTGGAGGATCAGAGTGAAAACTTCAAAACCATTCTGGTTTTACTGATTGCTGTGTTGGGGGGTACGTTTGCCTGGACACGGGTTGCGCCGCATATTAACGCCCGGGTAAATGTAGAGAAGACGTTACAACGTATCTTTTTTGCCTGTGCGGCTCTGGCCGTATTGACGACCATCGGTATTGTGTTTTCGCTGGTGCTGGAAACGATCCGGTTTTTTGGCAAAGTGCCGATTACCGAGTTTCTGTTTGGTACCAACTGGAGTCCCCAGATGGCGCTGCGTGCTGATCAGGTCGGTGCTGATGGCGCTTTTGGTGTTATTCCGCTGTTTACCGGTACCTTGCTGATTTCGGCAATTGCCTTGCTGGTGTCGGTGCCGGTTGGCCTGATGTCGGCCATTTACCTTTCCGAATATGCCAGCAAACGGGCGCGCGCAATAATTAAGCCGGTACTGGAAATGCTGGCGGGTATTCCCACCGTGGTTTACGGCTTTTTTGCGGCACTGACAGTAGGACCATTTATCCGTGATGCTGCTGCGGTGGTGGGTATGGACGCTTCGTCACAAAGTGCACTCGCCGCGGGTCTGGTGATGGGCATTATGATTGTGCCGTTTGTATCGTCGCTATCAGATGATGTCATTAATGCCGTTCCCCAGAATATGCGCGACGGTTCCCTGGCTCTCGGAGCGACACAATCGGAAACTATGAAAAAAGTGCTTTTCCCGGCGGCGCTGCCCGGCATTATGGGGGGTATTTTGCTGGCCGCCTCCCGTGCGATTGGTGAAACCATGATTGTGGTAATGGCTGCGGGACTGGCTGCCAATCTGACCGCCAATCCACTGGAGTCGGTGACCACTGTGACCGTTCAGATAGCAACGCTGCTGGTCGGGGATCAGGAATTTGACAGTGCCAAGACGTTGTCGGCTTTTGCTCTTGGCATGTTGCTGTTTATCGTCACGCTGCTGCTTAACGTGATTGCACTTAAAATTGTACAAAAATATAGGGAACAGTATGACTAACCAACGTTCTCAGGCGGAAATTGTCCATAATTCGCTGAAGCGCCGTTACCGAAAGGAACGTCGTTTCCGGTTCTATGGCATGTTGGCGATTTTTATTGCCCTCGCGTCATTGTTTGTCCTGTTTGCTGACATCATCAGCAAAGGCCATACCGGCTTTATTAAAACCACCATCACTCTGGATGTGGAGCTGGATGGCGAACTGATGTATCTGGATGACCCCACTGATGCGGACCAACGCGCCATGGCGGATTTTAATGCGCCGATTATTGCTGCTTTGCAGACGCATTTTCCGGAAGTGGATAGTTCGGCTGAAAAGCGTGAATTATTACGCCTGGTAGGTAACTACGCGGCCAATAGAATTAGCGATCTGCTCAGAGAACAACCGGAATTGCTGGGTAGTACCCGGACCATTGAGTTTCTGGCCCATGATCAAGTGTCGGTTTACGTTAAGCATGCAGATAACCCGGACTACAGTATCCGCCTCACGGAACAGCAACAAGATTGGGTCGATGCATTGTTGGAAAAAGGTGTAATCGATACCGCCTTTAACGACGTTCTGTTCGAGCGCGGCGATTCCAGGGAACCTGCCAATGCCGGTATTCTCGGTGCGATTGTCGGCTCGTTGCTGACTATGCTGGTGACGCTGGCGATTTCGTTTCCAGCTGGTATTGCGGCTGCAGTTTATCTGGAAGAGTTTGCGCCGAAGAACAAAATCACTGACTTTATTGAGGTAAATATCAATAATCTGGCAGCTGTGCCTTCGATTATTTTCGGTTTGCTGGGCCTGGCGGTATTTATCGGTTTATTTGGTATGCCACGTTCGGTGCCGGTCGTCGGTGGTCTGGTGTTGGCGCTGATGACATTGCCGACCATTATTATTTCCAGCCGTGCGGCAATCAAGAGCGTTCCACCCTCTATTCGCGAAGCTGCCGAGGGTGTCGGCGCGTCCAAGATGCAGGTGGTACTGCATCATGTCGTGCCACTGGCAATGCCGGGCATGCTGACTGGTTCGATTATCGGTATGGCACAGGCACTCGGTGAGACTGCGCCATTACTGTTGATCGGGATGGTGGCGTTTATCGTCGATGTACCGAACGGCTTTTTCGATTCAGCCACGGTACTGCCGGTACAGATTTATTTATGGGCAAGCAGCTCAGAGCAGGGCTTTGTCGAGCTGGCTTCGGCCGGCATTATGGTGCTGCTCACATTTATGATCAGTATGAATGCATTGGCTATTTGGCTGCGTAAGCGTCTTGAGCGCCGGTGGTAAAGGAGAAAAGCATGAACGTAAACGAAAAAATCACTCGCGCAATCAATCAACAGGATGAAACGATGATTCCTGCCAAAGATACGGTAAAGGAAACTAATCAGGAGTCGATCCCGGTCGAGGAAGGCAAAACGGTTGGCAAGCCTTATCTCGATAACCCGAAATTCAAGCTCCGGAATGTGGAAGTGTTTTACGGGGAAGCGCGCGCCATTAAGAACATCAGCATTGATATCGGCCGTAATGAGGTCATTTCATTTATCGGCCCGTCCGGCTGTGGCAAATCCACTTTCCTGCGTTGCCTGAACCGTATGAATGACAGTATTGATATCTGCCGGGTTACCGGTGAACTGCTGCTTGATGATGAAGATATTTATCACTCCAAAAAAGATGTGGTTGAGCTTCGTGCCCGGGTGGGCATGGTGTTTCAAAAACCTAATCCTTTCCCTAAATCGATTTATGACAATGTAGCTTATGGTCCGCGGATTCATGGTCTGGCAAACCGCAAATCTGATCTTGACGATATTGTCGAAAACAGCCTGCGTAAAGCGGGTCTGTGGGAGGAAGTTAAGGATCGCCTGGATTCAGTCGCAACAGGTATGTCGGGTGGTCAGCAGCAGCGACTGTGTATTGCCCGTGCCATTGCCGTGAGTCCGGAAGTCATCCTGATGGATGAGCCCTGTTCAGCGTTGGATCCTATTGCCACTGCGCGGATTGAGGAACTGATTTCCGAAATGTCAGAAAGCTACACCATCATTATTGTGACTCACTCAATGCAGCAAGCTGCAAGGGTCTCCAACCGGACAGCCTATTTCCACTTGGGGCATCTGGTTGAGGTCAATGAAACCAACATCGTATTTACCTCACCAGAGCACAAACTGACCGAGTCATATATTACCGGACGATTTGGCTAATCTGCATTGTGTTGTGCCGAGCAACAAGAAGAGAGGATTATTATGAAAAAAGGTGAGGACGGTCTCTACGGAGATCACATCTCAAACAGTTATAACGATGAACTTGCAAGCCTCAATGCCGATTTCCTGAAAATGGGTTTCATGGTAGTGGAGCAGCTCAACAATGCGGTTAATGCATTGATGGAGGGTGATACTCATCTGGCTGATGAGGTGCGGAGTAAAGACAAAATTGTCGACAAACTGGAACTGGAACTGGATGAGGAAGCCACCCGGATCATTGCCCGACGGCAACCTGCTGCTATGGATCTCCGACTGTTGATTTCGGTGATCAAAATGGTGGCTGATCTGGAGCGGGTCGGTGATGAAGCTAAGAAGATTGCCAAACTTGCTCTGGCATTATCCGAAGAAGGTCATGCGCCGCGTGGTTATGTGGAAGTGCGCCATATTTCCAGTCATGTACTGGCAATGTTGCATGATGCCCTTGATGCTTTCAGCAGGCTTGATTCCGAGCAGGCACTGCAGGTTATGAAAGAAGATAAATTAGTTGATGATGAATACAAGGCGGCTACCCGCTCGCTGTTAACCTTTATGATGGAAGACACACGTAATATTTCCCGTTGTATGTCGATGATGTGGGTACTCAGAGCGCTTGAACGAGTTGGGGATCATGCCTGTAACGTCGCTGAGTATGTAATTTTTATGGTTGAAGGTGAAGATATTCGCCACACATCGGTAAAAGCTGCAGAGAAAGTTATCGGCAAGCAGTAAGCTTTGCTGATAATTGCCGAACCAGCCTAAACTATTGATGCCAGTCAATACACGACTACAGTTCGCCTTGCTGGGCCAATGAGCAGGTGTGGGCATCGCCGACAATAATGTGGTCGAGCACCCGGATATCGACCAGCTCCAGCGCCGCCCGGAGCCGTTTGGTGATTTGAATATCAGCCTGACTGGGCTCGGCAATACCGGATGGATGATTGTGGGCAAAAATGACAGCGGCGGCATTATGCTTTAACGCCTGTTTAACCACTTCGCGCGGATAAACGCTGGCACCATCAATAGTGCCGCGAAACAATGGCTCGAAACTGATTAAGCGGTGCCGGGTATCGAGAAACAGACAGGCAAATACTTCATGATCAAAATGCCGTAGCTGGCGCTGCAGATAACTGCGCGTTGTAGCAGCATCGGTAAAAGCATTACCGCGATTTAAAGTCGACTCCAAATGCCGGCGGCTCATTTCCAGCACCGCCTGCAGCTGCACAAATTTAGCGCTGCCAAGGCCATGTTGCTGACAAAATGTCTTTAAATCAGCCTCTAATAACGCGCGAAGGCTGCCAAAATCCGCCAGCAGTTTGCGCGCCAGATCAACAGCAGATAAGCCGCTGACGCCGGTGCGCAGAAAAATTGCCAGCAATTCAGCATCCGATAATGCTGCCGCACCGGATTGCAAAAGTTTTTCGCGCGGCCGCTCATTGGCCGGCCAGTCCTTAATAGCCACGATTCGCTCCCTGCGATTAACGATTAAGTTAATTTAGCTTCGCTGCTTATGAAACACAAGTGCTACCGCGTCGGCTAAAAGCGCAGATAAGACCATGATGTGATCTGCGATTAATGCGGCGAAACACTCATTGTCTTTGTTAAATTTTCAGTGAAAAACACGAGCATCTAGCGCAGCCCGAGGAATGACAGGATGAACAGAACGATGACGATAGCACCGACGATGTAAACAATATTATTCATGGCAATATCCCTGAAGATGAGCGGTTCACGGCAAAAAAAGCTACAAATAACCGCTGGTCTAAGCCAAAAAACCTTTGGCAAAGTGCTTATAGATCTCAAGAAAGACCTTAATCGTCACAATAGGGTATTAGCAGTGACAGCTCAGTACGTTTGCACACTTATGCGCTTATCTGCAGTGTTTTGCCAGGCTTGTTTAAAAGATTAAACAATTAATTTGCCCAAGGCGTTTACTATGGAATATTGTCCATCAGGAGAATAATCATGTTAGTTACCTTCAGTTCGCCGGCGCATGCCGATATCACGATGTTTGGTGATGTTGCCCAGCAAATGCTAAAAATCATGGGCCATAGCGGCACCGTGCCCAGTGCTTTTAATCCTGATGATTTGCCGGCAGCATTGGCGAAGTTGGAAAAAGCGGTTGCCGACAGTAAAGCCGCCGAGCAACAAGCCGATCCTGATGCGGAATTTAAACCGGGTTTGGCGCAGCGGGCGCTGCCATTGATTAGCTTGCTGAGAGCTTCCATAGAGCAGAATGAAGATGTCATGTGGGATTCCTAAACTAAGCTTACAATCAACCAATCTTTCAGGAGTTGATGATGCAAAAATTATTATGGCTGTTAGCGATGATGTCTTTAATGTTGTTGGGATGTGGTTTGAAAACCTCTGGCGTCAACAATATTGGCGGTGATACGTATTCGGTCAGCAGTGATGGACTCAATGATTCTGAAGCCAAAGGCCTGGCGCTGGGTCAGGCGCAAGCACATTGTGCTGATTTGGGACAGAAGGTACTGGTGACCAAACTGCGTAAGCGTCATAAAGTACGTTATTTTTATGACGTGACTTTTAAGTGTCTGCCGGCAGGTGATCCGCAGTTAAAAAATCCAGAGTATGAAAGCAGCAAAACCGTTAATTAAATTGGCTTTAACCCATAAACCCGGTTGATGCCGGCCGGGGAGGTAATATGTTTTTCACCTTGCTTATTGTGACTTTTGTATTGGCGCTGCTGGTTTGCTTCGCCATCGTTAGCGTATTTAAAAAACCAATCGCCGAGATTTTTCATCGGATTATCAAAGATCCGATAAGTCACGCCTGGCAAAAATATATTGTCTTTGCGACCTATGTGGTAGGGATTTCCGGTGGGGTGCGTATTTATGATCTGGAACGTTACATCACGGCGCATTTCGACAAGGTCGAGGTACTCGAATTAACCGTTGAGCGTTGGGTCATTGAAATTTACCGCACCCTAATCGAAACGCTGCAAAGCATTGCCTGGCTGTATCTGGTGGTATTTGTCTTTGCGTTGATTGCCTATGTGATTGTCCGCGGGTTTGAGCTGAAAAATGCCAGCCAAAAAGAGACTGGCACAGATTAATTCAGCTTATTTTGACCAGTAAGTACGTTTGGCCTGCTGGAGTTTTTCATAACCTGCCAATAAAGCATTGTGGCGTGCAAACCCTTCCAGGCTGAGGCCGGGGCAATGTAAGTTATGGAATACTTTTTCGGCCTCGACGATTTGCAGGCCATCATCGACATTTTGCTGACCATACATCAGGGCGAGGCTTTGCGTGTAATCAGCATAATCGCGCTCATCATCCCATTTGATTTCCAGCAGCGCTTTCACGCAACGGTAATGCAGGATGTTTTGTTCGCTGGCTTGATCCAGTGCTAAACACCAGTCAATCCAGTCAATGGCTTCTTCATCTTCCAGGGCCAGATAGAGCATTGCTTTCAACTCACCCAGGCGAATCTCAGCCCATAAGGTGCCGGGATCCGGTGCCAGCCCGATAAATGGTGCCACCGGCGTTTGATCGTTGTAACCGCCTTCATCAAGCCGGTCTAAAATATCCTGCCATTGATCAGCATCGCCATCTTTCAGGGTCAGAAAATCCTCACGAAACAACGCGCCTTCATTGTTGTTTTCCCAGACCAGTTCATCAACGGGATAAATGTCGGACATACCCGGCACCAGAATCCGGCAGGCATAAACATCCAGATGCTTATAATCGGCAATATAGATATCAAATCCCAGCCCGTGAATTTTGTCACTCAGGAATTTGAATTCATCGGCGGTCGCATCATCATGATCCCAGTCAAAGAAATCATAATCAGGCGTTTCGCGGAAAAAATCATAAGAAATATAGCCACTGGAATCGATAAAGTGCATTTCCAGATTGGCAGGGGAGGCGACTTCGTCCAGATCAAAGGTAGGTGGGTGAAATACATCCAATTGATCCAAACCGCGGCCCTGCAGTAATTCAGTGACAGTGCGTTCGAGCGCCACCTCAAAACTAGGATGCGCGCCAAATGAAGCAAACACAGAACCATCTTTGGGATTAATCAGCGTCACCGACATAACCGGAAATTCACCGCCCAATGACGCATCGGCCACCCGCAGGTGATAACCGTGGTCACGCAGTTCCTGCAGGGCTTGCTGGATTTTCGGATAACGGTTTAATACATCGGTGGGGACTTCCGGCAGACAGATTCCTTCGGCAATGATTTTGTTTTTTACATAGCGCTCAAATACCTCAGATAAACCTTGTACTCGTGCTTCATTCTGGGTATTGCCTGCTGACATGCCATTGCTGACATAGATATTGCCAATCACATTAACCGGGATAAACTGCATTTCACCATCACGCAGACGCTGGTAAGGCACGGCGCAAATACCACGCTCGCCATCACCGGAGTTGGTGTCAAACAACATATCCGGTGTCAGTTCATTTTCCGGATCAAAATATTGCCACAACGATTCATCCATCAAACCTTCCGGCATGGCATCACCATCAATAGCAAACCAGCGTTCATCCGGATAATGCACAAATTCACTGTTGCTGTGATGCTCTCCGAGATAGAAATCAGCAAAGAAATAATTACAGCTCAGGCGCTCAAAATATTCACCCAGAGCGCTGGCCAGACAGGCTTTTTCGCTGCTGCCTTTGCCATTGGTAAACATCAGCGGGCAGGTTTTATCGCGGATATGTACGGAATACACATTGCTGACCGGGTTCAGCCAGGAGGCTTCTTCGATATCAAAACCAAAGGCTTTTAATTTTGCTTGCATGGTGGCGATGCTGGATTCCAGATCGCTGTCTTTGCCTTTGATAAACGTTTTTTCAGTCATGGTATTGTCTCTGGAGATAAAAAAAGCCCCCAAAAGAGGAGGCTTTTTCTGCAAAAAGCAGATTCGGTTTCACATCATAACAGCTCGCCGAACTGCTTTTTTGTTAAACCATTCCAGCGGCTGCTATTTACGTAATGTCAGCACCGCACCGACGACAACTGATGCCGCACCAGCGATGATGTACCACATGGTTTCATCACTGAATCTGCCGGTAAAGCTTTCAGCCATTTGCTCGCCAAGTGATTGCGAGGCGTTATAGCCAAAAAACAATAAAATGACACCGATGACTAATAAAGCGATACCTAAAAGTTTTGTGCTGCCCATGCTGATATCCTTTTAATCTTAGTTATTATTTAAGTTCTCCAAGGGTGATCAGGTAAGTCACATACACCAATGGTTTCTACGCCGGCCCGGGCAACCTGATCATCATTTTCTACTGAGCTACCACTGACACCGATGGCACCAGTCATAAAGCCTTCATCGTCGACAATCGGTACACCGCCCGGAAAGGTAATCATGCCATCATTGGAGTGTTCGATACCATACAAAGGTTTGCCCGGTTGTGACAGCTGACCAATTTCGCCACTGGGCATGCCGAAATAGACGGCAGTGCGGGCTTTTTTGATAGCAATATCAATACTGCCTACCCAGGCATCATCCATACGATAGAACGCTTTAAGTGCACCGCCGGAATCAACGACGGCAATACACATACGGGTATCAGTTTGCTCTGCTTTTTTTAGTGCGCCATCGATGGCTTTTTTGGCGGCTTCTGAGGTAACGTGCATAATTTTTATCCTTTGAATTGTTAGAGCTTGTTTGAGTGAACTTTTATGCGGATTTAAGGCAAGCTGAATTAAGCTTTGCGCTCTAATACATCCGCTCACTTTGCCATTCTATTAATGACAGCTATCGAGTTCAGCGCATTAACCTGTATCAAAAATAATTGACACGCACTTTATTAAGGCCATTTAATTCATGTGCTGACAGTCTGTCAGGCAACATTTGAACTCTGCTATCAACTGCCAGATTAAAATTTCTGCTGTCTGCAATATTTTGTTTTTGCACCTGAAAAAACAATCACTTGTCTGTACTAATCAACCTAAAAAGCGTATCCTTACGGCCCTTTGCAAATCAAAGATTTTATGGCCGGAAAACTTTTTATCAGAACCTTTGGCTGCCAGATGAACGAGTATGACTCGAACAAAATGGCCGAAGTGTTGGGTGCGTCACATCAATTGGAACCGACCGAGATCGCCGAAGATGCCGACGTGTTGTTGCTCAATACCTGCTCAATTCGCGAAAAAGCTCAGGAAAAAGTTTTCCACCAACTTGGTCGCTGGAAACGCTGGAAAGATAAAAAGCCCCATTTAATCATTGGTGTCGGTGGCTGCGTGGCCAGTCAGGAAGGTGATGCGATCCGCAAACGTGCGCCCTGGGTCGATTTGGTGTTTGGCCCACAAACGCTGCACCGTTTGCCGGACATGCTGAACGAAGTCCGCAAAACCAATAAGCCCGAAATCGATATTTCGTTTCCGGAAATCGAGAAATTTGATCATCTGCCAGCGCCGCGTGCTGATGGGCCGACCGCGTTTGTGTCGATCATGGAAGGTTGCAGCAAGTACTGTACATTCTGTGTAGTGCCCTATACCCGCGGTGAAGAAGTCAGCCGGCCGGTCGGCAGTATTTTGCGCGAAATCCGCCAGCTGGCGGCGCAGGGTGTTCGGGAAGTCAATTTGCTCGGTCAGAATGTTAATGCCTATCAGGGCATTATCGAAGATGACGAAACCGCCGATTTGGCGCTGTTAATTCATTATGTGGCGGCGATTGATGGCATTGAACGTATTCGTTTTACTACCTCACATCCGGTGGAGTTTTCAGACTCGCTGATACAGGCGTTTGCTGAAGTGCCGGAGCTGGTGAATCATTTACATCTGCCGGTACAGTCCGGTTCAAACCGTATCCTGGCGATGATGAAACGCGGCCATACCGTTGCCCAATACGTTGAAAAAATTGAACGGCTGAAAAAAATCCGCCCGAATTTGAGCATGTCCAGTGACTTTATCATTGGTTTTCCCAATGAGACCGAGCAGGATTTTAACGACACCATGGATTTGATTAACCAGATTGGTTTTGATCATTCCTTCAGCTTTATCTACAGCGCTCGTCCTGGCACCCCGGCAGCGATGTTTAATGATGATGTCAGCGACGATGTCAAAAAACAGCGACTGCAAGTGATGCAGGACCGGTTGCGTGAGTTGGAAATGGATATCAGTCATGCCATGGTCGGCACGGTTCAGCGGGTTTTAGTTGAGCGTACTGCGCACCGTTACGACGGTGAGCTGGCTGGCCGCACCGAAAATAACCGGGTCGCCAATTTCCCCGGTGATGACACCTTGATTGGCAAATTTGTCGATGTGCGTATCACTGAAGCGCACAGCAACTCCTTGCGGGCAGAACTGCTTGCTGATAGCGTTATTCTTTAAGCCATTTACGGAACTCATTTGTGACCCAAACCACTGCGTCAGTCGATAGCATCAGTTTTGAACTCAGCCCTGCGGATAATCCCCGTCTGGCCAACCTTTGCGGTCATCTGGACGAGCATTTACGGATGATGGAGCGCGGCTTTGGTGTAGAAATCAATAACCGCGGCATTAAATTCCAAATCATCGGCCATCCCGACAAGCTCGGCGATGTTCAGGATGTGCTTCATGGTCTGTATGCCGAAACGGCGCAGACAGTTTTAGCCCCGGAGCAGGTGCATTTGGCGATCCGCGAAGTGGGAGGCCTGGACACCAGCGATTTTGAGGCTGAAAAAGAAGTCACCATCAAAACCAAGCGTGGTCTCGTTAAAGCGCGCGGCGAAAATCAGCAAGCCTATCTGCGCCGCATTATGACCCACGATATTAATTTTGGTGTCGGTCCGGCCGGTACCGGTAAAACCTATTTAGCCGTGGCCTGCGCTGTCGAAGCATTAGAACGTGATTTTGCCCGTCGTATTGTTCTGGTCCGGCCAGCGGTAGAAGCGGGTGAGCGATTAGGCTTTTTGCCCGGTGATTTGGCGCAAAAAGTGGACCCTTATCTTCGACCTTTATTTGATGCGCTTTATGAAATGCTCGGTTTTGAAAAAGTCGCCAAGCTGATTGAGCGAAATGTTATTGAAGTCGCGCCGCTGGCATACATGCGTGGCCGGACGCTTAATGAAGCGTTTATTATTCTCGATGAAGCGCAAAACACGACAATCGAGCAGATGAAGATGTTTTTGACCCGGCTCGGTTATAACTCAACCGCAGTGATTACCGGCGACATTACCCAGATCGATTTGCCGTCGGCCCAACGCAGCGGTTTGCGACATGCCATTGAAGTACTCAAGGATGTTGACGGCATTGGCTTTACCTTTTTCCAGGCAAAGGATGTGGTAAGGCATTCGCTGGTGCAGCAAGTTATTCTGGCTTACGATAAGGCTGAGCGAAAACAGTGAACGTGTTCATTGATCTGCAGCAGGCGGTCGATACACAGCATCCGGATCTGGCGCAGTTTCAGGCCTGGGCCGAAGCGGCTTTGCAGGAAGTGGGTGAAGATTGCGAGTTAAGTATCCGCATTGTCGATTCTGAGGAAAGTCAGCAGTTAAATCGCGATTATCGCGGTAAAGATAAACCTACCAATGTTTTGTCTTTTCCGTTTGAATCACCGGTGCCGCTACAGCCCAGATTGCTTGGCGATTTGGTAATTTGTGCGCCGGTGGTGGCGAGTGAAGCAGCTGAGCAGAACAAGACAGAATGGCAGCACTGGGCACATTTAACGGTGCATGGCTGTCTGCATTTGCTTGGTTACGATCACATCAATGATGATGATGCTACGCAAATGGAAGCGAATGAAATTAATATTTTGCGTCAGTTTGATATTGAAAATCCCTATCTCGAACCGAGGTTATCACCATGAACGAGGGTCGACCGAGTCGCTCCAGTAACCCGCAGTCCTGGGTCAAGCGACTGAGTAATTTATTTTTAGAGCCCAAAGATCAGGAACAACTGATCGAATTAATCCGCAGTGCTTCGGAGCGTCATATTCTCGATGCCGAAGCCTTGTCGATTGTCGAAGGTGCGCTCAGCGTCTCACAAATGCAAGCCCGCGATATTATGATCCCGCGTTCACAAGTGGTGATGGTGTCACGCGATGCGCCTGCTGAAGAAAGTCTGAAACTGGTCACCGAAACGTCCCATTCACGGTTTCCGGTCATTGATGATGATCGTGATGATGTGATTGGTATTTTGCTGGCCAAGGATTTGCTGGCCGCAGTGATTAGTGCCGGTGAATTTAAGTTTGATTTACGCGAGCTGCTGCGCCCGGCCGTATTTATTCCCGAAAGCAAACGGCTTAACGTGTTGTTGCGTGAGTTTCGCGCCCGGCGTAATCATATGGCAATCGTAGTAGATGAATATGGCGGCGTCGCTGGTATAGTAACTATCGAAAACGTGCTGGAACAAATTGTCGGTGAAATCGAAGATGAGCATGATATCGACGATGATGCGCCCATTTTGCAACGTGATGAAAACACTTACACGATAAAAGCATTAACACCGGTGGAAGATTTTAACGAATTTTTTGAAGTTGACTGGAGTGATGATGATTTTGATACCGTCGGCGGGCATGTTGTCAATCAGTTCGGTCATTTACCGGGGCGCGGTGAACAAATCACCCTCGGTCACTTTGAATTCACGATCTTGCGGGCTGACAATCGTCGGGTGCATTTGATGCGCATGGTGATATTGCCGGAAGCGCCGGAAGGCGAAGCGGAAACGGAATAATGTTTAGCGATCGGCGCAAAGGCTGGCGCGGGCCGGCGGGTAGTTGGCTGGCTTTGCTGGGCGGTGCTTTGCTGCCGTTGTCGTTTGCTCCGTTTTACTGGTATCCGCTGGCGGTCGTCAGCTTAATTTTATTATTTGCCAGCTGGGGTGATGTCAAACCAAATCAAGCCTTTGTCCGTGGCTGGTTGTTTGGCCTTGGCATGTTTGGTGTGGGTGTTTCCTGGGTATATGTGGCCATCCATGAGTTTGGCCAGGCCAGTTGGCCATTAGCCGGTGGTTTGACGGTCGGATTTGTGGCATTTCTGGCTTTGCTGCCTGCACTGCTGGGGTATTTGCTGAAATCTTTGCAAAGCAACCAACTCAAAGGCGCAGATTATATTTTGTTATTGCCGGCCGGCTGGGTTGCATTTGAGTGGTTTAAAGGCTGGTTTTTAAGTGGTTTTCCATGGCTCGAAGTGGGCACCGCCCAAATTGACGGGCCGCTGGCCGGCGTCATTCCGGTATTGGGCGTTTATGGTGCTTCCTGGCTGGTGGCGCTAACTGCAGGTTTATTACTGACAGCCTGGCAACATAAACAATGGCTGTGGTTATTGCCGGCGATGTTAATCTGGCCAGCCGGAACGCTGTTAAATGATATGCAGTGGACTCTCGAAAAAGGCGAACCATTGCAGGTCAGCATGATTCAGGGCAATGTCGATCAGGCCATTAAGTGGGATCCGGATCAACTGCGGGAAACCCTGCAACTCTATGCCAGCCTCAGTGCCCAGCATTGGGATAGCGATCTGATTATCTGGCCCGAAAATGCCGCGACGGCGTTTTATCACCAAATAGAGGAAGGTTTTTTGTTGCCTCTGGCCGAACAGGCTGCTGCCAATAACAGTGAGCTACTAATTGGCCTGCCGGTGCTTGATGATGATGGTGAGCGCTATTACAACAGTATGGCAAAGCTTGCCGAGACGCCGGTGTTTTATCATAAAAAACAATTGGTGCCTTTTGGTGATTACGTGCCGTTTGAGACACTACGGGGTTTGATTGCCTTTTTTGATCTGCCAATGTCGGGTTTTGTGCCGGGGCAAGCACAGCAGCCGTTGATTGAAGCAGCCGGTCAGTCACTCGGCATCAGTATTTGTTATGAAGATGCCTTTACCAATGAGGTGCGGCAAACCTTACCGGAAGCCAGCTTATTGGTGAATGCCACTAACAATGCCTGGTATGGCGATTCATTTGCGCCGCACCAGCATTTGCAAATCTCGCGTAGCCGTGCACTGGAAGGCGGCCGGCCAGTACTTCGGGTTACCACCAACGGCATTTCGGCGTTTATCGATCATAAAGGCCAAATAGTTGAAAAAAGTCCACAATTTCAGCAGTCGGTGATTACCGAATCTGTGCAGCCAAGACAGGGTGCCACGCCTTATGTGCGTTTTGGTCAATGGCCTTTGATGGTTTTGTTTTTAGTATTGCTGGCGGGCTGGGCATACTATCGGTCTTCTTATCGTCGTGATGTTTTCTGATAACGCATGCAATTTTTAACGGTACAGCGAATTTTGGGGATTTTACTGACATTGTTCAGTATCACCATGTTGCCGCCGGTTTTAGTGTCCTGGTTTTATCAGGATGGCGAGGCGACCGCTTTTATTACCGCTTTCGGTCTGCTGCTATCTATTGGTGCTTTGCTATGGCTGCCTGCGCGGCGTCACCGTAAAGAGCTGAAAATCCGCGATGGATTTATTGTCGTGGTGATGTTCTGGCTGGCACTGGGCTTTTCGGGATCGTTGCCGTTTTTCTTATCGACTGATCCTTTAATGAGTTTTACTGACGCGGTATTTGAATCGATGTCAGGTTTGACTACCACAGGTTCCACCGTGCTGACCGGACTGGATGATTTACCGAAATCCATTTTGTTTTATCGACAGTTTTTGCAGTGGCTGGGTGGTATGGGGATCGTGGTATTAGCGGTCGCGATTTTGCCGCTGTTAGGGGTCGGTGGTATGCAGTTATACCGCGCAGAAACGCCCGGCCCGATGAAAGACGCCAAGTTAACGCCGCGAATCACCGAAACCGCCAAAGCGCTTTGGTATATTTATATGAGCCTGACCATTGCTTGCGCTGTTGCCTATCATTGGGCCGGTATGAGCTGGTTTGACGCCATCAGCCACAGTTTTTCGACGGTAGCTATTGGCGGGTTTTCTACACATGACGCCAGCATGGGCTATTTCAACAGCGGTTTAATCGAAACGATTGCCGTCATTTTTATGCTGATTTCGGCGTTGAACTTCTCGTTGCATTTTCTGGCCTGGCGTAATCGTAGCATTAAGCATTATTGGCGCGACTCTGAGCTACGGGTATTTATCAGCATTATGTTTGTGGTGTCGTTGGTAACATTTGGATATTTGATGCTGACAGCGACGGTTGACGGTACAACGCTGGCAGCGCGGCAAGCAATTTTCCAGACGATATCAATTGGCACGACTACAGGGTTTGCAACGGCAGATTTTGCCTACTGGCCCGGTTTTCTGCCTATTTTGCTGTTGTTTGCCAGTTATATCGGCGGCTGCGCATTTTCTACGGCCGGCGGTATGAAAGTTATTCGCGTTATGCTGTTGTTTAAGCAGGGCTATCGGGAAGTATTACGGCTGATTCACCCCAACGGTGTGTTCGCCATACGGGTCAATGGTAAGGCGCTGCCGGCCAAAGTCGTTGGCGCGGTTTGGGGCTTTTTTGCCCTATACGTGTTTTGTTTCACCATGATGCATTTGGCATTAATGTCGACGGGGTTGGATGTCGTGACATCCTTTTCGGCGGTCACCGCTTGTCTGAACAATCTTGGCCCTGGCCTCGGTGAGGTATCGGCTAATTTTGGTAGTATTAATGACACGTCAAAATGGATTTTGTGTGTGGCGATGTTGCTGGGCCGTCTGGAAATTTTCACACTGTTGGTGGTGCTGACGCCTGCATTCTGGCGTCGCTGATGACAGAAAATCAGGCAAAATGGGATCGGCGATATCAACAATCTGGTCGTGAGATACCGGCTGCTGCAGAGGTGTTGACGCAAAATCAGCATTTATTACCGGCAACCGGCACGGCGCTCGATTTGGCCTGTGGCTTAGGGGCAAATGCACAATTCATGGCGCAGGCGGGTTTGAACGTCACCGCACAGGATCTTTCACCGGTCGCCATTCAACAGTTACAACAAACGGCACAGCAGTCGGGATTAGCAATCAATGCTGAAGTTTGTGATGTAATGATAACGCCGCCATCTGCTGAGCAATACAACGTGATAGTGGTGAGTTACTTTCTCGAAAGATCGCTGGCACCGGCTTTAATTAATGCTTTAAAACCCGGCGGTTTATTGTTTTATCAAACCTGGTGTCTGCATAAAACCGCAGAACGGGGTCCCACTAACCCGGATTTTTTATTAGCGGATAATGAATTGTTAAGTTTGTTTGCTGATTTAACCGTTCGCATTTACCGCGAGGAGACGAATCTCGGTGATGTAACTCAGGGATTTCGCGATAGAGCGATGTTGGTAGCAGAGCGCATTATATAGCGATCTATTGTCAGTTTCAGTCAAATTAAACTTGCTGATTAACGGATGGATCAGTAATATAACGCGGTTCTAAAGCAGCAAACGCCTGCAGTGTGTTTTGGCAAACCCTAATTGTGTGAGAAAAAATATGAAAGCGGATATCCATCCAGAGTATAGTGAAATCAATGTTACCTGTAGTTGTGGTAACAGCTTCAAAACCCGTTCAACCCGCGCTGGTGATCTGACACTGGATGTTTGTTCAGAATGTCACCCGTTTTATACCGGCAAACAAAAAATGCTGGACAGTGCTGGTCGCGTTGATAAATTCCGTCAAAAATACGGAAAATAAACAAAGGGGCAATGCCCGTATGAATACCATCCATCATCTTTTTGGGCGTTTAGTTTCAAAAACATGGGGATTACAAAGCCTCTGCCGGCCGGCCGGGGCTTTGTTGTTTTTGGGGCTTATATCCTGTGCACAAAATCCGGTTACCGGTGAGCAGGATTTTGTGATGTTCAGCGAAGATAAAGAATTGGCGCTGGGCCGCGAGTATCATCCCCAAATTATTAAAGAATATGGTCGTTACGAAGACGAAGCGCTGCAAGCATATGTGCAGAATGTTGGTGAGCGGGTAGCTGCGGTCAGTCATCGTAAAGATTTGGTTTACCGGTTTACCGTTCTTGATTCGCCCGTGGTTAATGCTTTCGCACTGCCGGGTGGCTATTTATATATTACCCGCGGCCTGATGGCTTATTTGAATTCAGAAGCTGAATTGGCAGCGGTTCTGGGTCACGAGATCGGTCACGTCACCGCACGGCATGGTGTTCGCCAGCAGAGTGCTGCGCAGGCTGCCAGTCTGGGTTACACACTGGGTTCACTGTTTTTGCCGGGACTGCGTAATGCCGGTGCCCAGAATGTGTTTAATATGCTTGGCGGCGCACTGCTCAGTGGTTATGGGCGTGAGCATGAATTGGAATCGGATCGACTGGGCGCCGAATATCTGGCGAAAAGTGGTTACGATCCGCAGGCAATGTTAGAAGTTATTGGTGTGCTCAAAGATCAATCCGTGTTCGCCGAAGCTGAGGCCAAAAGAAAAGGTCAGGAATCTCAGGGCTACCACGGTGTTTTTGCAAGCCATCCGGATAATGACACCCGTCTTCAGGAAGTAGTAAAAGCAGCCGATCAATACTTATCGACCACCGGTGGTGAAATCGGTGTAGAAGCCTATCTGGCTCGCATTGATGGCATGGTGTTCGGGGACAGTGAGCAGCAGGGGATTCGTTCTGGACGCGATTTTTATCACGCTGAAATGCAATTTGCGCTGCAATTTCCAGAAGACTGGCATATCCAGAATAATCCTGGCAGCTTGCAAGCCGTTGCACCGCAGGGGCTGGCATTTATCGAAATGGGCGCCAGTGATCTGAATCGTAAACAAACACCGGCCGAGTTCATTCGTGATCGGATGCAAGTTAACAATCTGCGTGATGGCCGCAGCTTCAATACCAATGGTTTGGAAGGTTATACCGGCATTACCGAACAAGAAGGCAAATTACTGCGTATAGCGGTCATATACCTGCGCAATCAGGCGTTTATTTTTATCGGTGGTGCTAAAGATAACCGTGATTTTGGTCAGTTTGATCAGGCCTTTTTAGCGACGGCGTCCAGTTTGCATGCTTTACGGGATGATGAGCGACAACTGGCACAGGCAAAACGGATTGAAGTGGTACGTGTAACTGCAGAAGATAGTTATGCCAAATGGGCGCAAAATTCCCGTATCAGCAACAGTCCTTTACTGCAGCTGCAATTACTGAATGACGATTATCCGAATGGTCAATTACAGGTTGGTGAGTTGGCTAAGCAGGTTCGTTAACAAACCTGCTTCAATCAAAATAGATCGATGAGTGAATCATCTTCGCCGGAGCTGTTGCCACCGTAGGATTGTGATCGGCCAGCTTCTGGTACCTCGTCAGCACGAAAGGTTTCAAAAATACCTTCCTCGCTGTCAGTTCTGGCCAGCAGACCGGTCTCCGGATTAATTCTGACGGTCACCATATCGACCGGTGGAATAAAATCCTTTTCCGGGACATTGCGCAGTGCTTCACGCATGAAGTCCATCCACATCGGCAACGCGGCCCGACCACCCGTTTCAAAACGACCCAGGTTACGCGGGTTATCAAAGCCCACCCAACTGATGGCAACCAATTCCGGATTGAAACCATTAAACCAGGCATCAACCTGATCATTGGTGGTCCCGGTTTTACCGGCCAAATCATTGCGGCCCAGACTTAATGCCTGACGGCCGGTGCCAAACCGCACCACATCTCGCAGCATGCTATTCATTAAATAGGCATTTTGTGCCGTAATAATGCGCTCTGCCGGTTTGAATCCCATCCAGGGACTAGCAAGGGCTTGCTCAGTATCGGCATCAATGCTGTCGGGATTTTCCAGTGGTGCAATACAGGTTTCACACACAGTGTAAGGCTCTGCCGCCCTGACGATATTGCCATCAGCGTCTTCGATACGTTTGATAACGTAGGGTTCAACCCGATAGCCGCCATTGGCGAAAGCGGCATAAGCTGTCGCCATATCAATGGGGGCAGCGCTGCCACTACCGAGTGCCAGTGATAAATTATTTGGCAACTGCTCTGGCTGAAAGCCAAAACGCTGCGCATAATCAACCACATAATTGATACCGATATCGCGCATCAGACGAATTGAAACCAGATTGCGCGAATGTGTCAGCGCTTCACGCAGACGGGTCGGACCATAAAATTGACCACTGTAATTTTCAGGACGCCAGACGTTTTCCAAACCGACATCGTCAAATACCACCGGCGCATCATTGATAATACTGGCAGCGTTATAGCCTTTTTCTAAGGCAGCGGAATAAATGATGGGTTTAAATCCTGAGCCCGGTTGACGCTTCGATTGCAGTGCCCGGTTAAATTTATTATGGAAGAAGTCAAAGCCACCCTGTAACGCGGTGATAGCCCCATCAAATGGCGATAAAGCTACCAGCGCGCCTTCTACTTCAGGGATCTGCGCCAATTGCCAGTTTTGGTCGTCATCCTGACGTAAATAGATGACATCGCCGCGGGTCAGTACATCACTGATCTTTTGTGGTTTTTTGCCCAGACTATTGGTGCTGAGCTTGGGCTGTGCCCAGGAAACAGCTGAAAACGGCAGGGTTATTTCACCAATACGGCGAATGTAAACACTGGCCTCAGCTGCGGCATCATCTGTTGCAAGTACGAGCGCAGCACGCAACATCGCGACTGATTGGAATGTATCCAGCAATTGTTCGGCTTTTTCAGCATTGGGTGTATTGGTAAATTCAATTTTGTCGATAGCACCACGATAACCATGGCGACGATCATAGGCCAGCAGCGCGTCTTGTAATGCTTTGGTGGCGGCGTGCTGATGCACAGAATTAATCGTGGTGTAAACCTTAATGCCGTCGGTATATAAACTTTCACCATATTCTTCAAACAGGCTTGTGCGCACCATTTCAGCCACATAAGGCGCATAAACTTCAATATCCCGACTGTGGTAGCGGGCAGTTACCGGTTCAGCAACAGCAGTTTTGTATTCCTGCTCTTCGATAAAGCCGACATCCAGCATACGGCTCAGTACATAATTTCGTCGTTGCAAAGCCCGCTCGGGGTTGGCGATAGGATTAGAAGCCGATGGCGCTTTAGGCAGGCCTGCGATCATCGCCATTTCGGCCAGTGTCATCTGGTCCAGCGTTTTGCCGTAGTAGACTTCAGCAGCGGCGCCCACGCCATAGGCGCGGCTACCGAGATAAATCTTATTGAGGTAAAGCGCGAGAATTTCCTCTTTGGACAACGTTTGCTCAATTTCCAGCGCCAGAATAATTTCATTGAGTTTGCGTAAGTAGGTTTTTTCACGGCTGAGGAAGAAGTTTCTGGCGACCTGCATGGTGATGGTGCTGCCGCCCTGGGTTTTTTCGCCGGTGACGGCCAAAGAATAAGCTGCGCGGATAAGGCCCTGATAATCAACACCTGGATGTTCAAAAAAACGGTCATCTTCAGCGGCCAGAAATGCATCAATCAATTGCGGGGGAATCGACTCATATTCAGCCGGGATACGGCGTTTTTCACCAAACTCAGCGATCATCAGTCCTTCATCGCTGAAAACACGCATCGGAATCTGCAACCGTACCTTCCTAAGTTCCTCAGCATCAGGTAATTTAGGTGCTAATAAAAAGTAAATGACAGCGATACTGACTACACCAACAAAAAATAATGTAAACAGTACGCTTAACAGATGGAAAAAAAATCTCGGCATAGGGGTATTTCGGGATCGCAAAAAAAGTGTTACTAGAGTATATATAAAGCGAAAGATAAAACCAGTGCACCGTGCTGGTAGCAGGTTAAGAACATTTTTTATTGACATCTTGACAATAGTTAATAAACTACTTTAACTAATGCATGTAACTAGTGCTTTTGAATGGGTTCGACCAGTATTGAGGCGAGTCATGTTTGGACGGAAAAAATCCCCACTGCTAGGGATAGATATCAGCTCATCAGTGGTAAAAATACTGGAGCTGCATAAAAAGGGCGACCGCTTCCTGGTTGAATCTTATGCGGTTGAGCCATTACCGGCGAACGCAGTTGTTGAAGGCCGTATTGAAAACGGTGATGAAGTGGCCGGTGCTATTAAGCGCGCAATTAAACGTGCAGGTTCAAAAGCCCGCGAAGCAGCTGTCGCCGTTTCAGCGAATGCCGCCATCACCAAAACGGTATCATTCCCTGCCTCATTATCTGAGCGCGAGCTTGAAGAAAACGTCATGCTCGAAGCCGAAAATTATATTCCTTATCCGCTTGAAGAAGTCCGTCTCGACTTTGAAGTGCTTGGCGTTTCTGCCGTGGATGCGGATGCCCTGGATGTTTTGTTGGCTGCATCGCGCCGCGAAAATGTGGATGCCCGCACCGAAGTAATTGAAAAAGCCGGTTTAAAACCAAAACTGGTTGATGTCGAGGCGTACACGATGGAAAACGCCTTTTCGCTGATTGCCGAACAATTACCGCATCATGGTCAGGGTTTAACGGTTGCTGTTGCTGATGTCGGTGCAACGGTTACCACACTGCATGTTCTGGTTGATGGCAAAATTGTTTTTACCCGTGAACAAACCTTTGGTGGCCGTATGCTCACTGAGGATATAGAGCGTCACTACGGCATGTCTTATCAGGAAGCGGGTCGCGCCAAAAAAGATCCCGCCAGTTTGCCGGATGATTATTTACCGAAGGTTTTGGAGCCGTTTAAACGTTCAATGACCATGACGGTCACCCGGGCGTTACAGTTTTTCTTTTCGGCATCCAGTCAGTATCAATCTATTGATCACATTATTCTCGCCGGCGGTTGTGCCTCGATTACCGGTGTCGATGCCATGATCGAAGCGGAAACAGGTACCTCCACATCAGTGGCCAATCCGTTTGCCGATATGATTATTGCCTCGCGGATTAAAGTGCAGGCTTTGAGCAATGATGCGCCATCAATGATGATTGCCTGTGGACTGGCCATGAGGAGTTTTGACTGATGGCACATATCAACCTGCTCCCATGGCGTGAAGCCCGTCGTCAGGAACGACAACAACAATTCTATGTGGCTTTGGTTGCCGGTTTGCTGTTTGCGCTGGCAGTTTTATATTTTGCCACTTCGTTCGCAAATGGCCTGATTGAAGAACAAAACAGTCGTAACGCCTATTTGCAGCAAGAGATCGCCAAGCTCGATTTAATTATCAAAGAAATTCAGGATCTTGAAAAAGCCCGTGAAAAGTTGGTAGCGCGTATGCAAGTTATTCAGGAATTGCAGCAAAGCCGGCCTAAGGTCGTCAAAGTATTAGACGCATTAGTGCGGACGGTACCGGAAGGTATCCATCTGGAAACGGTTAACCGGCAAGGCGATGTGCTCACCTTGCAAGGGGTGGCGCAAAGCAATGCCCGGGTATCAGTGCTGATGCGACAGTTAGATGCTGATCCGGAATTTAACGAGTCTAAACTTCGGGTGGTCGAGCGGACTTCTAACCGTGAGGATGCAATCCGCAAATTTACCCTGGATGTTGATGAAAGCAAGCCAGTGAAAGATGAGGAGATTGAATAATGGAATTATCCTCATTATCCGATTTAGATTTCAACGAAAGTGGCGAATGGCCAATTCCGGTTAAAATTCTTGCCATCTTTTTGATTTGTCTGGTGGTGTGGGGCGCTGGTTATTATTTCATTATTAAAGATAAACGTGCTGAACTGGCAACGCTTGAACAAAAAGAGCTGGAATTACGACAAAGTTTTGAAACCAAACAAGCCAAAGCGGTCAATCTGGAAGCTTATAAAGAACAGATGAAAGAAATGGAAGTGGTGTTTTCAGGGATGCTGCAGCAGCTGCCACGCAAAAATGAAGTCGCTGACTTGTTGGTGGATATTTCCCGGACCGGTTTAATTAATGGTCTGGAGTTTGAGTTGTTCAGACCGGAAGGCGAGCGGCCGGTCGATTTCTATGCAGAGTTACCGATCACTATGCGTTTAACAGGCAAATATCATCAGTTTGGTGAGTTTGTCAGTGGTGTTGCCGCACTGCCGAGGATTGTCACCCTGCATAATTTTAAAATGGGGCCGCTAAATAATGATAATGGCATGATGACCATGGATTTAACGGCCAAGACTTATCGTTATTTTGATGAGCAAGACCAATGACGGGGCTAGTCATGAATCGCACTATTTTCCGGCCTTTTGGTTTGCTGCTGATTATTTTCGGTGTTGTGTTGACCAGTGGCTGTCAGCCTGAAAAAGAAGATTTGCAAGCTTATGTGGCCAGAGTAAAAGCGCAGGCGCAGCCCGATATTCCGCCAATCCCGGTCATGAAACCCTATGAAAAATTTGAGTATGCGGCCGCTGATCTCAGAGATCCATTTGTGCCGACAGTAGTCGATGTGCCTGAAATAGCGCCAGATACCACGGCAGATAATGGTATCAGACCGGATACCAATCGCCGTAAAGAAGCCCTGGAATTTTTCCAGTTAGCCGATTTGCAGTTTGTCGGCACGCTGCAACAAGATGAAACAATATGGGCTTTAATTCGTGCGCCTGATGGTGTGATTCACAAAGTCCGTGTCGGTAATTATATGGGTAGTAACTTTGGCCAGATTCTGGCTATCAGTGACAGTGAATTAAAATTGAAAGAGATCGTACCTGACGGCAACGGGTTCGTTGAACGCGAAACATCTCTTTCTGTAGTAGAGATTAATTAAAGGCCATTTCGACATGACTAGCAGAGACGTAATGACAATGGACAGACAGCAAATCATGGGGCCCCGGCTTTTCCGGTGTAGTGATAAACGTCTCCGCTTTGGCGGTTTGGGATTATTGCTGACGATGTGGCTAACGGCGACAGCGACACAGGCAGCTGATTTACAGGATGTTGATTTCACCACGTTGCCAGGTGATAAAGCGCAGGTGACACTGACATTCTCGGAACCTGTCGCCGCGCCGGAAAATTTTGCCACAGATGAGCCGGCACGTATCGTACTTGATTTTGATGGTGTCAAAAACAAGCTCAGTGAACGCACGCAGCAAATTAACAGTGGTGAAACTCGCAGTATTGCGACCGTGGAAGCGGGTGACCGTACGCGTATGGTGATAAACCTGCTGCGTAAAATTCCTTATGAAATTAACACCAGTGGCAATACCGTCAAAATCACGTTGAATGGTAATGCGCCCCAAATGAGCACCAGTAAAGCCCGCGGCAGTGCGGTTGCGATGACCGGTAATCAGGTAACCGATATTGATTTTCGCCGCGGTGAAGCGGGTGAAGCGCGCGTCATTATTGACATGTCGACCGCCGGTGCAGCAGTAGATGTCCGTCAGGAACGTGATACCGTCGTGATCGAAATTCCTGGTGCCAGTTTGCCGGATAATTTGCATCGGCGTTTGGATGTCGTTGATTTTGCTACACCGGTATCGATGATTGATGCCGAACAGAGCCGAGATGGCACTACCCTGACGCTAATGACCAACGGTGATTTTGAACATCTGGCATATCAGTCAGACAATCAACTGGTTGTCGAAGTTAAAGGACGTGATACGCAATCACCAGAAGCCCGTGAAGGTGAACAGGTCGGTTATACCGGCGAGAAATTGTCATTAAATTTTCAAAATATTGAAGTGCGGGCGGTGTTGCAGTTACTGGCTGATTTCAATGGGATGAATTTGGTGACCAGCGACACAGTGACAGGCAATCTTACTTTACGTTTGAAAAATGTACCGTGGGATCAAGCGCTGGATATCATCCTGAAAACCAAAGGTCTGGCGATGCGCCAAAATGGTAACGTCATGCTGATAGCGCCTGCTGCTGAAATTGCTGCTCGTGAAAAGCAAGAACTGGAAGCCAAAAAACAACTGGTTGAGTTGCAACCGCTGTATTCTGAAATTATTGAAATTAACTTTGCAAAGGCCGATGAGTTAGCTGCCATTTTAACCAGTACACAGGGTGATTCTGTTGATGGTCAGGGTGGCTTTTTATCAGAGCGGGGCAGTGTGGTTGTTGATGCCCGTACCAACTCATTATTACTTCGTGATACCGCCGACCAATTAGTTGCTATACAAAAACTGATTGAACAACTGGATATTCCGGTTCGTCAGGTACTGATCGAATCACGGATTGTTATTGCCAACAATGATTTCAGTAAAGAATTAGGTGTGCGTTTTGGTGCCTCAGCACGTAGTCGGACACTGGGGGCAGGGACATCTGGCAATCTCGAAGACCTGAGTGTCGATCCAAATGATTCAAATTTGATTGAGCCCAGCCGGGGAGGTGAGTTAGGTGGGGATGGTCTGAATGTGAATCTTCCGGTCAATAATCCAGCCGGTAGTATTGCACTGGCACTCGCCAAGCTGCCGATGGGCATGATTCTGGAGCTGGAATTATCAGCGATGCAGGAAGAGGGCCGTGGTGAAGTTATTTCAAGTCCACGGGTCATTACCTCTAATCAGAAACAAGCGACTATTGAACAAGGTACTGAAATCCCGTATCAGGAAGCTTCATCCAGTGGTGCTACCTCAGTTTCTTTCAAAGAGGCTGTGCTGAAGCTGGATGTTACGCCGCAAATCACACCAGATGATCGCATTGTTATGGATCTCGAAGTGAATAAAGATGAGGTCGGTGAAATCTTCCTCGGTGTCCCTAGTATTGATACCCGTAGCGTAAAAACCCAGGTTTTGGTTGATAACGGCGAAACCGTGGTGCTGGGGGGGATTTATGAGCAAACCAAAAACTACGGTGTACAGCGCGTCCCTTTCTTTGGTGACCTGCCCTATGTTGGAGTCTTATTCCGTAATACCTTCAATGAAGATCGGCAGCGTGAGCTGTTGGTATTCGTAACACCCAAAATTGTTAAAGAAGGCATGCAGTACTAGGGGCTACTTAACTGCGCTAAAATACGAAGCCGGGCCTGCAAAGGTCCGGCTTTTTTATCATTATACGTCTGGGAAACTCAGGTATTTGTGATTTCAGGTAATATATTTTTGGTCGGGCCGATGGGTGCCGGCAAATCCACAATCGGTCGGCAATTGGCTAAAAAATTGCGCCGTCGGTTCTGGGATAGCGACCGGGAAATCGAAGAGCGCACCGGTGTGTCCATTTCCTGGATTTTTGAAATGGAAGGTGAGGCCGGTTTTCGGGATCGCGAACAAAAGATGATTGATGAATTGAGCGCGCTCGACAATGTAGTGGTCGCGACCGGCGGTGGTGCTGTTTTGTCAGAGTCTAACCGGCAGTTTTTAGCAGATCGTGGCACGGTAGTGTATCTCGCAGCCAAACCAGAACAGTTATACCGGCGTATGGCACGCGATAAGAGTCGGCCATTATTACAAACGGGCGATAAACGCCAGCAAATCAAACAATTGATGGAACAGCGGGATCCGCTGTACCGTGAAATTGCCGATATTATCGTTGCGACTGGAGAGCAATCGGTACAGCGAACAGTCAGTGACGTGATTCGGCAACTGGAACAAATGGAAAAAGACAATACAACATGATGAAAACCCTGCACGTTGCGCTTGGTGAACGCAGTTATCCGATTTATATCGGTGAACAGCTGCTGTCCGAACCGGATCTGTTTGCTGCCCATATCAAAAGTAAAGAAGTATTGATTGTTACCAATGAAACCGTGGCACCTTTGTACTTGGATGAGATTAAGTCTGCTTTAACAGCCTATCGGCTGGAAACGGTGATTCTGCCAGACGGCGAGCAATTTAAAACGCTGGAAATCATGCAGCGGATTTTTGATGGTCTGCTGCAGGCCAGAATGTCACGACAAGTTACGGTTATCGCGCTTGGTGGTGGTGTTATCGGCGACATGGCAGGCTTTGCTGCGGCCTGTTATCAACGTGGTGTACCGTTTATTCAAGTGCCTACAACGTTGCTGTCGCAAGTCGATTCATCAGTGGGGGGTAAAACAGCCGTTAATCATCCGCTCGGCAAAAATATGATTGGCGCTTTTTATCAACCGCAATGCGTGTTTGCCGATACCAGTACGTTAAATACGCTGGATGATCGCCAGTTTGCAGCTGGCCTTGCTGAAGTCATCAAATATGGTTTGATAAATGATGCCGAGTTTTTTGACTGGCTGGAAGCCAATATGGCCGGATTAATCGACAGGCAGCCTGAATTACTGGCGCAGGCGATTGCGCGTTCTTGTCAGGATAAAGCGGATATTGTGGCTGCTGATGAGCGTGAGCAGGGTGTCCGTGCGTTGCTAAATCTGGGTCATACGTTCGGCCATGCCATTGAAACCGGGTGTGGTTATGGTGTGGTGTTACATGGTGAGGCAATTGCTATCGGGATGGTGATGGCGGCCGATTTATCCCAACGGCTGGGCTGGCTGAATTTGGCAACTGTCGAGCGTATTAAAGCCTTGTTAATCGCGGCGGGCTTACCGGTCAATGTACCGTCTGAGATGACGCCAGAGCGTTTTATGGATTTAATGGCCGTGGATAAAAAAGTTCAGGATGGTGCCATTCGTTTAATTTTGTTGAAAGCGATTGGTCAGGCCGTTATAAGCGATGATTATCCGCCAGCACAATTAGCGGCCACTTTGGACGCTTTCTGCTAAGGTAATATTGATGACGGAAATGCACGCCACTGCGGAACCTGCTTATCTCGACCGTCTCGCGTTGCATAGTAATCCGTTTAGCCGGCAGAATCTGCCCGGTGCTTTTTTCGCTGGCCGGCAAACCAGCCAGCGGCTCAACCTAATCCTGCATTTATTGCGAAGCAGCGGCCAAATCAGTGTGCTCATCGCGCCAGATGGTTATGGCAAGTCGATGCTGTTATCGGCTTTGCAGCAGCGCGGCGGTGAGGATTTACGATTTTGTCTGATACATGCCAGCGACAGCACCAATCTGTCGCAGGTGACCCAACAGTGTTTACAGGCTTTTGGCGCCACCGGCGACAGTCAGTTAGGTGGTGATCAACAGCAATTATTGCGTCAGCGTTTGCAGCAATTATTGCAAATTCAGGTGACGCCGGTATTGCTGATTGATGACGCCGACAAGCTTGATGGGAGTGTCCAGCAGCAATTAGCCACCTGGTTACACTGGCAACATGAAGGGCAGTATTTATTACGTGCCGTGATGACCAGTAACAAAGCCTCTGCATTATCTATCCTGCGTAATGAACGTTTTCAGGATCTGGATTTACTGCCACTGGCTGATGATGAAATCCACGGCTATTTACAGCAACGGTTGCAGGCGGCAGGCTGGCAGGATGATTTGCCGTTCAGCGATAAACAGCTGCAACGTATTCAGCGGCGTAGTAAAGGTGTTCCGGCTGAAATCAATCATCAGGCGCACCAGAGTTTGTTGATGGGAGGCGGTAACAAAAAAAGCCTGCTGCCCAACTTTCCTGCTTTGAATCTACCCCATTGGTCTCGCTGGCTGCCGGTGTTGCCGGTTGTAGTGGCATTGGCTCTGATACTGATTTTTCAACAAAATATCAATGACTGGCTGAACCAGAGTCGTGACGATAGCGATGTAGCGATAACCGAAGTGCCGGCAGAACCGGAATTGCCCATGGTGGTTGTCGAGGACGAAACCGTTACCAGCAATGCGCAAGCCGAAAAACAGAATCTGATTGAGCTGCTTGAGGAGTTGGAGGCCGAGCAGGTTACGCAAACCGATGCGACTTCAACAGAGCATGAAACTTCAATCACCAATGAAGCTATTGAGAGCGGAGCCCAACAAACTATAACCAGTAATGAAGCTGATGAGACCAGGGACCGGACAACAATAACCAACTACCAAGCTGTTGAAACTGAGGCCGAGCAAACGATAACCGACAGTCAAACTGTTGAGACCGAATCACAGCAAATTGATGAACAGCCGCAACCGGTAATTCCGCCATTCACACCGCTGGATGAGATGCCGGTTCAAAATGCAAAAACAGCTGAACCAGAATCCGAAGTCCCTGCACCAACGCTAACCGCGCCCACCACCGCAGTCAGCGAAACATCGCAAAACAATGACAACGAGGTGTTTGGTGCCCAATGGATTATGCAGCAGGCCAAATCAGCCTATACCTTTCAGATGATAGGCTCATGGGACCGTTCAGAAATTGACGACTTTATTAAAAAATATGCGCTGACAGGTGATGTGGCAGTGTTTGCCAGTATGCGCAACAATAAAGTCTGGTATGCATTGATTTACGGTGTTTATGACAGCAAAAGCGCAGCGCTGAATGCCAGCCGTCAATGGCCGTCACCACTGAACAGCGTTTCTCCCTGGTTGCGCCGCTTTGATGGCGTGCAAACGCAAATCAAAGAAAAGGCGCCAGACGCGTAAATACCGCGTCCGCCCGGCAGGCCTTGTCAGCAAAAACCAGCCGGTAATAATCCTTTTGTTTTAATCGTGTTTTAGAAACAACGCCGGCATCCAGCAAAGGCTGTAAATCGGCCGGATGTTGAAAACACACAATACCACTATCCGACAGCTGCAAATCAGCCACTTTAGCATTCATTAAATCAGCCATTTTTTGGGCTTCGGCGAGCTTGACGGTCAGATCCGTTTGCAGTATTTCCAGGCCATGGTGCTGCAAGGTCAGCCACAACGGTAGAAAATTTTCGCCACCACGTGAGCCGATAATGCGACTATCCGGTGGTTGCCGCAAATAATCTGCTGCAGCCGAAATGGTTGGTAAAGGCTGACGATAAAACAATAAACCACAAGGCCGCGGCTGGCCCAGCGATTTATGAGGATCAAAACACAGTGAGTCGGCCTGGCTGGCCGCCGTGGGAAGAAGTGCGGAGTCATCCAGCAAAGCCAGAAAACCGCCCCAGGCGGCATCAATATGCAACCAGCTTTGATATTGTCCGGCCAGTTTTACGGTAGCCGACAATGGATCAATATGACCGCTGCCTGTGGTGCCGGCGGTGACGATGATTGCCAATGGTGGCTGTGCTTCGCAAGCATCTTTTAATGCGGTGATATCAAGCTGATGGTATTTATTGGTCGGCAACAGCACCAGCTGTAAATCCAGTAAAGTGCAGGCTTTGTTAATCGAATAATGACAATTTTCACTGGCGTACACATGCTTGCGTGTGGGGAGGCGTTGTTTGGCCAGCCATAATGCTTCCAGATTGCCGACACTGCCACCGGGGGTAAAATGGCCCAATGGAAAATTAAACAGAGCTGCCATGTCAGCGACTAGGGTCGTTTCAATTTGTTGTAACTGTGGATGTAACTCTGCCGATAACAAATTGCCCTGATGTAATGTGGCAAGTAACTTTCCGGCAACCGCTGCCGGATATAACTGCCCGCCCATATGGGCAGCCTGATCGATTGGTTGTCGCTTATCGACTTCGGCTAATAAAGCATTACATTGCGATAGTGAACTTCGGTCCAGTGTCAGATCAAAAGTCGTCAGTATCTGCTCAAACGTGTTCCGCGTTGACGTCATATCAACGGTATTTTTCTGGTCAGCCCATCGGCGATATCATCCTGCTGGATAATACTGCAGGGCAAAGGCTGGCGTTGATATTGTCTGGCGAAATGCGCATCGACAATACCGTGCTCGGACAACTCACTTATTTGCGCACTATTAACCGCACAACGTTTGATCAGAATGAGCTGTGAGGCATTAACTTGCTGTGCCAGCCATAAGGCCAGACTATCGGCGGTGACCTGCCAGTTTTGGGGTAAATCAGCGGTCATTAACTGGCTATCGTCAGGTAGCCATACCGACAGGCCGGTAGCTGGCAGCGGTTGGTCTGACCGACTAAAAATGTGTGTATCAGGCAATAAATCAATGAGCAGTAAAGCAAACTGACGCATGGCATTAATAGCCATTTGGTGGGCCGTTTTATCTGAAAAGCCATGATCCTGTTGGGCCTGGCGCACCAAGTCGGCAAAAGGGCCGCCACCGGCTACCAGCACGACAGCCTGGTGTTCAGCAAATGCTGAGATAGTTTGTAAACAATCTGATAGCTGCCGGCTGTGATAGAGACTGCCGCCCAATTTGATAACGGTCAGCATTGATGCAGCCGTTCGATTAAATCCAACATGGCAGCGGCTTTATCAAGCACTTCCTGATGCTCGGCGGCACATTCAGAATCAGCGACAATACCGCCGCCAGCCCAGAAACGCAGCCGGTTTTGATTAAAGACCATTGTACGGATCGTGATATTGCTATCCATACTGCCATCAAAACCAATATAGGCAATACTGCCGCAATAAACACCGCGCCGGTGCGGTTCCAGTTCTTCGATGATTTGCATGGCGCGTAATTTTGGTGCGCCGGTAATGGAGCCGCCGGGAAAGCAGGCCCGCAGCAAAGATACTGCACTTTGATCGCTGGCCAGCTGGCCAGTAATGGTACTGACTAAATGATGGACGGTAGCAAAAGATTCCAATGCGAAAGCTTTCGGTACCCGGATGCTGCCGGGTACGCAGACTTTGCCCAGATCATTGCGCAGCAAATCCACAATCATCAGGTTCTCTGCACGATCTTTCAGGCTGTTTTGCAGCTCAACGGCATTTTGGGCGTCTTGCGCGGGATCCAGTAAATCCCGTGGTCGGGTGCCTTTAATAGGTTTGGTTTCAATACGTCCATCGCGTACAGATAATAAACGCTCTGGCGACGAGCTGAGAATGCTGGCTTTCGGTGTATCGAGAAATGCTGAAAAAGGCGCGGCATTGTGCTGCCTCAGTTGCCGATACGCTATCCAGGGATCACCTTCGGCGTTGATTTCAAAGCGTTTGGCAAGATTGACCTGATAACAGTCACCTTCACGAATATAGTGCTGAATACGCTGGAAAGCCTCCGCATATGCAGCATCGTCAAGGTTACATTGCAGTTCGCCTTGCACATTAAAATGCGTATTCAACCGATGGTCCTGCTGAAAACGGCGAATCAGCTCCGGCCAGAAGGTTCGGGTATGCGGATCCATATCGTGGCTGACTAGCTGACAACGCTTTTGCTTGTGATCAATCAGCAATGCCCAGTCATAAATACCCACCGCCATTTCCGGCAATTGTTCGGCATCTTTTGCCAGCGCCGACAGGGTTTCAATGCGCCGACCTAAATCATAGGCAAAATAACCGATAGCACCGCCGGTAAACGGTAAATCACTGGCGACTGTTTTGAACCGGGCCAATTGCGCTGCCAACAATGCAAAAGGATCATCATTACTGTTTTGCAGTGCCGCATCACGAAACTGGATTTGTGTTTGCTGATCCTCGGTTTGCAGGCTGATAAACGGATCAGCGCTGATAATATCAAAGCGACCGTTATGTTCCGTCAAGCCGGCGCTATCCAGCATTACCGGCCATGGTAAATCGCGGATTTGCTCAAAATACACAGCACTGTCTGGCAGATACGGTAGATCGGTGCAGCGTAGGCTTGGATGAGTCATCGTTTTATTTTACGCGAACTGCTGCCAGCCAAGAAGCGCCAATGCGCTGGCCGGTGCGGCAATGGCAGCTGACTCACAGACTTGTAAATCGGCCATATCCAGGTAAGGCCGCCCTAATAGGGCCGCGATTTCGGCAGCCAGAAAACGGCCAATCCCGGCACCGATAACGGGTGCCTGTGTCGTTATCGATATTTGGCTGTTAATTACCTGCTGGCAGCTTTCATGAATTTGCCGGATTTGCTGTTGGCCATACCAATCCGCCAGCTGTTGCCAGTCACTGTCAGGATAATGTTCGGCATCACTGCCGACCATGCGCGCCAATCTTTGCCGACAGTTAGCTGCTTGCCAGCTTTGTCCATCAGCGCTGCGAACATTGATATTGTCAGGCAATTTATCAAGTAAACGCCAGATATCGGCGGTGGTGGCAAATACTTCATTGGCGACTTTCTGTAATTGCCCGGCGAACGGAATTTGCTGCGCCAGCGCCATTAATGGTGTCCGGATCACACCGCTGTAAACCAGCTCACCACTTTGTAACCGGCCTTGATCACTGAATGCCTGTAATTGCGGCTGGCCATCAGTAATCATAATAATATCGGTAGTGGTACTGCCGATATCAATCAGCAAAGCGTCAGAATATTGTGTTGCCAGCCAACTGGCGGTCGCCAGCCAGTTCATTGAGGCGACTTGTTGCCAGTGTTGTTTGGCGTCTGTTAAGTCCAACCAGGATTGAGATTGACTGAAAACCCGGCAGTTTTCTGCCGGTAACTGCGCAGCAACCGTATCAAGAATATCGCTGACACCTTGCAGACGATTGGCAAAACAATCCGCAGACTCACCCGTCAGGGTAATAAAATGCCGATCCGTATGATTGTCCAGCAGGCTCAGCGCCTGATGCAGTGAATCTGCTAAACCATTAATGCCCTGCCACAGCGGGCAGGGCAGCTCGATACTGTTAATCAGCTGGCCATGCTGATCGCAGCGGGACACTTTAAGATGTGCGCCGCCAATATCCCATCCTGAGAAATGTGCTGCCTTAACCACTCATTACACCTTGTTTGGTTACGCCAGGCGATTGATAAAGCAGTGATGCCGGTGACAGCCCTGTTTGTGGAAGCTGATTAAACGAACTGGTTAAACGCGGATTAATATCGATAATACGGGCCTGTTGTTGGTCAATCAGAATATCGACACCAACAAATCCCGATAAGTCGGGCATGGCCAACCGCAATTGATCTACCAGTATTTGCGCCTGTGCGTGGCTGAATATTGCTGGAAATGGCACGCCAATTCGGGAGCCTTGATAGGAAAATTGTCGATCAATATTAATCAATTGTTGATTCAGCGATAAGATTTGAACGCTTCGGTCAATAAACAACGACAGGCTCATCGCTTGACCACGGCAAAAAGGCTGAACAATTTGCTGGCGGCGCTTATTTTCAGGCAATTTTTGCAGATAGACCGCCGCGTGATGGGCTTCGGCAAAATAATAGGTCTCAACGCAACCGGCGCCATCGTTGGGCTTACACACTATCGGGCCAGTGAATAATGGCTGATTTAACCAGTCTTCAGCGCGCTGTGTTTCAACGGTTGGCAGACCATGTTGCTGTAAAAACTCGCTGCAACGCAGTTTATCGCTGCAAAGATCAATGGCTTCCGGTGAACTGCCCAGCAGGGTTTTACCGGCTTTTAATACGGCCTCGGCCAATTGCTGCAAAACACCATCAGTTTCCGGGGCAATCAGTAAAAATAATGTTTCGTTGCTTAAACATTGTTGCCAAATCTGCTGATATTGCGCGTTATTGGCTATCGGTAGATTTTGCGCGCCAGGTAAATCAGCCAGTCTGTTATCACGTAAGATAATGGGCTGGAAAGCGGTATTGGCGAGCATATCTTCGACAATCGCTCGTAACATCGCATCGCCTTCACGGGCGAGTTCGACAGGCAGTGCCTCACCTTGCAAAGCACCGCTGGTAAAATGTTCGTAGACGACTATTTTCATTTTTTTAAAAGGCTGAGGTCAGGTGCAGATTATACCGGTCATTGATGTGTTGCAGGGACAGGTGGTATTGGCTCAGGGCGGTCAGCGGGCCGATTATCCTTTACTGCGCTCGGTATTGACGCAGGCAACTGAACCCGCTGCGGTGATTGCAGATTTGCTGGCTTTTTACAGCTTTAAAACCATCTATATTGCTGATTTAGACAGTATTGAAGGTGCGCCGCTGGATCGTCAGCTTTATCAACAACTGGCGCAACAATTTCCCGATTTAAATATTTGGTTGGACGCCGGCATTCGCAAAGTCCAGCAATTAAAAAAGCAGTCACCGGCCAACAATATCCGCTGGATAGCGGGCAGTGAAACGCTGCCATGTGTTTATGCAGCTGCTGAAATGGATGATTGGATTTTGTCGTTGGATTTCCGCCATGGTCAATTGCTTGGCGATAAGCGCTGGCTGACAGACAAGTCAGTATGGCCTTTGCAGGTTATCGTTATGGATTTGGATGCCGTCGGTCAATCAAAAGGACCGGGCTATTCACGATTGAAGCCACTGATAGAAAAACATCCACAACAAAAATGGATTGCATCAGGTGGTATTCGGGATCGTCAGGATTTACAACAGCTGTCGGTAATGGGGATTAGCGCGGTATTGCTGGCCAGTGCTTTGCACAAAGGTCATATTACGGCCGATGATCTTGCCGGGTTAGAGATTAATCACGCATAAAAAAACCGCCCTCACGAGGGCGGTTTCTTGTTAAGCAAAAACCAATCGGGCTTATTTAGCGCCGAATGGATGTTCGCTAGCTTTGTACTGAGCAACAACATCAGCCGCTTTCGGCTCACGTGCAACGGCACGTTTGATAGCTTCTTTTGTTGCACGGTAGTTCCAGTCTTGGATCTTCTGGTCGCTATCAGCAGTTGGTGAAATAAAGACACCAACACAGATAAAGCAATCATCAGCTTCAGCAGCTGGAATAGTGCCATCTTCAACACATTCAGCAACGGCTAATGAAACACCACGTTGTGCTGGGCCGAACATTTGTACGGCTTGTTTCATGTTTTTGATTGTTACTTTGTTAAACATAACGGTCGCTGGTTTGACCATCAGGTTAGGAGCAACAACTGCCAACAGACCATTAACGCCTTGTTTTTGGTCGGTCAGAGTGCGACAGAACGCATCTTCGGCAGCTGAGCCACGTGGGCCCATCAATAAATCAATATGTGAGACGTTGTCTAAGTCACCATCTTCGATGACCAGAGATTCACCTACGAGTACGCGATCGATAACTGGCATGTTTTGTTTTCCTGTTCCAAAAAAATTGTCAAAAAGGCTCATTTTTTCCGCTCTTCTAGAAGCGGTTTATACGTAATAAAGGAACGTATCACCTGCTCAGCGCCGCACGCTATGTGCATTGAGCTACTGAAATTCGGTTGATGTCAGCCTGTGACAAAGCATGCAGCAATAACGCGGCTGCACTGATGTCGGCGGTTGTACCCGGATTGATGGCTAGACATTTTAATTGTTGGTCCCAGTCCCTGAGCTCGTCTTGCATAGAACGTAATGTGGTTAGGTTATTCATCTTTGCAACAAATAATTGCGCCTGTTCTGAAACGATTTGAGCTTGCTGCCGCGAAAATTTACGGCTTATCAATGTGTCTGGGACACGTGATAGGACACTAAGATACGCGAAAGCGGTTGCCCATTCAACCTTTTCCCCACAGTTCAGAGAATTTGTCAATTCCTTAAAGGCAATTTCCCATACTTCCTTGTAATTATTGATATATTGCCGGGCGATGCTGTCGCGGTTTTGCGCTAAAAACATCGCCTCACGAAGCGTTACGGTGGGTTTGCGGCGAATATCCTGTTCGGATGCTTCACCCAGATTGCCGGCCTCGGCCATTTGAATAGCCTGATAACAGTCTTCGGCATCCGCAATGGTCAGATTATTCAGCACATTGTTCAGTGCTGCTGGCAACTTTGAAAAGTCGGAACACTGCCAAGCCGCCTGGATAATCGGTGCAAACAGTAAAATGATGCCCAGATTGGTATTGCAATCGACGACCTGTCGGGTGGCAATCACCGACTGTAAAATCCGCTGACCAACAGTTAAATCTGGTTGGGCCATAACCGGTGCAATAGCCGTGGCACTTCGCAGGAAGTCATCGACCTGCATCTGATGGCCATCACTGTAAGAATTAACGTTACCGGGTTTGGGAGCACTCACTTCTTGTTCGCAGGCCCAGCGAATACAGTCTGACAGCTGTTGTTCAGACAGCATGATCGGGGATGGGCCGGCACTGATTTTTTTCAAGTCGAGCCGCCACCATGCGGGCAATAGGGCCAGCAATATCGGCGCCGGTTGCCTGAAACAAACCTTTCCAGGCCGGTACACTGTTCACTTCTAAAACACTGAAACGGCCATTGTGATCCTGAATTAAATCCACGCCGGCATAGGGCGCCTCAACGGCGCGGCTTGCCGCCAGGGCTAAATCACGCATTTCATCCGTGACGGTTGCGGCAAAACACTGCGCGCCCTGGGCAAAATTAGTGATCCAATGGCCGGAGCGGCGGGACATGGCGGCCACCAATTGATCATCAATGATCATTAAACGCCAGTCCTGCCAGGCACCTTGCTCAGCGGGCAGCACATAGCGTTGCAAATAAAAAGCTTCACCCACCGGCATTATCAAATCCAGTTGATCCAGATTATCGATGCGGATAATGCCTTTGCCTTGACAGCCAAATAGCGGCTTCATAACGACTGAATAACCGGCAGCCAGTTCACGACGAATAATATCAACGGCTTGCTGACGGTCTTCACAGGCCCAGGTGGGCGG
>CAYYRO010000004.1:39577-40849 GCA_964474075.1 uncultured Methylophaga sp.
AAGCTTAAATCGATCCGGCAAAACGCCAGATCGCTGTAAACCGTTTCGATGCCCAGCGCTGCAAAAGCCGCCGTCAGCTGCGCACTATGCCAGCCGTGCGTATCATTAAAAATGGCGACGCGGGGTTTTTGCATACGCCTTTACAGGCCGAAAGACTGGGTCAGTAGTTCAGCATTCAGCTCACCGGCGGTAAAGCTGTTGCCGGTTTGTGTATTGGTAACGATAACTTTGGCCGGGCTGAATAACATCGGGTCAATTTTGAAAAAGTCGTATTCATAGGCTTTGAAAATTTCGCCAAATGGCCGGCCGTAATCCGCCGACGTATTGCTGGGCATTTTTTCAGCCAGTTCGCGGGCTTCTTCATCGCTGGCATCGACAAATAAATGCACGCTACCACCATAAAGAATCGCGTCATTGGTACGCCCCATGCCAGTCATAAAGTCACCACCGGGCGGTGCGACCGGCGTGCTGCCGTAGCCATCAACGATTTTCTCTAATGGAAAATGCACGGTATGCGCTTTATGTAAGGCAACTTCCAGTACGCGGATAGCAATTTGCATGACACCGGCAAGGCTGGTGGTTGGCGTCAGGATCAAGGTCAGATTTTCGGGTTTGATGCCACAGTTATCAGCGATCTTATCGGCAATAGCCACGGGCGGTAATTTATCAACTTCCAGAACAATGACCGTCGAATCGGCTTTATCCTGATAACCGAATTCTTTGAATATTTCTTCGCGTGCTGCCAGCGCGCGACCGGGACCGGATCCCAAAGCAAAGAATTTCACGTCTTCAGCTTTATGCGACAAACTCCAACCAGCATATTGACTGCCTAAGCAACTCAGTACAGGTGTCTTAGCATGCACATTCACAGACCACGGCCAGTTAGCAAAGCCACTTTGACTGCCCATGGTCACAGTGGCCAGACCGCCCATGCAGATTTCGCCAATGCGCCGACCTGCTTCCAGACCACCCTGTGCATTGATACCGGCATCAACCACCCGGGTACCATTACCGAGTGTGCTGATTTCCAGTTGCAACGCCTGTGCATCTTTTATTAAAGCATCCAATAAAGGCTGACAAGCGGCGTTGACGCTGGTCCAGTTGGCAGAGAGCGTAGTCATGGACAAAATCCTGTGATTAATTCAAAACGGCATTATACGCGATGCATGTTTGCCACGCAGTTCAGTCCTGATTACGATAGGGCGCTAATATATTATCTATTGCCTGTAAGCGGGCTTTTTTCAGCGCTTCGGCAATAGCCAATCCTTCCAA
>CAYYRO010000004.1:40949-47345 GCA_964474075.1 uncultured Methylophaga sp.
GCTGCCTGGTCCAACACCAGCATGACATGCACGCCGGTATCGACTTCCGGATGCCATTTGGGATGTTGTGGCACGCCAAACAGACGATCTATTTCCGGAAACAGGATCGGCAGGGCGCCCACTTCGCGTAGGGTATAAAAAAAGCGTGACGGGGTAGCTTCAGACAGCGCTTTGGCGGTTTCCTGCCACACCCGTTCAGCAACTAGATGATCCAGTTCACCGGCATTGATCATCTGGTCAATCAGCTTTTTGGTGTCATCAGCTACCTGAAAACCAAAGCGGGCAGCAAAGCGTGCCAGTCGTAATACGCGCACCGGATCTTCAGCAAAAGCCGGTGAGACATGGCGTAATAAACCGGCCTGTAAATCCTGCTGGCCGCCAAACGGATCAATAATCTCGCCATCGGCCGTTTGTGCCATGGCATTAATGGTTAAGTCGCGCCGTTGTAAATCCTCTTCGAGACTGACATCGGGCGCGGCATAAAAAGCAAAGCCACGGTAACCGGGAGCGGTTTTACGCTCAGTGCGGGCCAGTGCGTATTCTTCATGGGTCTGGGGATGCAAAAATACCGGGAAATCTTTACCAACCGGCCGATAACCTTGTGCCAGCATGGTTTTCGCATCAGCACCCACGACCACCCAGTCGTGATCATTAACCGGCAGGTCAAGCAGTCGATCCCGGACACAGCCACCGACTTGATAAATATCCATCGATGTTATTTAAGGTTTCCCGGACGCACTGCCGGCATGCGCTCACTGAGCGGAATGATCGGCCGTTTCAGCTGATAATCAAACGTTGCGGTATAGCTCATCACGGCACGGATGTAGCGACGGGTTTCGTTAAACGGAATATTTTCAGCCCAGATATCGGCTGGCAAGCTATTGTTTTCCGGCAACCAGCGCTGTACCCGATGCGGACCGGCATTATAGGCGGCAGTGGCTAGCACAGGATTGGTTTGTAAATCTTCATAGACTTTACGCAGATAACGACTGCCGATTTCAATATTACGTTCCGGCTTATATAGTTCAGCCTCTGATTGCAGCGGTTTATTGAGCAATTTTGCAGTACTGCGGCCTGTCGCCGGCATAACTTGCATTAAACCCATGGCGCCGGCGTGTGAACGCGCCGCAGGATTAAAGGCACTTTCCTGGCGGGCAATGGCCAATAACCACGCGACATCGAGTTTTTGATTTTTAGCAGCTTGCAGCATGTCATCGCCATAGAGCACCGGGAAGCGTTGATCCAGCGCATCCCAGTATTGAGCGCTACCCAGCAGGGCAATGGTCTGGTTATGCCAGCCCCAGCGATGAGTTTCTAAAGACAATAATTGCAATTGACGATCGGTTAAGGTGTTTTGCAAATAATACGCCTCGCGCCGGGCTTCCAGATCTTCGCCAATATGATAAAACTCATATAAACGCTGATAGGCCGGCATCGCTTTCAGCGCTGCCATTTCAGCAGGTTCAGCCTCAATCGGACGATGATTCATGCTGTAGTCGGCGCCCAGCCGGTCAGCGGCTAAAAACGCATAATAATCCCGTTCGGTAATCAGCTTCCGCCAAATGGCCTCTGCAGCGGTTCTATCACCGGTTTTATCGAGACTGCGGGCCAGCCAGTATTGCCATCTGGTTTCCTGTTGCGTGTTGTCATCAAGACTGGCGATGGCGGCTTTGACTGCGGGCCAGTTTTGTTGCCAGAGCGCGGCGCGTACCCGCCATGGTTCATTAGGGGTGTCCCCAAAATAGCGCAGGGCTTCATCCTGACGATTCAAAGCTGCCCACAAGCCGATTTCACGCTGGACAGCATGTTGTTGCTCGCTGTCGAACTGATAAGCCGGTTTCAGTCGTTGCCAATGATAATAAGCTTTATCAGGATTTTGACGCGCCAGACGACTCAAACCATGGACAATAATTTCCCGTGATAACGGCACATCATTAGCAAGGCTGACCCGGTTGTGATCAACCGCTGCCGGTAATTGCGACAGCATATTCACGGGATTGCTGTGCGTTTTTTGCCAGCGTTCTGTCCAGGCCTGCGCGGTGGCTGCTGCATCAACTGTTTTAGCCAAATAGCTGGCCAGTTGAAATTGTTCGGCACGTAAACTCAGCATCAATCGCTGCCAGCGACGCTCATCAGTCAGCAAGCCGCGTTTTTCGATAAAACTGAATACCGGATCACAGGCTTTATCCTGTGAATATGGCACTAGCCATAATTCAAGGGCAGCGTTTTCCGCTGCATCAGTCTGACCGGTATGCATTAAAGCCTGTGCGTGGTAACAGGCTCGGGTGGCTGATTGCGGTGACTGATAAAAATCCAGATATGCCTGCCATTGTTTGCTGGCGGCCAGCTTATCAAGTTTGGCGCTACGTAAGCGGTCAGCAAAAAAACTATCGTTATGTTTGTCCAGAAAAGCCGCCACGCTGGCATTACCGGTTTGGTTTAAGCGGTGGCGCAAAAACAGATAATCCAGATAACTTTGCAGGGGATAGGTATCCAGCTGGTTACGCAGTGTTTGGAACCGCGTTAACTGATGGGTTTCCAGCGCTTTTTTTGCCTGCTGATAGGTTTTTCGCTGTTCACTAAGCGATAAGTTAGCGTTGACAGTAGCGGGCACAAAAGCGACCAGTAGCAGAAGGGGGGTAAACAATTTGCGCAATTTCATGGCGCCTATCATAAAGTAAATCCAGCCCGAATATCAGGGCATTGCCAGCTGTTTTTGCAGATGACTTTCTATATCGTCCAGATTTGGGATCAAAGCCGTTTTATTGCCGATTTTAATTTGGCAATGCAAACAGTTTGGCACGTCAGCATGCGCGTTGGTTTGCAGGGCCGCTTCGTTAAGCGTGATAAGTTGTGGCGCGCCGCAGCAGGGCAGAGCGTAATACTCGACTAACGCGTTATCGTTAATGCCATTAACAATACACAGTTTATTTGCGATACGACTATCAGCATCAGCAGGTTCATCAATCAGGTTTTCCAAATCAATAACCGGCAAAATACTGTCTCGCCAGTGACATTGACCAACAATAAAACTTTGTTGTTCAGACTGCGCGGCAATAATTTTTCTGGGTAATGGAATCACTTCAGCAATCGTGGTGTTGGGCAGTAACAGATAATGCTGGCGCAGTGGAATCAGCATACAGTGAACAAAATCAAGCTTGGCAGACATGGCAAATCCAGATTAATGATGCCGGTGCGGATAGCTGGCACCTAACAGTTGTTTCATGGCAGCGACCAATTCATTTTCCTGATAAGGCTTGCCGAGATAATCATTAACGCCAATTCCCAGCGCCCGCTGCCGATGTTTTTCACCGGTGCGCGAGGTAATCATGATGATCGGTAAATGCTGAAATTGCGGGTCATTACGGACAATGGAGGCAAATTCAAAGCCATCCATCCGCGGCATTTCAACATCCAATAAAATAATATCGGGCTGTTGTTCATAAAGATTGGCCAGTGCCTCGACACCGTCTTTTGCGGTCATCACCGTGAAACCAAGCCGGCCCAGCAGACTACCAGAAGCTTTGCGCATAGTAATCGAATCATCTACTACCATGGCAACTGGGAGCCGTTCTTCCGCTTTTTGCTGCAACGCCAGCTCTTCCGGTAGATCAGTGCTGCCAGCGTGTTGTTTGCGATGGACTTCAATCAGTGTCGGAATATCTAAAATCAGTACCACACGACCATCACCCAGAATGGTGGCACCATTAATAGCATTGATATGTGACAGCTGTTTACCGATAGATTTGATAACGATTTCACGGTTACTGTTTATGGCATCTACCAATAGCGCGACACGGACATGACCGCTGCGGAATAACAGCAGCGGCATCGGTTGACGGGCATTATCTGGCAGATTTAACGGCTCACCGAGCAAATGGCTGAGCGGCACAAACTCATAATCTTCATCGTTAAACTGGTAAACCGGCTGTGGATTCATCAACAATTCACGGATTTCGCCAACCGACAATCGCTCACCGGCTTTGACCGTCGATAACGGAACGGCAAATTGTTGTTGATTGGCGGTGACCAGCAAGGCCTGGATCAGCGATAGGGTCAGGGGCAATCGAATATGAAAACAGCTACCTTGACCGGCGACCGACTCAATCGACAAACGGCCTTTCAGCGCCCGAATTTCATTATTGACGACATCCATACCGACGCCGCGGCCAGCCAATTGCGATACATTGTCGGCAGTACTGAAACCAGAGGTCAGAATCAGCTGCATCAGCATTTCATCGCTGGGGTTGTCATCCGGCGCTATTAATTTCAACGCCAGGGCTTTACGGCGTATTTTGTCGATATTAAGACCCTGGCCATCATCGCGGATGCTCAATACGACTTCTGAGCCTTCCCGTTGCAGATCAATTTGCAATTGACCACTTTCAGCTTTGCCCTGTTGCTGGCGCTCTGCCGGGGCTTCAATACCGTGGGCAATAGCATTACGCAGGATATGCTCGATTGGCGCGACCAGTCGATCCAAAATCGCCCGATCCAGTTCCTGATTGGCACCATGCACCCGCAATTGGGCCTGTTTGCCGACTTCACTTCCGGTTTGTCGGACGATACGTTCAAGGCGCGGCACAATATGCGTGAATGGTACCAGCCGGGTATTCATCAGGCCGTGCTGTAAATCGGTATTCAGCCTCGATTGTTGCAACAAAATGACATCAGTTTCGCGCACCATTTGATCCATGGATTGGCTGATATCATTAAGGTCGATAACACTTTCCGTCAGGCTGCGTGATAATTGCTGAATAGTTGAAAAGCGATCCAGTTCCAGCGGATCAAATTCAGCATGATGATCGGCACTGCCATCTTCATAGCGAAACAGGATCTGGGTTTCCGTTTCGATCTCCAGTTTACGCAGCTGTTCGTGCAAACGACTGACGGTTTCTTCCATTTCCCGTAATTGCTGACGCAGCGCCTGATGTTGTTGGGTAACGCGGTCACGGGAAATACTGACTTCACCGGCAAAGTTGCTGAGATAATCGAGCAAATCAGCACGTACCCGAATTTGCTCAGCCGGATTTAACGATGGGGCACTGGGCTCAATTGGCAATATGGTTTGCGTTTCAGCCGCTGGTGATTCAATAACAAATTTTTCGCCTTTAACGAAAGCCGTAATTTCAGCGAGCAAACTGTCGTTGACAATAATCGGCCGACGCGCGGCCAACTGTTCCTGCATGATGCTGAGCTGATCCTGACAGCGTTGCAGCAAATCAAAAAAGTCTTCACTGGCCGGTTTTTGGTCTTCACAAACCGGGATCACCAGCGTTTCAATTTGATGAGCCAGATCAGCAATTGCGGTCACACCGGTTAACCGGGCACCACCTTTTAAAGTATGCAAATCACGTTGTAACTGCATGGATGCGGCATCACTATCCGGCACTTGTTGCCAGAGTTTGATGGCCTCGTTACTTGAGCTCAGCAGTTCGGCAGCTTCTTCGGTAAAGGCGGCCAATAGATCGGGATCTACCGCATCATAATCATCTTCTGGCATTGGTGACACGTGCGGTGCCGCCGGTTCATGGTTGGTTTCGGTTTCTTCGCGATCGTCTGGTAATGTTTCTAATGCCTTCAAGGTCTCAGCAATATGCTCACGCAATGACGCCAAATCGGCCATGGGTTTGTTTTGGATCAAGGCTTCAATCTGATCGTTGAGCATTTCATAAGCTTGCTCAAGCAATTCGTTGATGCGGGGATCGGCCGCTTGAGGGTGCTGAATCAGACCATCCAGCAGCTGATATAACGCTGCCAGCGATGGCAGTTCCGCCAGTTGTGCATTATCAGCCAGCGTATGCAACGTATCATGCAGTGCATTTTGCTGATGTTGCTCACCGTTTTGTTGCCACTCGGTTAATTGACGGCTGTAGCGATCCAGCAGGGCATCGGTTTCTTCGAGGAAGCTGACCAGTTGCTCCGGATCCATCGCCGTAACTTGTTCAGTTTTGCTTGCTGCAGCTGGATATAAACTCTGAATTTGCTGGTGTAACAAACTGATTTCGGGATCAGCACTGCCATCACTGATGGTTTCTACCAACTGGTCGAGATTTTGATAAATCTGCTGTGTCAGCTGTAAATCATCGCTATTCAACGCCTTTTGCTGACGATGCAGTTCTCTGAGCGTCTGATCTAACTCGGTAGCAATCAGAGCGACTGGCATCACGCCGGCAATATTGGCGCAGCCTTTTAATGAATGAGCAGCACTTAATTGTGGCTTATCGATGCAATCACCGACATGCATACTATGACCGCTTTCTGTCAAAGTGAGTATATGCTGGCGGGCTTCACTTAAGAAAATATCCAGTAATTCGGCATCTTCATCAATACTATTGTCGGCTTCGGCTTCGGCTTCGGCTTCGGCTTCGGCTTCGGCTTCGGCTTCGGCTTCGG
>CAYYRO010000005.1:0-35401 GCA_964474075.1 uncultured Methylophaga sp.
GGCCCAATGCCACATTGGCACAATCAGCCGGTATTCACTGTGAGCGCGGTATTGTGGTTGACGATACCATGCAGACCTTTGACCCGCGGGTCTATGCGGTGGGTGAATGTGTGCAGCATCGTGGTACCACTTTCGGCCTGGTCGCACCGTTATTTGAGCAAGCCAAGGTCTGCGCCAACCATTTAGCACAAATGGGTATTGCCCGTTATATGAGCAGCGTCACGTCAACCAAACTGAAAGTGACCGGTATCGATTTATTCTCGGCTGGTGATTTTATTGGTGATGACGACAGTGAAGATCTGGTGTTCAAAGATGCTGCGCGCCACGTATACAAAAAACTGGTGATTAAAGACAATCAGCTCAAAGGTGCCGTTTTATATGGCGATACGACTGATGGTGCCTGGTATTTTCAGTTGATGCGCGATGGCACTGATGTGTCGAGCATTCGTGAAAACATGCTGTTTGGGCAGCATCATTTAGGTGACTCCGGTCACGGAGCAAGCAATGCTGTTGATGCCTTGCCGGACGAAGCCGAAATCTGCGGCTGTAATGGTGTTTGCAAAGGCGATATTGTCAAAGCCATCGGCAAACATAATTTGTTTACCCTCGATGAAGTCAAAGCCCATACTAAAGCATCGGCTTCCTGCGGTTCCTGCACTGGTCTGGTTGAACAACTGCTTGCGTCAACGTTGGGCAGTGACTTTAATGATACGCCGAGCAAAAAAGCGATGTGTGGCTGCACCGGCATGAGTCATAACGAGGTTAAAACAGCCATCACCGAACAACAGCTGAAAACCATTCCCGAAGTGATGCAAGCACTGGAATGGCAAAATCCGGATGGCTGTCACAGCTGTCGGCCGGCGCTGAATTATTATTTGCTGAGCACCTGGCCTAACGAATACGTTGATGATCAGCAATCGCGGTTTATCAACGAACGGGTGCATGCCAATATTCAAAAAGACGGCACTTATTCGGTGGTGCCACGGATTTGGGGTGGGGTTACCAATCCACGTGAACTGCGGGCCATTGCCGATATTTCTGAAAAATATAAAGTACCGACGGTAAAAATCACCGGTGGTCAGCGTATCGATTTATTGGGTATTAAAAAAGACGATTTGCCCAAAATGTGGGCTGATTTAAGCGAAGCTGGTTTTGTGTCCGGTCATGCTTATGGTAAATCGCTGCGTACCGTTAAAACCTGTGTCGGCAGTGAATGGTGCCGCTTCGGTACTCAGGATTCCACCGGTCTCGGTATCAAGGTCGAAAAAATGACCTGGGGCAGTTGGACGCCACATAAATTCAAGATTGCTGTATCAGGTTGTCCGCGTAACTGTGCTGAGGCCACCATTAAAGACATTGGCGTGGTCTGCGTCGATTCAGGTTATGAACTCCACGTGGGCGGCAATGGCGGTATTAAGGTGCGTGCCACGGACTTCCTGTGCAAAGTGGCCACTGAAGAAGAGTCCATGGAATACATTGCAGCTTACATGCAGCTTTATCGTGAAGAAGGTCACTATCTGGAACGGACAGCACCGTGGATTGAGCGGGTCGGTCTGCAACATGTACAGGCGCTGGTGGTAGATGATGCAGCCAACCGCAAGGCTTTGGCAGAGCGTTTTTATGAGTCACAGAAAAACGCACAGAATGATCCGTGGGCTGAGGAAGTCGCCAAACAGCCGCAAAAATATATCCCGATTAAGCAGGTAGGTTAATGGAAACAAATTGGACTCAAGTAGGCCCGTTGGATGATATTCCACAAAAAGGCGCCCGCGTTTTAAATAGCAAAGACGGTGATGTCGCCGTATTTCGGACCAGTAATGATGAGGTGTTTGCCTTATTTGATCAGTGCCCGCATAAAAAAGGCCCTTTATCACAGGGAATTGTTTACGACAAAAGGGTGGCCTGCCCATTACATAACTGGGTAATCGACTTGGGCAGTGGCCAGGCCACCGGCCCCGATGAAGGTTGTACCCGTAGTTTTGCCACCAAGGTGGAAGATGGTGTGGTGTTTATCGCCTTGTAAAGGAGCTGATTTTGGCTACAACAACCCACACAACTTGTCCTTATTGTGGAGTCGGCTGCGGTGTTTTAGCGACACCAGAATCTGACGGGACGGTGACCATCGCCGGTGACCCGGCGCATCCGGCCAATTTCGGTCGCCTGTGTTCAAAAGGTTCGGCGCTTGGCGATACGCTGGGCCTCGAAGATCGCTTGCTGTATCCGCATATTGCTGGTCAGCGGGTCAGCTGGGATGCGGCGTTGGATAAAGTGGCCGGTGAATTTCAGCGGATCATTGATCAGCATGGACCGGATGCGTTGGCGATTTATGTCTCCGGCCAGATCCTGACCGAGGACTATTACACTGCCAATAAGCTGATGAAGGGCTTTATTGGCAGCGGTAATATCGACACCAATTCGCGGCTTTGTATGTCATCGGCGGTGGCCGCGCACAAACGTGCTTTTGGCAGCGACGCCGTGCCATGTAATTACGAAGACTTGGAAAGCTGTGACTTATTGATATTGACCGGTTCCAACCTAGCCTGGTGTCATCCGGTGTTATTTCAGCGTATCACCGCTGCCAAAGAAGCCCGGCCGAACATGAAAGTCGTGGTTATCGATCCCCGTAAAACCGCGACTTGTGATATTGCCGATCTGTTTTTATCCATAAAACCAGGCAGTGATGCTTTTTTGTTTAACGGCTTGCTGAATTATTTAAAAGATTGCGATGCGCTCGACTGGAATTATATCGAGCAGCATATTGAAGGCTTTGCCGCCACACTGCAGGCCGCCAAAGAGACCACCGGCAGCATTCCCAAAACAGCGGCAGCCTGTGAGCTTGGTGAAACCGATGTCGCTGAATTCTTCCAGCTGTTCGCCAAAACACAAAAAGTCGTTACGGTGTTTTCACAGGGCATTAACCAATCCGCCACCGGCACTGATAAATGCAATGCCATTATTAATTGTCATCTAGCGACTGGCCGTATTGGCCAACCGGGTATGGGGCCGTTTTCGATGACCGGCCAGCCCAATGCCATGGGCGGCCGTGAAGTAGGCGGTCTGGCCAATCAACTGGCAGCCCATATGGAAATCGACAATGCTGAACACCATGATCGGCTGTCGCGTTTTTGGGGTACGGATAAGCTAACCCATACGGCTGGTGCAAAAGCCGTCGATATGTTTGCCGATATTGCCAGCGGTAAAATCAAAGCGGTATGGATCATCGCCACTAATCCCGTGGTCAGCCTGCCGGATGCCGATGCCGTTAAAAAAGCATTAAAAGACTGTGAGTTTGTCGTCGTCAGTGATTGTGAATCACGCACCGACTGCACTGAAATTGCTGATGTGTTGTTGCCTGCTCTGGCATGGGGCGAAAAAGACGGCACTGTCACCAATTCAGAACGGCGTATTTCCCGGCAGCGGGCATTTTTACCTGCTCCCGGTGAAGCCAAAGCTGATTGGCAAATTATCCGTGATGTTGCTGTCCGGATGGGCTATGCCGATGCGTTTGAATTTAATTCATCGTTGGATGTTTTTCGTGAACATGCCGCGCTCTCCGGCTTTGAAAATAATGGTAGTCGTGATTTTGATATCAGCATGCTGGCGGATTTTACCGATGCCGAATTTGCTGATTATCAACCACTTCAGTGGCCTGTAACTGCAGAGAAATCACAAGGTACATCGCGTTTATTTGCCGATGGTCATTTTTTTACCCCCACTGGCAAAGGCCGTATGGTGCCCGTGACGCCGCAACTGCCGCAGTTGACGGATACCGAAAATTACCCGTTGATTTTAAATACCGGCCGCATTCGGGATCAGTGGCATACCATGACCCGTACAGGTCGGGCGGCTCGCTTAAGTAATCATACTCCGGAACCCATCATTGAGATCCACCCGCGTGATGCGGCGCGCTGGCAATGTGCCGATAAATCATTGGCTGTTGTCGAAAGTCCCTATGGCCAGTTAATCGGCCGTGTGCAATTAAGCGAAGGGCAGCGCTTGGGTAGTGTATTTGTTCCGATTCACTGGAATGGTCAGTTTGCTGCGCATGCAATTGCCGATGCGCTGGTCGCACCGATTACCGATCCGATATCCGGTCAGCCGCAGGCCAAACAAACGGCCGTAGCGATACGGCCGTTTAAAGCTTTATGGCATGGTTTTATTTTATCCAGGCAGCCACTGGAGCTGGAGCAAATCAGTTACTGGGTCAAAGTCAAAGGCCAGCAATTCTGGCGTTATGAACTCGCTGGTGAACAAGCTTTATTAAAGCCCTCGCATTGGGCACAAACGGTGGTCGGTCAGGATGGAGAGTGGCTGGAGTTTGCCGATAAAAAAGCCGGCCGCTATCGCGCCGCAAAAGTGGTAAATGAACAGCTTCAGGCAGTCGTATTTATCGGGCCTGATCATCATTTGCCGGATCGTAGCTGGCTAAGTCAGTTATTTGCAGCCGGCCAACTCGATAATGCTCAGCGACAAAGTCTGCTGATGGGCAAAGCACCGGGTGGACAGGCTGATTTGGGACCTATGGTCTGCGCCTGTTTTGGCGTTGCCGAACAAACTATTTGTAAGGCTATCAACGAACAAAATCTGCAAAACGTCGATCAAATTACTGCTGCATGTCAGGCGGGTGGCAACTGCGGTTCCTGTATTCCGGAGTTGAAACAGCTGCTTATACGCACCTCGATGGACAGCTAGCACCACCACGGTGCTAAATAAATCACTGAAATCGGTATTTAGTTTATATAAATCAATATCTTAATAATAGGCATATATTTTGCTCATTTAAAATCTGATTAATTTGTGCACTGTAACGTCGCAGTGTCAGCCCTGGTAATGCAGCCATGTTTCCGCAATTGCGGTGCATGGCTTTTTTTTTAGAGGAATCAGAATGAGAAAAATTAACCGACCCTTTGCGTTGAGCCTGCTGTCCGTGACGTTGAGCAGTGCATTGGTGGTGCCGCAGGTTGCAGCAGATGACAGTTTCATCGAAGCCATGAAGTCAGGCAAAGTCAGCTTCTCGGCGCGCGCCCGTTATGAATCAGTCGAGCAGGATAACGCGCTTAAAGATGCCGATGCTTTTACCTTACGGACGACACTCGGTTATGAAACCGGTCGGTTTAATGGTTTTGGCGGCTTTCTGGAGCTTGAGGATGTCACAGCATTGGGCGGTGAAAACTACAACAGCACGACCAATGGTGAAACAACGTACTCGGTGGTTGCCGATCCGGAAGGTACCGAGGTTAACCAGGCCTATTTGAGTTATCAGGGCTATGATTCGATGCTGAAATTCGGCCGGCAGCAAATCACCTACCGTGATGCGCCGTTTCACCGATTTATTGGTAATGTCTTATGGCGACAAAATCACCAAACCTTCGATGCATTTTCTATTCAGCATACCGGGTTGCCGGATACACAACTGAGTTATGCCTATATCAATAAAGTGAATACTATTTTTGGTGAAGATGCGGATAACGGCATTATCAAAAATGGCAATATTGATTTAAATGGCCATCTGGTCAATCTGCAATACAGCGGTCTGCCAATCGGTAAGTTAGAAACCTATGGTTATTTCCTTGATTATCAGGATGCCGAACCAACGTCCTCTAAAACGCTGGGTTTAAGACTTAGCGGTGCGCAGCCTTTATCTGACGCATTCAGCGTAGTGTATACCGCCGAGTATGCCAGCCAGGATGACTATAAAAGCGGTGTGATGGATCGTCAGGATTATTATCTGGCCGAACTCGGCGGTAAATACAAAGGCTGGTTATTGAAATTCAGTCATGAAGTGCTGGAAGGCGATGGTACATTCAGCTTTAAAACCCCTTTGGGTACCAATCATGCGTTTCAGGGTTGGGCAGATCAGTTTCTGAATACACCGGCGCAAGGTATTCAGGATAATTATCTAACGCTGGTCGGTGATATTTTTGGCGCCAAACTGGTGGTGTCATACCATGATTTTGAGACCGATCTGGACAGCCTTGATGCCGGTGATGAGTTGGATATCATGCTGGAAAAAAACTTTGCCAAGCATTACACGCTGGGCATTAAATACGCCGACTATAATGCCGATGAAGAATTTGCATCGCTGGTCGATACTGAAAAATTCTGGTTATACGGCATGGTTAAATTTTAAACAGATTTAAGGCAGATAAGCCGGGCTCAGGCCCGGCTTTTTACTATCTGGCTGCACCAATTGTGCGCAGCCAACTTCCAGTTGCACCGATTTTGATATGAGTAGACCGCCAATAAATTTATAAGCAATTGATAAATATATAAAATATATCTGGCATGGCTTATGCAAATTTTATGTTGTCACCCAATCAGGAGGCTGCATCATGGGATTTATCATCGATTGTCTTTACCTGTTACGCGAACTTATCAAACTGACTTTTATGGTCGTGATTTCGCCACTGGGACTGGCTGCCGGCTTTTTGATGAGCTGGCAGTGATTTGTTAACGAAAACGAGTTTGTTAAGACCTGCTATGGCTACTCAATCCCAAGCCACCGGCGCCCGCCGGACTATTTTGATTTGTGATGATAAGCAGATTGCTGCACTGATTGATAATGCCTTGTATAAATCACCTTATGCTGTCAGCCATCAAGCAGTCAGTCTGGCACAGGTAGCAGCAGCAGAAGTACTCGATAAGCCGGTCATGTTGATTATTGCCAGTCAAAAGCTGGATGACAATCTGATGAGCCTGGTCAGTACCTTGCTGAAACAACAACCGATGCCGGTGGTGATCTTTACCGGCGAATATGATGCGTTACTCCAGCAGAAGGCGATTCAGGCAGGCGTTAGTGCCTTTGTCGTTGATGGTTTGCAGCCGCACCGGGTGCTGCCAGTCGTATCGATGGCGCAAGGCCGTTTTGATCATCAACAGCAGATGCAACAACAGTTACATGAACTGGAAACCAAACTGGCCGAGCGCAAAGTCATTGATCGCGCCAAAGGTCTGTTGATGCAACAACGTCAGTGCAGTGAAGATGAAGCATACAAACTGCTGCGCACTACAGCGATGAATAAAAATATGCGTCTGGCGATGCTGGCACAGCAGGTCTTGTCAACAGCCAGTCTGCTGGAATCGGCCCGCTAAGAAAAAACTGCACTGCAATGGTGCCAGCACAGATTTCACTGATCCAATGCAAAGCAACAAACCCTGCTATAAAACCCAATAGATATTTAACTTACTGTTTTTAATGTTCTTTTAAACAAGATTGTGAATGGCATGTTTTCTGCAAATGCTGTGTATCACTCCAACGACGGATTGAGCATTGACGGTGCCAAGGCGGCATCACGTTGTTTAACGGTTGGAGATTGATATGTTGAAAACACGCAAAGTGCTGCGCTCAGCAGACCCCCTGGTATTGTCTGCTTGTTTATTAATCGGCTCCGCGCTGCTTAGTATGACTGTTCAGGCGGCGCCCGGACAGCTTGAAAAAGAAGAGTTAACCCTTGGCTTTATTAAGTTAACGGATATGGCACCGCTGGCCATAGCCTACGAAAAACGCTTTTTCGAAGATGAAGGGCTGTATGTCACCCTTGAAGCTCAGGCTAACTGGAAAGTGCTGCTGGATGGCGTCATAAATGGTCAATTAGACGGTGCTCATATGCTGGCCGGTCAACCATTGGGCGCGACCATCGGCTATGGTACCGAAGCCAATATCATCACTGCCTTCAGCATGGATTTAAACGGTAACGGCATTACCGTTTCGAATTCAGTTTGGGAGGCCATGAAGCCGAACATTTCAGTGGCAGAAGATGGTAAGCCGGTTCATCCAATTTCTGCCAGTGCTCTGAAGCCGGTTATTGAAAGCTATAAAGATGAAGGCAAACCCTTCCGGATGGGCATGGTATTTCCGGTATCAACGCATAACTATGAACTGCGTTACTGGTTAGCGGCGGGCGGTATTCATCCTGGCTATTACGCACCGCACAAAGGTGATACCAGCGGTCAGATCCAGGCTGAAGCGTTATTGTCAGTGACGCCGCCACCGCAAATGCCAGCGACGATGGAAGCCGGCACTATTGATGGATATTGCGTCGGTGAACCGTGGAATCAGCAGGCAGTATTTAAAGGTATCGGGGTCCCGGTCATCACTGATTACGAAATCTGGCAAAACAATCCGGAAAAAGTCTTCGGTGTCAGTGCCGAGTGGGCCGAACAACATCCCAATACCCATATTGCGCTGGTAAAAGCATTGATCCGGGCGGCACATTGGCTGGACGCTGACAACAATGCCAATCGTACTGAGGCGGTCAATATTTTATCGCAGCCTTACTACGTTGGCGCCGATGCTAAAGTCATTGCCAACAGCATGACCGGCACCTTTGAGTATGAAAAAGGTGATGTCCGTGAAGTGCCTGATTTCAATGTGTTTTTCCGCTATAACGCGACTTATCCCTATTACAGCGATGCGATTTGGTATTTAACCCAGATGCGCCGTTGGGGTCAGATCGCAGATGCCAAGCCAGACGGCTGGTACAAAGATATGGCCAAAAAAGTTTACCGGCCAGATATCTATGCTATCGCGGCTAAAGAGTTGATTGCCGAGGGCAAACTGACGGCCGAAGACTTTCCCGATTTTGCCAACGAAAGTGGCTTTAAAGCCCCTCAGGATACGTTTATTGACGGTGTCGTTTATGACGGCCAGCAGCCTAATGCCTATCTCGACCAATTTGCGATTGGTTTGAAAGGCGATGCGGTTATTGAATAAGCCAACGAGGGCATTAGTAGGTTATGAAAGACAAAATAATTTATCTATTGGAGACTGCTGGTCTGACCTGGTTGATCCCGCTGGTGCGTTTGGCCGGCGGGGAGTCGCCCACACGGCAGTTACAGCAACTGGCAATGCTTATCGGGTTGCCATTGCTGGCGATGCTGGCCTTCCTGTTCTTCTGGCATGTTGGTGCTGCTAAGGTAGAAACCAGCTTAGGTCAGCTACCGGGACCAGTACAGGTTTGGCAGCAAAGCGGTAATTTGCTGGACGAACATCATGCTGAACGGGCTAGGGCGACAGCTTTCTATCAGCGTCAGGAGCAACGTAATGCGGAAATGCTGGCCGAAAATCCCGATGCAGAGGTTAAGATTCGGGACTTTACCGGCAGGCCGACTTTTGTCGATCAAATCTGGACCAGTTTGTTTACCGTGTTTGTCGGCTTTTTACTGGCGACGGTGATTGCGGTGCCAATTGGTATTGTCAGTGGCCTCAGCAATCATTTATATGCGGCGCTGAATCCACTGATCCAGATCTTCAAACCGGTATCACCATTGGCCTGGCTGCCTATTGTCACGATGGTAGTCAGCGCTGTGTATGTGTCTGCTGATCCGATGTTTGAAAAATCGTTTATCACTTCTGCTATCACCGTCATGTTGTGTTCTTTGTGGCCGACGCTGATTAACACTGCGGTGGGCGTTTCGAGCATCGACCGGGATCTGATTAATGTCGGCAAGGTATTGCGGCTTAGTTACCTGACCACGGTTTGGAAAATTGTTATTCCGTCGTCGATTCCAATGATTTTTACCGGTCTGCGGATTTCGCTGGGCATTGGCTGGATGGTGCTGATCGCTGCTGAAATGCTGGCGCAGAATCCGGGGCTGGGTAAATTTGTCTGGGATCAGTTTCAAAATGGCAGCTCCGATTCGTTAAGCCGGATCATGGTGGCCGTCATCACGATTGGTTTATTGGGTTTTGTGTTGGATCGGCTGATGCTGACGCTGCAAAAGCTGTTTTCTTACGATAAAAATGCGGTGATTCGCTAGGAGCCAATGATGGAAAGTTATTTACATTTGGATCACGTGAGTATTGATTTCCCGACGGCAAACGGCCCGTTCCGGGCGCTGGACAAGATCAATCTTAAAATCGATAAAGGCGAGTTTGTCAGCATTATCGGCCATTCCGGTTGCGGCAAATCAACGGTAATGAATATTGTCGGCGGTTTGTATCAGGCCACAGAAGGCGGTGTGGTATTGCAGGGCAAAGAAGTCAATGAACCGGGACCGGACCGTGCCATTGTGTTTCAGAATCATGCGCTATTTCCGTGGCTGAGCTGTTATCAGAATGTCGAAATTGCTGTGAAATCAGTTTTTGGCAAAAGTCGGAGTCGCAGCGAAATCCATGACTGGACGCTGCACAATTTAGAACTGGTAAAAATGACCCACGCCAAAAACAAACTGCCGGCTGAGATCTCCGGCGGTATGAAACAGCGTATTGGTATTGCAAGGGCACTGGCGATGGAGCCCAAAGTGTTGCTGATGGATGAACCTTTTGGTGCATTGGATGCACTGACCAGGGCACATTTACAGGATTCCCTGATGGAAATTCAGGCAACGCTCAATAACACGGTGATCATGGTCACCCATGATGTTGATGAGGCGGTTTTGCTGTCAGACAAAATTGTCATGATGACCAATGGGCCGGCAGCGACAATTGGTGAAGTGCTGGCGGTCAATTTACCCAGACCCCGTGCCCGGCTTGCATTGGCAGATGATGCTGATTACAACCATTACCGGGCAGCAGTCATTCACTTTCTGCATCAGAAATATAAACGTGACGCAGCATAAACTGAATATCTGCGGTGGTGATACCGCTGATTTTTAGTTTTGGAGAGTCAAAAGAATACGTTTTCACATAGACAATAATGTTGGACGCAATAAATAATGGCCCGGAAATTGAATAATGTTAAATAATCTCCAGAAAAAGCGATTTGCCGTGATGAAACAATTGCCTGTAGAGCAAAAAAACTTGAACGTGTCCGCTGATTACCGACAGTTAAAGCTGACCAGCCATTTTCAGCCTATTTTCAGTATTTCACATCGCCGGCCGGTGGGTTTTGAAGGTCTGATCCGTAGTCAGAATCAGCAGGGAGAAGGCCTGTCGCCCTTGGAATTGTTGGCGATCCCTGAAAGCAGTCAGGATAACTTATCGCTGGACAGGTTGTGCCGGCGATTGCATATGCATAATTTCAGCCGACAGCCGAACGGTGAAGCGTGGTTGTTTCTTAATCTCAACTCTCAGTGCCTGGTTGAACAACGTCCTGATGCCGGTTTTATGCAGGCGTTGTTCAGCCAGACGGGCTTGCCAGCACATCGGATTGTGATTGAGATTCTGGAAAGTGAAATTCAGGATCGGCAATATCTCAAAGAGTTGATTGGCCATTTCCGGCAGTTAGGTTGTTTGATTGCAATAGACGATTTTGGTGCAGGCCACTCCAATTTTGATCGAATTTGGGAACTGGCACCTGATATTGTCAAAATTGATCGCAGTTTAATTTATGGTGCGGGCCAGTCCAGCCGGATAGAGCGAATCCTGACCGGTATTGTTTCCCTGATACATGAAGCGGGCAGTCTGGTGGTGATTGAAGGGGTGGAAACCGAGCGCGAAGCACTGGTGTCAATCGCTGCCAATGCCGATATGGTGCAAGGTTATTATTTTGCTAAACCGCAGCCGGCAATCCAACTGGAAAACATTTTTGTCGACAAAATTGATGAGTTGTTAAAACATCAACAATCACAACGTTTTAAAAACACGCATAGTTATAACCAGAATTTTAAAAAAATCGAAACCCTGTTTCGACAAGCGATCAATCATTTTGCCATCAGTAATGCTTTTGATATCAGCAGCTATCTGTTGTTTCAGGATCGCCGCGTGGTGCGCTGTTTTTTGCTCGATGAAGTGGGTTATCAGATGGCACGTAATGTCTACTCACCCCATTATCAGCAACAAATGGACCAGCGCTTTACGCCGCTGTTATCCGGTGACAATGCCAACTGGTCTCACAAGCATTACCATTTCCGGGCCGTCGAACATCCTGGGCAAATGCAGATCAGCCGGCCGTATCTATCAGTCGCAGATTCGCGAATGTGTATTACCGTCTCACAGACTGTCGTGATGGACGACAAATTATTTGTCTTTTGCTGTGATTTAGATTGGCAGGACGACAGTTAGGCCCAGGGAGGGTATGACCAAGGTGAATGACCGGCTGCTGGAAATTTTACATAAGTACCGACACTTTTTGCTGCCGCTGGGGCTGGTTGTGGCACTGGATATCAGTTTGCTGAGCGTGAATTATGTGCTTTCTGCTCAGTTACAGACCTCATCAGTCAATATCAACATTGCTGGCCGTCAGCGTATGTTGTCACAACAAATGAGTAAGGCGGTGTTGCTGATTTATTACCAGCAACAAAATGGTGCAGTCAGTCAGGCCGCTTATCAGGAATTAAAACAAGCGGCGACATTGTTTGATAGTACGCTTAATGCGTTTTACACAGGCGGCCTGACGAAAACTGCTGATGATGAATTAATTGAAATTAAAGCCGAGCAACAATCGGCAATACGGCGAACGCTAACCGCTGCAGTTGCTCTGTGGCAGCCATTGCATGATGATTTATTACTGCTCAACCATCAACCCGCTGTGATTGATCGGCTGGTCCAACGTTTGGCGGATGATAACTTACAGTTACTGGCACTGATGAATACGCTGACCAATCAACTGGAATCACAGGCCAGGCAACGCACATATTTTCTCCGTGGTTTACAGACCATCGTGGTCATCATGATTTTGTTGTCATTTGCACTGGCCATTCAACGGCTCATCCGTCGTGAGCAATACTTCAGCAAATTAATGGAAAAAAGCTCCGATATTGTGCTCGGCATTGAGGCCGGCAGTGGCAAGATTACTTTTATCAGCGCCTCGGTGAAACATTTATTGCAGCACGATGAGGCCTATTATCTTGGCCAGCACTATGGCCGTTTATTCAGCGAAAAATCGGCGGAACGGGTGACACATTTGTTGCTACGCACCAAACGTTATAAACCGCTGCCTTATTCGCGATGTGAAGTACAACTCATCCGTGCTGACGGACAATTAATTGATGCTGAGATGCTGCTACAAATTACCCGCAGTGAAGATGGCCGAAGCAGTGAGTTAAGCGCTGATATTCGCGACATCTCTGATCGTAAACAACTGGAAAAAGCACTGACGGCGCTGGCCCATACCGATACACTGACCGGCTTGCCCAATCGTTCGCAATTTAATCAGCGTGCCGAACAGGCGCTGAATCAGGCGCGCCGGTTAAAGCAAAGTGTGGCGATAATGTTTATAGATTTGGATGACTTCAAAGCCGTTAACGATGATTGTGGTCACCATATTGGTGATGCTTTATTACTGGAAGTTGCCAGACGAATGGGGTGTAGCCTGCGGGCAGCAGATACCGTGTTCCGGATTGGTGGTGATGAATTTGTGGTGCTGCTGGAAAATATGCCGGAACAGTCACACATCAGATTGGTGGGTAATAAAATCATCCGCGCTTTATCGCAAAAAATTATCATCGAGGGCTGTCCGTGTCAGATTGGTGCAAGCATTGGCATCGCCTGTTATCCCGAAGATGGCCGTGATATCGAGACATTGCTGCGCGCTGCAGATAAGGCAATGTATGGCGTTAAGCAATCTGGCAAAAATGCCATGGCTTTTGCCGCCTGAAACGCTGCATCATCATGGTGCGATAGCGGTCAAATTGCTTTAAACAAGTGCGTTAAATACTGTTTTAAAATTTAAGTTTTTAGTTAAATCAATAGCTTATAGGTTGGCATGATTCCGGCTTAGACAGGCTACCGATGTTGGTAAACCTGTTCTAAAGAGAGAGCTATGTCTGCTTCAAAAATAAACCTGCTGTCTTTTAGCGGCAACAGCCGCATTCTGCATCTGACCTGGATCGCTTTTTTTATCAGTTTTGTCGTTTGGTTTAACCATGCGCCTTTGTTGGTATCCATACGTGATGCCTTGGGTCTGACCGATCAACAAATAAAAACCCTGTTGATTTTAAATGTGGCGTTGACCATTCCTGCGCGAATCGTCGTGGGTATGCTGGTTGATAAATATGGCCCTAAAATCATGTATACCATGCTGTTGGGCATATCCAGCATGTTGTGCTTCTTTTTTGCCATTGCCGATAGTTTTGAACAAATGGCGCTAGCAAGGTTTCTGCTCGGTTTTGTTGGTGCGGGTTTTGTGATCGGTATCCGGATGATTTCCGAATGGTTTCCTGCCAAGCAAGTGGGGCTGGCCGAAGGCATTTATGGTGGCTGGGGTAATTTTGGTTCAGCGGCAGCGGCGATGTCTCTCCCGACATTGGCCTTAATATTCGGTGGTGAAAATGGTTGGCGTTATGCCATTGCTACGACCGGTGCGATGGCACTGGTGTATGCCTTTATTTACTACAACAGTGTCTCCGACACGCCCAAAGGTTCAACCTATTTCAAACCGAAAAAATCCGGTGCCATGGAAGTCACCAGTAAAGGCGATTTTTTCCTGTATATATTAATGAGCGTGCCGCTTTATGGGGCATTGGCGTTATTGGCGTGGAAATTATCACCGGCGGGCGTCAGCTTATTATCAGCGACAGCAGTGCAGATGATTTATGGTGTATTAGCGCTGTTATTTGCCTATCAGCTGTATCACATATGGCAGATCAATAAGGGCATTTTTAAACAACCAGTGCCGGAAATTCATCGTTATAAATTCAAACAGGTAGCGGTATTGAATATGGCGTATCTGGCCACCTTCGGTTCTGAGCTTGCGGTGGTGTCGATGTTGCCATTATTTTTCAGTGAAACATTCAATATTACAGTGGTGCAGGCGGGACTGCTGGCGTCAGGTTTTGCCTTTATGAATCTGGTATCGCGTCCGACCGGTGGTTATTTAATCGATAATCTGTGCCGTTAATTAACTTTGACTATTTGTCTGGCGGGACTGGCTGTTGGCTACTTTGTCATGGGCTTAATAACCCCGGAATGGTTTATCGTCTTAGCCGTGTTAGCGACCATGATGTGCTCGTTTTTTGTTCAAGCGGGCGAAGGTGCAGTGTTTGCAGTCGTACCATTAGTACAACGTCGTCTGACCGGACAAATTGCCGGCATGGCCGGTGCTTATGGCAATGTCGGTGCCTTATTGTTTTTAACGGTGTTGTCAGTGGTATCGGCACAATTGTTTTTCTGGGTAATTGCAGCAACCGCGGTAGTGACCTTGATTATCGTGCAGTTTATGGATGAGCCACGTGGCCAGATGGCAGAAGTGCTGCCCGATGGTACAGTACAGATGATTGATGTCCATTAAGGCATAAGCTTTGTCTACATTACAGATACGTTATGGCCAGCAGTCGCTGGCAGGCGTCAAGGCAGAAAATCAGGATGCGCTGGGCTGCTTAGTGCCGGGCAATCCAATGATGCTGGAAAATAAAGGTATCGTCTGTGCATTGGCCGATGGTATCAGCAGTAGTGAACAGGCACGTGAAGCCAGTCATGCGGCGATCACCGGCTTTATTGAAGATTATTTCAGCACGCCTGATAGTTGGTCAGTCAAGCAATCCGGTGGCAAGGTGCTGACGGCCATTAATGTCTGGCTCTGCGGTCAGGGGCAGCATTTTCGTGATAGTAATCGCGGTTTTGCCACGACCTTTTCTGCCGTGGTGTTGAAATCGACAACGGCACATTTGTTTCATGTCGGTGATGCCCGTATTTATCTGCTGCGTGGCCAGAGTCTGGAACAGCTGAGCAGTGATCACCGGATTCACCTGAGCGATGATAAAACCTATCTGGGCCGTGCTCTGGGTGTTGATTACGCACTGGATATTGACTATAAATCGCTGCCCATTGAAGCCGGTGATTGTTTTGTCTTACTGACCGATGGGGTTTATGAATGGCTTAGTGACAGCCAGCTGAAACAGTTGCTAACAGCGCACTCAGATCTGGATACCTGTGCCGCTGCAATATGCCAGAAAGCGCTGGATCAGGGCAGTACTGATAATCTGAGTTGTCAGGTTTTGCAAATCACCCATGTTCCTGCGCCGGCGGCCGATGAAGTTTATGCAAGGCTGACGGCTTTGCCGTTTCCACCCGAACTCTACGAAGGCGTGATACTTGACGGTTATCGGGTGATCAAAGAATTACATGCCAGCTCAACCAGTCAGTTGTATCTGGCCGTTGACACCGACAGTGGCCAGAAGGTGGTACTGAAGACACCGTCAGTCAATTTTGAGGATGATCCGGCGTATCTGGAGCGTTTTCAGCTCGAAGAATGGATTGGCCGGCGAATAGATCACCCGCATGTGGTCAGTGTTATAGAGCAGTTACGGCCACGTCGATTTCTCTATTATGTATTGGAATATATCGAAGGTCGCACTCTGGAACAATGGCTTGATGATGAGGGACCCCTCAGTTTGCAAACGGTCAGACAATTGCTGCCGCAATTGATTGCCGGGCTGCGTGCGTTTCACCGGCTGGATATGCTGCATCAGGACATTAAGCCGGGCAATATTTTGCTGACCGATGATGGGGTATTAAAAATTATCGATTTTGGATCCACCAAAATTGCCGGTATTGCTGATATCGCGACGCCGGTTGAGCGCAAGACTTTACTGGGAACCAAACACTATACTGCGCCGGAATATCTGCTCGGCGAGTCAGGTAGTCCGCTGTCAGATCAGTTTTCGCTCGGCGTATTGGTCTATCAGCTGCTCACCGGCCGGCTGCCTTATGGCGAAGCCTATGCCAAAGTCAGCCATTCACAACAGTTAAACCGTTTGAAATATCAAGCGTTAACCGAATTTCAGACAACTATCCCTCATTGGGTGGATAAGGCGATTCGCCGCGCCGTGCAATTTAATCCGCAGCGTCGATATGAGGTGTTGTCGGAGTTTGAAGTCGATATCAAAAAGCCTAATCCGGCGTATTTGCGTGAGGAGCAGGCACCGTTATTGGAGAGGCATCCGCTGGCTTTCTGGCGCGGGCTGAGCCTGTTGCTATTGCTCAGTAATCTATGTCTGTTGTTTTTGTGGTTGGATGATTAGCTGGGACAGGGGGCAGTTGCTGACGACGATACAATTGCTTGATAAACGAGATTGCTGCATCCCATTTACTGCTTATCAGCGCGGCGATGTGTATGGTTGTTTCCTGAGCCAGCAGTAAAATGGTCAGTAATAACCAGACAGCGTGCAGCACCATTGACAGCAGCATCTCTAATATACTTTGCATAGCATTAATCTCCTTTGATCAGCGATGGCATCAAACGGATGAAGAGATTAAGTTGCCAACATTAAAATTGGCTTAAAAAAACCATTAAGTTTTGATGAAAAAAAAGCCGGTGTCCGAAGACACCGGCTTTAACTGGGTTAAAACAGTTTAGCGAACGGGCAAATATTCCAAGGTGCCGGCTTTCATATCCGGTACCAGTAATTGTGTGCCATCGGCTGACAAGGCAATATCGGCTGCCGCTTTATAATCATCGCGCAGCAGCTGAGGTGTCGCTTTTGGTTCAACCAATTGCCAGACTTTGCCATTATTCCAGTCACTGATATACAGCAAACCGTTGGCATCACGGACCAGACCATCGGCGCCGCCAAAGCCCTGATTAACCTTGTTGACTTTGCCACTGGCGATATCCAGCGTAAATAAATCACCGGTACCAAAATCAGCAACCAGCATTTGATTTACACCATCATTGAGCAAGCCGTTAGGGCGTTTGATACCCGATTTTTCATTAATCACTTCAGTGATATCACCGTCTGGTGTGACTTTATAAATACCAGCGTTTTTACCATCGTCATTGCCGCTGTCGGAGATAAAGACATTGCCGTTGCCATCAATTTCGATATCGTTGAGAAATTGGGCTTTTCCCGGGAAGTCATTACCGCCGGCAATAACCTCGGTTTGACCATCTAAAGTGACTTTGATCAACTTGTCGTTATCTGCGACATACAAAACGTTATCGAACATATCGATGCCTTTGGGATCATCGAGACCATCGGCCAGTGTTTTATGGCTGCCATCAGTATTAACAGTGGTGACTTTGCCATCACCATCTTTACCGAACTCTCCAATTTCCGTGACAAATACACGGCCATCGGGATGCGCAATGACTGATTCCGGCATCATTAAATCAGTGACTGTTTCGGTGCTTACATTGCCGGTTGTAGCTGCTTGACTGGCATTCTCTTCGCCATAGCTGACACGGTAAATAACACCGTTGTAGTCATCTGAGACCAGGATTGAGCCATCAGGCATTTGTAAGACATCGGTCGGCCGACCCCAGGCTTCGCCATTTTGTAACCAGCCATCAATAAATTGTTCTTTACCGACGACGTTATGGTTATCATCAAACTTCACCCGGACCAGTGAGTAGCCCACCGGATCGGTACGATTCCACGAACCATGCTGGGCGATAATGGCATCGCCCTGATATTCAGTCGGGAATTGTTTACCGGTATAGAACTTAAAGCCCAGATTGGCACTATGCGCCTGGAACTCAGCTACCGGAAAGGTCACTTCTTTTGGCGGGGTTTTATCATCCCAATCTTCGTGCCGTGCTTTACCACCAGCATAGTATGGGAAACCAAAATGCATGCCTTTTTTGGGCGCAGCATTTAATTCACCGGGTGGCGTTGTGTCACCCATCATATCGGTGTTGTTATCGGTGAAATACAACACGCCGGTGTCAGGCTGAAAATCCATGCCGACTGAGTTACGCACACCCTCGGCAAAAATTTCAGCATCCGAACCATCCGGATTCATACGGATAATAGTGGCTTCATAACCGTCGACAGCACAGATATTACAAGGCGCACCGACCGTGACATACAATTTGCCATCTGGGCCGAAATCAATATAGCGCCAGCCGTGATGGGCTTTATCAGGCAGGTCGTCAAAGATGACTTCACGCATATCTTCAAATGGCAGGTTCAAGTCAAAACCGGGCGCGGCATAACGGGCGATACGGTTTTGTTCAGCCACATAAAGGTTCCCCTCATGCATGGCAACGCCATTACCGACTTTTAGATCATTCAGAATCGTGACCACTTTATCTGCTTTGCGATCTTTATCTTTATCGACGACGGCGTAAACATTTTCATAGCGGGTGCCGACAAAAACAGTACCGGTGGATTGGCCCAGCGCCATTTGCCGTGCATCGGGGACTTCGGCATATATTTCGACATTAAACCCGTCCGGCACATTCAGTTTGTGCAGGTTCGCCTGAGCATCTTCGGCATCAGCAATCGCATTGACTGAGACCAGTCCCAAGGCAGCGAATAGCAAGCCTGCTAATGGTTTGGGTGTTAACTTCATAACAACTCCTTTTTGAATAAAACTGATTTAAGGCGTGACAATTATTTTGCCAAGCTGTTGATTTGATTCGAGATACTGATGGGCTGCGACAATATCATCGAGCTTAAAGGTTTTGGCTATCACAGGCTTTAAACTGCCATTGCTCAAACCCTGCTCAATAAAGGCGACGCCTCGCGCCAGTCTTGGCGCATCCTGGGTAAATTCAAACAAGGTATAACCGCGTAAAGTCAGCCCTTTGCCCAGTGCAGCAAATAAGGGGAAAGGAGTAGGCTCGGTACTGAGCGCCCCATACACAACAATTTGTGCAAACGGTCTGCAGGCATTGGCCAAGTCTTCGAGCGTTGGACCTGCCACCGGATCAAACACGATATCCGCGCCTTTGCCGCCGGTAATGGCCATCACTTGTTCGGAAATGGATTGTGACTCACTGATGATGACATGCGCTGCGCCGTGTTGTTTAAGCAACTCGGCTTTGTCTGCAGTCCGAGTAATAGCCACCGGTACGGCGCCGACCTGATTGGCAATCTGAATGGCGGCAAGGCCAACACTGCTGGAGGCTGCAGGGATCAATAACACCTGATTTTGCGATAAATGACCGATATCGATAAGGGCACCCCAAGCTGTTAAATATTGCATCCAGACAGCGGCAGCTTGTTCAGCACTGAGATTGTCAGGGCGTTTAACTACGGCAGATACCGGCAACAAAGCGACATCCGCATAAGTGCCATATTGATTCATCGAAAAAGCCGGAATGACGCTGACTTTATCGCCGACTTTGAATGCGCAGCTGTCGCTGCCAACCGCTTCGACGATGGCGGCAGCTTCATAACCAATCGGGGCGGGTGGTTTAGGTGATTCTAAGTACTGGCCGGCGCGGAACATGGCTTCGGCCCGGTTAAGGCCGATAGCTTCAATACGTAATTTAAGCTCATCCGGGCCCGGTTCGGCCACTGTCAAATCATCGATTTGCAGAACTTCCGGACCACCGGTTTGATGAAAACGAACTACCCTGGTCATTGTGCCTCCTTGGTCAGGTAATAAATTAGAATCTTTCAGTTTAATCTGTCGTTACAATGTGTCTGTTAGTCAGCACATATAGAAACATCAGGCTGATAAAGGCCTCAAGCGGGGCGACATCTTTCTGCATTTTGGCTCGCAGAATGGCCCCTTGCCAGCCGGATAAAAGAAATTCGGCTAATTGCATAACATCGACATCAGCAGGTAATTCGCCAGCCATTTGGGCCGTCTGTAAACAGGCGGCAAATTGCTGTTTCCAGCCTTCAAAGACAGCATCCAGCCGGGCACGAAAGTTTTCGTTCTGGGTTGATAATTCCTGTCCCAGCGTACCTATCAGACAACCACGTTGGCATTGGCCTTCACGGATCCGTTCGAGACCTGACTGCAGGTAATTGCGAATGCGTGTCAGCGGGGTAAACCGTTCATCCTGCAAATAACCGGCAATCAGTTCAGCATATTCAGTGGCGGTTTCATCAATGATGGCCAGGCCAAAGTCTTCTTTGCTGGCAAAATAATAATAAAACGAGCCTTTGGGGACGCCGGCAGTTTGCAAAACATTATTTAAACCTGTCGGATTAAAGCCCTGAGCGCCAATCACCTGTGTGCCGACATCAATTAGTAATTTTCGAGTTTCTACACGTGTCATTTATATATTAGACCAGTCGTCTAGTAATGATTTGTGTATGCTAGACCACTCGTCTGATGATTGCAAATACGGGCAATTTTCCTGTCGGATGCTGTTGAACGATCTGTTTTGTTGTGCGCTATCTTTAATGTGTTACTTTGCTGGCTGGGATGACGGCATCATTAAAATTGACTATGGTGGAACTGAGAGGCAATTTGCAGCCACTAATCAACATGTCCGACTGCCAGTGCTATAAATTCCGGGCAGCTATGAGTTTGTCGCTAATAATGGCCTGACAGCCGTTTAAACACAGGGAGTCCATACCATGAACAGAAAATTAACCATCGCATTGACAAGCATTTTGTTTGCCGGTTTTTCAACATTGACGATGGCCGGTGAGGCTGGTGAAGCCCCAGTGGTTGAACAAATTGTCGAGGTGCAACACGACCTATTTGATGGTCCGCGGGAGGGCTTGCGTTCAAATCACACCAAAGGCATTGTCGTGACCGGCAGCTTCACACCGGCAACAGAGGCCAAACAGGTCAGCATGGCCAGTCATTTACAAGATGACTCAACACCGATAACGGTTCGGTTCTCAAACTCAACCGGCTTTCCGGATATTGCCGATAATAATCCCAAAGCACTGGTTAAAGGCATGGCCATACGCTTCCATTTAGAAGACGATTTAAATCATGATTTGGTACTCAGTTCGGTGCCGCTTTTTCCGGTGGCGACACCCGAAAAATTTTTAGAAATGCTGACCGCGGTGCGTGATTCTGCCAATAGCGAAGCCTCACCAAAACCGATTGAAACCTTCCTGAGCAATAACCCGGCAGCCAAAGCTTTTGTCAATTATCCGAAACCTTATCCAGCAAGCTTTGCCTCGTTAAGCTATCACGGCATTAACGCTTTTGAATTTACCAATGCCGAAGGTGAATCTGTATATGGCCGCTACATAATTAGCCCAACAATCGACGAGCCACATTTATCGGAATCTGAAGGTAAGCAGCAAGGGCCGGATTACTTAATGCAGGAATTACCATCACGTTTACGGAGTTCTGCTGTGGTGATGCGTTTATCATTGCAAATTGCTAATCCTGACGATTTAGTCAATGTTGCAACAGTGACCTGGCCTGAGGATCGGCCGGTGGTAGAGTTAGGTGTTTTACGCCTGACGGCAATGCATGAAGATGCGGCTGCTTTCGAAAAAGCCACGATGTTTAATCCATTAGCTTTACCGGAAGGTATTGCCCCGTCAGAAGATCCGATTTTACTGGCACGTCCAGGTGCTTATGCGATTAGTTTTCAGCACCGTATGGACTAAATTCCAGCGATTGTATTGTTAAGGAGTTGATATGACCCAAAACACAACCAGCTTGCGCGATATAGTCGGGCTTGGCCATACACCAGCAAAATTTGCTGATTCGGCATTGATAATGATTGATTGCCAGAACACTTATCGAACCGGTGTTATGCAACTGACGGGCGTTGAGCAGGCAATTGTTGAAGCCAAAAAATTGCTGCAAAAAGCACGGGATATGCAAATTCCGGTAATCCATATCCGTCATGATGGCGGAGAAGGTTCGCCTTATGATTTGACGACCGATATCGGACAGATTTCGGATGAAGTCGCCCCCATTGATGGTGAGCTGGTCATTACCAAAAACTTTCCCAATGCTTTTGTACAAACTGATTTGGATCAACGTCTGAAAACACTGGGTATTGAAAATATCGTGTTGGCTGGTTTTATGACCCATATGTGCGTTAATTCCACGGCGCATGGTGGCTTTAACCTTGGCTACAAACCCACTATTGTTGCCAGTACCACGGCAACGCGACCTTTGCTGGCTGCCAATGGCAAACTACTGCCGGCTCAACAGGTTCAGGATGCCGCACTTGCCTCAACAAGGGATTTATATGCCGCCGTTGTTGAAACGGTTACTGACTTACCTGCCTGATTCTAAGAGAACTGCATGAACATAAAGCATTTGCTGGGGCTGTTGGCCGTTATTTTTCCATTATCAATATCGGCTGGAGATATTGAATGGCCGGTTTATGGTGGCGATGAATTTCATCATCGGCACAGTCCGGCATTACAAATTGATACCGATAATGTTTCGGCATTACAGCCGGTTTGGGAATATAAAGGTGGTGATGACACCACCTTTCAGGCCACCCCGGTGGTCAAAGACGGGGTCATGTATTTGTCATTGCCGTTCAATAATGTGGTGGCACTGGATGCTGTGACTGGTCAGAAGTTATGGCGCTACAATCATGATTTAATTAAAGATTATCCGATTTGCTGTGGTCCTGCCAATCGCGGTGTGGCGCTGGGTGATGGTAAGGTATTTATGGGCACAATTGATGCCCGGCTGATTGCATTGGACGCCAAAACCGGTGAAAAAATCTGGGATAAAAATGTCGTAGGTCAAAACCGCGGTGTTCAGGAAGATGCCAGTGACATTAGCAAAGAATTCGGTGAGGCATCAGGTGCTTCCGGAGCCGGCATCAATATGGCTCCGGTGATTTATCAGGATAAAGTAATTGTCGGTATTACCGGCGTGGGCTATGGGCTGCATCTGGATTTACCGGAATCCGATTCGGCGCTGGGCGCAGTGGTTGGCATTGCCGGTAATTATGGCCGCATGGGTTTTCTGGCAGCCTATGATATCAATACTGGAGAGCAAGTCTGGCAATTTGACACCATTAAGCACCATAACTGGGAAGGAGATTTCACCAAGGTAACAGCCGATGGCGTCGAATTACCTCGCGATATTGCTGCTGAAAAAGCGGCTTTGGAAGATCATCAAGACGCCTGGCGTTATGGTGGCGGATCTGCCTGGAGCACCCCGGTCATTGACTTAAATACCGGCATTTTGCATTTTGGTACCGGTAACCCTTCACCTCAAATGGAAGGCTCTTCGCGTCCCGGTGATAATTTATATACCAATTCTCTGGTGGCTGTTGATGCGGCAACTGGCGCCTATCGCTGGCATTATCAGCAAGTGCCACACGATAGCTGGGGATATGATGTGGCCAGTCCGCCGGTATTGTTTGAAATCAGTGTCAATGGCGAGCCGGTACCGGTGATTGGTCAGGCCGGTAAAACAGGCTGGTTTTATGTACATGACCGCCGTAATGGCAAATTTCTCTATAAAAGCGAAGCTTTTGTACCGCAGCACAATATGTTTACGTTACCCACGGAAGCGGGCAATGTTATTTATCCCGGTGTTTTAGGCGGAGCCAATTGGTCACCAGTCGCGCTGGATACAAAAAAACGTCAGGTGTATATCGCCGCTGTGCACTGGCCGGTCGAATACAAACTCCATGAACGCGATGCGAAAGAAGGGCAATCGGCATTACGATATTCCTCGATGACTCCGTTGGACAAATCAGAGAGTTATGGTTTGTTAACGGCCATTAATATCGATACCGGTGATATTGTCTGGCAACATCAAACTGATAGCCCATTAATTGGTGGTGTGCTCAGTACCGCGGGTGGTTTGGTATTTACCGGAGAAGGCAAAGGCGAGTTAATGGCCTTTGATGCTGATAATGGTGAAAAAGTCTGGTCAGCACCCACCAAAGCCGGTGTCAATGCACCCCCAATCACTTATCAAATTGATGACCGGCAGTATATTGCTGTGGCCGCTGGTGGTAATAAGTTATTTGGTTTTCCGGCTGGACAGACATTAAAAGTCTGGGCGTTGCCATAGGTCAATTTTAAAAAACAAATACTTACAAATCGACGAACAAAATTTTGAGTTAATTGCTTGACATCATCAGTCTTGGCAAGAGATAAAGACGCTATGGTGAAGCGCCCGTCCCACTTAGATCTACGGCTAATAAATGAATCGCATTAAAACCAGAATCATGCTGATTTGTTTAGCGCTGGTCCTGTTGACAGTCATAGCAGTACAAATCAGTAATTGGTGGTTCATCCGCAATTATCATCAACAGCAATTAGCCCTGCAGGTATCAGCGGCCGAGCAATTTTTGCAGCAATATCTGCAAAGCCGCGAAGCCAATTTGCTCAATTCGGCGGAGGTGATTACCAAAGATTTTGGGTTTCGCCAGGCAGTGGCGAGTGGTGATGCCCCCACCATCAGCAGTATGTTGCATAACCATAGTCAGCGTATGCGAGCAGATCTGCTGATGATTACCGATCGTGACGGTAATTTTGTTGCCAGCAACCGGTCGACACAACCCGATATGGTGGATTTTCAGGCATGGTTGAATGGAAAACTGCCTGAAGGGGCGGGCCGCTTTGTGCTGCTGGGTGACCAATTGTTTCGGTGTTTTATTTTACCGGTCAAAGCGCCCAGAACCATTGCTTACAGCCTGATTGGCTATCAAATCACCCCGGAGTTACTGAGCAGCCTGCAATTAAAGACGGGTCTGGCGCTGCATTTTGTGGTCAACGATGGCCAATATATCTTCAGCTCTACGCCAGCTTTATGGCAGAACAGCGATGATTCAGCTGATAGTTTTGATGTGTCAGCTTTAATGGCTGATAAGTCGATGGTGCAGTCGGTTTCTTTAGCCAATATCGATGAAACAACGCCGATAAAACTTTATTTGCAAGCTGATATCAGCAGCTTCGAAAAAGCATTACAACAATTACATGCACGCTCTTTATTAATGGCGGCAGTGATTTTGTTATTAGCGGTCTGGCTCAGTTCAATGTTGGCATGGCGCCTGGCTGATCCTTTATCGGCGTTATATAAAGATTTGGTTTATCGGGCCAATTACGATCAACTGACAGATATTTTAAATCGTCATGCCAGTTTGCAGCGGATTCGTGAGGAGTTAAGCCGCGTTGCGCGTTCGGATAGTATTTACTGTATTGCACTGTGTGATATCGACAATTTTAAAAATATCAATGACAGCTATGGGCACTCAGTTGGCGATGTCGTACTGCAAAAATTTACAACCCGGTTGAAAAATGCCATGCGTGAATATGATATTTTCGGCCGGTTTGGCGGTGAGGAATTCATTATCGCCATGGAAGTTTTGCCGGATGAGGCAACGAGTGCATTTGAACGTTTACGACAAATTATTGCTGACACGCCTATCGCTTTCGAGCAAAACCTGATCAGTGTCACCATGAGTTGCGGCGTCTGTATTTTGTGGCCGGACGAACCACATCCAACATTGGATAAGATCCTTGATACAGCGGATTCAGCCCTGTACCGGGCGAAAGAAAATGGTCGTAATCAGGTGATTTTTACCCACGTTGCTGCCGACAGCACAGCTAAAGATAAATAATCTGTTTACGCAGTGGTGCAAGACGCGCGATGAGCCGGTTCTGTATGGGATGCGGAATATTCTCTTGTTCCATAGCCATATAGAGTAAATCCACAGTACGATTAAAGTGATTTTCATTGATATCCATACCGACATGAATATCGACCATATTGTCGCCGGTGTATTGGCAAGGGCCATTACTGATATGGCAAAAATGCTCGGTAATCTTTTCCCGGAAACGGCTGACATGGCTGTCGGCAAAGTATGGGAATATCTCCGGATCAGACGCAATGCCTTTGATAAAATTTTCGACAATGGCATCAATGCCCGGCGCACCGCCTAAATCGTCATAAAGCGTGGTTTTTGGCTGGCTGGCGCAAGCAGTCAATAACAATATCGCAGCTAAAATCAGTAAGCGCATTAAAAATACCCCGTCACAGAAAAGTAACTGCCGCGCTGCGATTTCGCGCCGGCAATATCACCCAAATCCAGATAGGCAGCGGTCAGGCTGAAGTATTTATTAGGAAACCAGGCAATAAAAATATTCTGCCAGTCATCTTCTTTGGCTTCCAGATGATCAGGTTTTTGCCGGTATTCGATACCAACCGCCAAATGCCGGTTTAATAAAATGGCTGTTGAGGCTTCCAGATGCCATTCACGCTGCGCAGTGCCATTGACACTACCAAATCCCAAAAGACCGGTCTGATTGGCGTCAGTAGAGCGGGCGGTAACATTCCAAAACCAGTTGTAACCGGCAATCGCCCCCAGATGTAATTTGCTGGCAGCGACATAGACATCAATACCACTGTCATCATCAGCACCCAATAAATTGGCAACCAGCGGGTCATCCAGTTCTTTATGCTGAACGCCGACACTGACTTGAGGCCAGCGACTATAAACGATATCGCCGTATAAACGGACTTTGGCCCCTAACACTCGCTGCTCAATATTCAAATCCAAGGCATCGACATGAAACTGCTGCTGGGCCAGCGATAATTCAACACGATCATATAAACCAATCTGGGCGCCGCATACATTCAGATGATAATTATCGGTGTTACCCCGGCTGCAAAATATATTGCCGGCAATCTCATCACGACTGCCATAGCCGGCGAGCTGCGCCCAAGGCACAAAACCACCACCTGCCGCGCCTTCTATTTGTGAAATACCAGGCGTTGCCAATAATTTACCGTCAGCGGCCCATAGATTATTTGTTATTAGCAGCGATAGCAGGCAAACGATAAGCCGCATCATTATTCTCCAGCCAGGTTTCTAATTGCGCCGGGCCCATGGGTTTTGCCAGGTGATAGCCTTGTACCGCGTCGCAGGCCATTTCTTTAAGTAATTGCAGCGAGGCGGCATTTTCTACGCCTTCAGCAACCACTTTCATGCCCAGACTATGAGCCATGTTAATCGTGGCGCGGACAATCTTCTGGTTTTTATCCGATTGATCCAGCGTCATGATAAAAGCTTTATCAAGTTTCAGTTCATCGATGGGTAAATCTTTCAGTTTGACCAATGTGGACTGACCGATTCCGTAGTCATCCAGCGCTATCCGAAAACCCATTTTTTTCAGCGATTTCAGTGTTAACAGGCCAACAGCCTCGTCATACATAATATCGCGTTCTGTAATTTCGATGATACAAAACCGCGGTTGAATGCCAGCCAGGGAAGTTGTTTGTTCCATCATCTGGCAAAACATCGGATGACAAATATCTTCTGCAGAAACATTAATGGCTGCCTGCAGTGGCAAACCCGCCTGATGCCAGCGTTTTAATTGACGCATGGTCTGACTGACTACCCAGCGGGTCAGTGGCACGATTAAACCCGCCTGCTCAGCCAGATCGATAAAGATATCAGGCCGGACATTACCGCTGCCCGGCCGTTGCCACCGGATCAGTGTCTCGACGGCGGTTACCGTGCCGTGTTTCAAACTGACTTTAGGTTGAAAATGTAAATACAGTTCATCTGTTTTTAATTTCAGCGCGGCATTGAGTGCTTCGACCATGGACAGCTGTTCCAGTCGGGCCTCGTCCTGACCGGGTTCATAACAGTGCAGTCGTTTGTGCTGACTTCGCGCATAATCTGCTGCAATACGGGTACGCCGGAGAATCGTCTGCTGATCTTCACCATGTTCCGGATACAACGTGATACCGCAATAAAAACGCAGCTGTAACTCAATACCTTTGTGGGTTAATGGTCGCTCTAGATGTTCGAGAATTTTGTCAGTAAGTTGATTGGGCCGATGGCTGTCATCCAATTGCAGAACGGAAATAAATTCAATGCCATCCATACGCGCATGGAATTGTTTATACGGATAATTAATATCGCTGAGGCGATCGGCAATAATCTGCAGGCAAGTGTCAGCAAACTCAGGTCCCAGCTGATCGTTAATTTGCCGGAAATTATCGATATAAAAAGCAATTTGCAGCGATTTACTCATCTCCGGCAGGGCGCTATCCAGAGTGCTGCGGAGTTTAGGGGCGTTCAGTAAGCCGGTCAGACCATCATGTTCAGCCTGGAAAGTGATTTGGTTTTCGCGAGTTTGAATATCCTGGCCCATGGTTTTCAGGGCACTGGATAACGACTTTATTTCAGCGCTGCTTTTGCCAATTTGAATATCCTGCTGATAATCCCCCCGAGAGAATTTCTGGGCAACGCCAACTAGCCTCGAAATCGGCCGAACAATACGACCGGCAAAAAATAACCCGCTCAGCACGGCACACAGCATAATAAAGCTGGCAACCCCGATAATTCTCAACGCCAAATTGTCATATTCTGCGTAAACCGGCCGCAGATCTGCCGTCAATACCACCGTAACAGGATCATTTTGTGGTGTTAGTGGCTGAAGTTCGGTATTGATAAAAGCCGGTCGAGACCAGATAAACCAATCCGCTGAATGTTCAGTCAGTGAGTCTATGGAAGCATCTTGTGAAGCCAACATATCGAGACTGGTTAACAACACTTGATCGGCTGATATGAAGCTTAAATCCATCATCGTCAAATTGGTCAGTTTTTCGAGAATCTGCTGATCCATTTCAAAACCAATCAACGTGTAGGCAATGGTTCTTGGTGCCAACACCGGCTGTAAAATCAACTGATATAACTTGCTATTAACAACAGCAAGCTGAGCGCGATTAGGGGTTGATTGCAGAGAAATTTGCAGTTGATTCAAAAACTGTGTGGACGCACCTAACTCACTGGAATCTGCTAGTAGTTCACCTTCTAAATTGGTCAGCATCATCAAGTCAGCGTTAATTCGCTCACCATGATTTTGCAGCATACTCTTTAAGGTTTCTTTATCAGCTGTGGCGACAGCGCGTTTAAAACCAAAATCTGCGGTCAATACCCGCGAGGCGGTGATGAGTAATTCTTCCCGTGCTTGTGAGTATTCCGTCAGGATGTCTATCGCGTTGTGAATCTGCTGGCGAATTTGTTGATTATTGAAGTTTCTGGCAGACCACCATGAGGTGATCTGGATCGCAATGGTGGTTAGTAAAACAAGTAAAACCAGAAGCAGAACAATTTGTTGACGTAGACTATTATTAAAAATTCGCACGGAAAGTGTCTTCAAAAGTATCACGGGCCGGAGGCGGCGTGACGTCCAGTGTCACAATGTAATTTTGCTTGTCGGCACTTTGTTCTAGTGCGCTGATGGTATAAATTTCCCGATGTTCTGGGCCTTCACTTTGATTGGGATGCCAGACACTGATTTGGCTGTCTTCTGACGTAACAGGCAACTGGGCAGTGCCTTGTTGATTGGTTTTGGCAGTGCGCTTATCAGCTGCAACGTAGATATAACCCACCATGGAATCATGAATATTACAGCCCAATACAACGACACCATGCTGGTCAAACAACACTGGTTTTTTGGGTCGGTCGGCATAGAGCTTTAATTCGAACGTTTTTGCCGGTGAAAAAGAATAAACATGGTGGCGGATGTTATCGCTATTGGGGAAATCGACTAACTGTCCTTTTTGTACAATCACTAACTCGGGTACAAAGGCTTTATCAATTTGATCAACGATGCCCAGTTCATTATCAGGTCCGGGCTGTGCCGGATCACTGACAACTTCCAAAACAACGTTAGGCACGACTTTACCGTGTTGATCCTGTACCAGGAAGCTTGTATCAGCCAAAGCTAAACTGCTGCTGAATAGCAAACTTAGTCCGGTAAGTAATTTATAAATATACATTTGATACCTTAATTACCCTGAATTTGCTGTTACAGCTCGGCTGTGTTGATTTCATAAAACTATCAGGCCATTATCAACAGCGTAGATGAAGCTTTTGTGAAAATAGCTGTGCTTGCTCAGGCCATTACAACCTTACCTTCAGCAGCTATTTGGCAGCGGGTATTTTCTCGGTCAAAGCTAAAAGCCACAATAACCTGTATTAAGAGTGTTGCAGGCAACCCATCGTTGCACTAAACCATTTAAGCTGAGAATGATTCTGAAATGTCCCGGTGAAAAGTTGGGACGAGACAATCGAAAACCATTAAAGATAAGGTTCTGAGCATTATCTCTGTTAGCTGGTGTTTTTATAACGCTGATGGAGAATACCGACCCGTTCGACATAGACTTCGGTTTCGGCATAGGGCGGAATGCCGTTATAGCGTTTAACGGCGCCGGGACCGGCATTATAAGCCGCGATGGCAAGTTCAGTATCGCCATTAAAGGTTTTCAGCAACCAGGCCAGATATTTAACACCACCTTCAATATTTTGCCGGGCATCAAAAGCATTTTTAACGCCCATATCGCGAGCGGTGCCCGGCATTAATTGCATTAAACCCTGCGCGCCTTTATTGGAGAGTGCATTAACTTTAAAAGCTGACTCGGCATGAATCAACGCCCGGACCAAAGCGGGATCAATTTGATACTGGGTGGCCAGTTGTTTGACTTCGTCGCGGTAGGCATTGGTATTAAGCGCAATTGAATACCAGTTAATCGGTGAGGCGGGGTTACAGGCGTAGCAGTCGTAGCGCAGCACTTCAAATTCACCGGCCAAAGGTTTCTGATCAGAAAACACCACGCCGTCACCGCCATTATTGATAGATTTGTAAATGATGGTTTGCCGGCTGGTGCGCGTGGCTTTACTTGCTGGTACATCAGCGTTGGTAAATTCTACAGAACCGTCATCATTGATGACTTGACGGATAGGATCGGCCAGCAGGTGGGTGCTGAAGATGGCAGCGATTATCAGAATCAGCCCACGCATAAATTGTTACCAGTATTGGCCACTGCTGCCGATCACAATAACGATCAGACCCAGGATCAGATTGGCGCGGACAAACTTACGGATTTTGTCCAGGGCATCGGCAGCAGCGATCCAGTCATGTTCGGCAACAGCCCATCTCAATTTGCGATAAGGGTTAAAAAACACATGCATAAATAACAGCATCATAAAAATACCCAGTAACAGCATGACGTGGACATGCGGCCCGACGCCATCCATGCCACCAAAGCCACCGAGCATGACAATCATCACAGTGCCGGTAATGATGAGGGTGATAATACTGGCCCAAATCCACGGGAAAAAGCGGCTGAAAATATTAAGCCAGAGCGGTAAACGCTGTTCGGGCGACAGCATGGTAGCAGCGGCAGGACGCAAGAACATAAAAGCGAAAAACAGGCCGCCCACCCAGATAACGCTGGCCAGTAAATGCAGACTTACGGCAATGCCCATAATGTTTTCCTTTTTTAATTAACTACTTTTACCGGAATGCCAGCGATGCGTTGCTGCCATTCCTGGGGACCGGTTTGATGTACCGACTGACCCTGACTATCGACGGCAACCGTAACCGGCATATTTTCAACGTAAAACTCGCGTATTGCTTCCATACCCAGTTCTTCAAACGCCACCAGCCTTGAAGACTTAATCGCTTTAGATACCAGATAAGCGGCACCACCGACAGCAATTAAATACACCGAGCGGTATTTTTTAATCAGTTCAACGGTGTCTTCACCACGCTCAGCTTTGCCTATCATACCCAGCAGACCGGTTTTGGCGAGCATGGTTTCAGTAAATTTATCCATGCGGGTTGCTGTGGTCGGGCCGGCCGGGCCGACAATTTCATTACGCACCGGATCGACAGGGCCAACGTAATAAACAAAACGGTTATGAAAATCGAGGCCATCCGGTAGCGGTTCACCACTCGCAATTAAATCAGCTATTTTTTTATGAGCGGCATCCCGGCCAGTCAGCAAATGCCCGGTCAGTAATAATGTATCGCCCGGCTGCCATTGTTGAATATCATCAGGCGTGAGGTTATCAAGATCGATATGCCGGGTGTTTTCAGCCGCTTGCCAGGTAATGTCCGGCCAATCGTTTAATGAGGGCGGGGTAAACTCGGCTGGACCATTGCCATCTAATACAAAGTGCAAATGACGGGTTGCAGCGCAGTTGGGGATCATGGCGACTGGCAGAGAGGCCGCATGAGTTGGAAACTCATTTACTTTGACATCCAGCACCGTGGTCATGCCGCCTAAACCCTGCGCCCCAATACCGAGTTTATTGATCTTGTCATAGAGCTCAACACGCAGTTTTTCTGCCGCAGATTGTGGGCCGCGATCGATCAAATCCTGAATATCAATTTCTTCCATCAGGCTTTCTTTAGCCATCAGCATGGCTTTTTCAGCGGTGCCGCCAATACCAATACCAAGCATCCCCGGCGGGCACCAGCCAGCGCCCATTTTGGGAACGGTAGCCAATACCCAGTCGACTAAACTGTCACTGGGATTAAGAATGGTGAAGGTGGCTTTATTCTCGCTGCCGCCACCTTTGGCGGCGATATCGATTTCTACTTTGTCCCCGGCAACCAGTTCCACATTAACGACAGCCGGGGTGTTGTCGCCGGTATTTTTGCGACTGCCGATAGGGTCGGCAACAATCGAGGCACGCAGTACATTATCCGGATGGCGGTAAGCACGGCGTACACCATCATTAATAATGTCAGCAAGCGGTCGGTTGCTGTCCCACTGCACTTGCATACCCACTTTGACAAAGACATTAACGATGCCGGTGTCCTGGCAAATTGGCCGCTGATTTTCAGCGCACATCCGCGAATTGACCAGGATCTGGGCAATGGCATCTTTGGCCGCCGGTGATTGCTCACGCTGGTAGGCGGCATACATTGCATCAATAAAATCTTTGGGATGATAGTTGGCAATAAACTGCAATGCAGCAAAGACACTATCAATCAGATCCTGTTCGCGAATGACCGACATGCTTATGCTTTCAGCCTTGCCTGAATGGCTTGCAGCGTGTCTTCCAATTTGAACTCATCGCCTTCTCCCGTGCCGCGATGTTTATATTCAATGACGCCATTATCCAAACCGCGCTCACCAAGAATTAACCGATGCGGAATACCAATCAAATCCCAGTCTGCAAAGGCCACACCGGGTCTCAGGCCGCGATCATCAATCAATACATCAATACCTGCTGCCAGTAATTGCTGGTAAATTTCTTCAGCTTTGTCACGAACCCGCTGCGATTTATGAGCATTGACCGGCACCAGCACCACTTCAAATGGAGCAATTGCCTGTGGCCAGACGATGCCACTGTCATCATTGTGCTGCTCAATCGCAGCAGCAACGACACGTGATACACCAATGCCATAACAGCCCATGGTGATGATTTTGGACTGGCCGGTTTCACTGAGCACCACGGCGTTCATTTTTTTACTGTAGTTTTCGCCAAGCTGAAAAATATGACCAACTTCAATACCGCGGGCGATTTCCAGCGTGCCATTGCCATCCGGGCTTGGGTCGCCAGCTACCACATTACGAATATCTGCAGAGTCCGGTTCCGGTAAATCCCGGCCCCAGTTAACACCGGTTAAATGTTTTTCATCCTGATTAGCGCCGCAGACAAAATCAGCGGTTTGCGCTGCACTATAATCAACAATTACCGGAATCGTTAAACCTACCGGGCCAATCGAACCGATATTGGCACCGCAGGCGGTCAGCACTTGTTCCGGGGTGGCAAAGGTTAATGGCGCTGCCACCAATGGATGTTTTTCAGCTTTAATAACATTGAGATCATGATCGCCGCGAAGCACTAATGCGACGACACTGTTCTTCTCAGTGCCTTCTACCAATAAGGTTTTCAGACACTGACTGGCCGGGACTTTCAAAAACGCACTGACATCTTCAATGCTGTGTTTTTGCGGTGTATCGACTGTTTGCATCGTTGCCGATGCCGCAGGGCGGGCTTGTGCAGGTTTGATAGCTTCAGCCAATTCAACGTTGGCGGCGTAGTCACTGCCATTGCTGAAGGCAATGGCGTCTTCACCTGAGCTAGCCAGTACATGAAATTCATGTGAGGCATTACCACCAATACTGCCGGTGTCAGCTTGTACCGGGCGGAAATTCAGACCAATACGGTTAAAAATATTGCAGTAAGCCGTATGCATTTGTTCATAGGTTTCTTGCAAAGAGGCCTGATCCAAATGGAAAGAGTAGGCGTCTTTCATCAAAAATTCGCGGGCCCGCATCAAACCAAATCGCGGCCGGATTTCATCACGGAATTTGGTTTGGATCTGATAAAAATTCACGGGCAATTGTTTATAGCTACGAATTTCCTGCCGCACCAGATCGGTAATCACTTCTTCATGGGTTGGGCCGTAACAAAATTCACGCTGATGGCGATCGGTCACACGCAGCAGTTCCGGACCATATTTTTCCCAGCGCTGGCTTTCTTGCCAAAGCTCAGCCGGTTGTATGGATGGCATCAAGACTTCCTGGGCACCGGCTTTATCCATTTCATCACGGACAATGGCTTCGGTTTTGCGTAACACGCGCAGTCCCATCGGCAGCCAGGTGTAGAGCCCGGAAGCCAGCCGGCGGATTAAACCGGCACGCAGCATCAACTGATGACTGACAATTTCGGCATCCGCCGGGGTTTCTTTTAAGGTCGAAATAAGCAGCTTGGAAGTACGCATGTAAAAGCTAAAGTCCTGTGAATTGTTATTGTTTTGGCAAGTGGCTGGCCGATTAGGCCAGCCTTGGTAAATTAAAATGTGCTGTGATCCCAGCCCCAGTTTTGACGTTCGCTATCAGTCATGCTGATATAAGTGCGGCTGCCGCTGACCCCGATTTGTTGTTCGATCATTGTGCACATAGCATCGGAGAAAGCTTTCCGGTCACTGGGCAGTCCCAGCGATCGGTAATCCAGAATCGCTGTTGGTTCGGTACTGCCACCAAACGACATAGTGGCTTTTTGTTCAATGGCGATCATTACATAGCTTTCAGGTTTGCCACTGACCTCAGAAACCGTTTTGCTGGCGGCTTTCAAAAGGGCCGCTTCATCAGCGATAGTCTGGTTGGTAACAATATTTAAGTAGGGCATGGTCGTCTCCTTTAGTTACAGAATTCGTCGACTTGCTTTTCAAATTCGGC
>CAYYRO010000005.1:35501-44729 GCA_964474075.1 uncultured Methylophaga sp.
GCTTTTTCAGGATCAATCGCAGGTGGCGGTGGTGGCGCTATATGTTCGGCAGGCTGGTTAGCTGGCGGTTCTTGTGTGTAATGAACCTGGCCATTTTCATCGGTCCATTTGTAGATTTCTGCTTGCGTGAGAAACGGCAAGCTGCAGAGCAGGGCAAGACAGCAAATACGCAAATGCGGTATAACCATGACCGTTTCCTCAAAATAAAAGCTAATTCTACGCCAAAGCGCGTCATCATCAAATGTCAGCAAACACACCCCGACTCGAATTTCATCATACCGTGAATCAGCCCGGCATAACGGTTTTGGATTGTCTTGCCGCGCACACCACACTTTCCAAACAGCAAATCAAACAATGTCTGGCAAAAGGCGCTGTCTGGCTGCAAAGAGGCAAACAGCAACAACGGCTGCGGCGGGTCAAAAAAGTGCTGAATACGGGCGAGCAAATACATTTGTATTTTGACCCGCAGATTTTGGCGCAGCCGGTGCCCGAGGCCAGCTTAATCAAAGATTTAAAACGCTACAGTGTCTGGCATAAACCAGCAGGAATGCTGGCACAGGGGACGATGTGGGGTGATCATTGCAGTTTATTGCGCTTTGCAGAGCAGTTTTTTACGCCGGCGAGACAAAGCTTTTTAGTGCATCGGCTTGACCGTGAAGCCAGTGGCCTGATGTTGATAGCGCATGACAAACAGGCTGCTGCGGCATTGTCTGGTTTATTTCAAAAGCGTCATGTCGACAAGCGCTATCGGGTCAGTGTGATGGGCGAGTTGGCCAGTAACACATTAACCATCGACCAGCCGCTGGATGGCAAAACAGCCAGTACTGAGTTAACACTGCTGGATTATAGTGCCGATAAAAACCAGTCATTTTTACAGGTCAGTATCGATAGTGGTCGTAAACACCAAATTCGCCGGCATTGTGCGGCAGTCGGTCATCCGGTTGTGGGCGATAATCTTTATGGCAGCGCCGATCCCGCCGGTTTGCAATTACAGGCGGTTTCTCTGGCCTTTGATTGCCCGTTAACCCGGCAGCGCCAGACTTTTTCACTGATTGACAAGCCACCACGCCCGGCGTAATTTCGAAATTAGCATATGCTGGAGTAAACCTATGAGCGAAAACAAAAAAACAACCACACCGCCTTTAACCGAACATCAACGCCTTGGACAGCCTGAACGCCGAAAAGACGTCCGTCGCACCGGCGAGGATCGGCGGGAAATGTTTCGTTTTGATCTGACCAAAGAAGATCGCCGTAAGGGTAAAGAGCGCCGTGGTTCGGCAAAAGACAATTGGGGCAGCGACGATCCGATTTAGGTCGTTAATCGCATAATTCTCGGGAGATACAAACTTTGGCTAAGACCACGGGCGAGTAAAAACAATAAAATCGCCGCCCATAACCCGTGATTACCAAAACCTTGTAAAAAATACCATGCTGGCAAATACACCATAAATGCTGAAAACAGCATGGTATTGCGCATTTCACGACTGCGGGTAGCACCCACAAATAAGCCATCGAATAAATAAGACCAGACGCCGAATATCGGTGCGATCACCACCCAGAGCAGATATTGATCTGCCAATACCACGACGGCATCAATACTGGTCAACAGACGAATGATGGATTGGCCAAACAAGGCGTAAATCAGCATAAAGATTAATGCCATCATCAATGACCAGATACCGGTCAGCCACAAAGCCCGTTTTAATTCCGCCTGGTTTTTACGGCCCAGTGCTTTGCCGGTTAACACTTCAGTCGCATTGGCAAAGCCATCGAGAACAAATGCCATAAAGGTAATAAAATTCAGCAGAACACTGTTGGCAGCCAGTACGATATCGCCTTGACGGGCACCCTGACTGGTGAAAAAAGCAAAACAGAGAATCAGCACGAAGGTGCGGATCATAAAGTTGCCATGTACCTCCAACCCCCGAAAGCCAGCCCGGAAATTTTGCCAACGCCGTGCCAGTTGCCAGGCCTGTAAATTGACGCCATAGCGTGTTAGCAAAACAATGCCGGTCAATAAACCCAGATATTCCGCTGCCACCGACGCCCAGGCCACGCCATCAACATGCATCCCCAAACCATTGACCAGCAATAAATCCAGCACGATATTGGCAACATTAATGACTAGCACCATCAATAAAGCAGCTTTGGAAGCCTCCCGGCCGATTAACCAGCCGAGAATGGCGTAGTTCATCAGGGTGGCCGGTGCACTCCAGATTCTGATATCAAAATAGATGGCAGTGTATTGTTCGACACTGGCGGAACTGTTGACCAACCACAAAGCCAAATCCCGTATCGGTGTTTGTATGATGAGCAGAGCGAGAGAAATTAATATCGCCAGCCAAATTGCCTGAAACAACACCGCCTGCATGGCCACCTTATCATCACGGCCATACGCCTGAGCGTTAAGGCCAGTAGTCGCCATTCGTAAGAAACCGAACCCCCAGAACACAAAGGTAAAAATCATGCTGCCAATAGCAACTGCGCCGAGATAATGCGCGGACGATAGATGCCCGACCACCGCAGTATCGACCATACCCAATAGTGGCGTCGAGATATTGGCCAGAATCATTGGCCCGGCGATCAGCCAGATTTGACGGTGAGAAATTGCAGAATCAGCCAAAAAAATTATTCACATGCAGTTGAAAAGCTATTGCTTAGTGTAACGGGACTGGCAAATTATCCGGCCAGCCAAATAAAAAGGCCATCCGAAGATGGCCTTTTTCTAAGCATTTTAATGAACTTAGACCAACAACGGGGCAATTACGAGACTGACAATTGCCATCACATTGATCAAAATATTCATCGATGGACCGGATGTGTCTTTCAGCGGGTCGCCAACGGTATCGCCAACCACATTAGCTTTATGAACCTCTGAACCTTTGCCACCCAGATTGCCTTGTTCGACAAACTTTTTGGCGTTATCCCAGGCACCGCCGGCATTAGCCATCATCAATGCCATCAGAACGCAGACGAGTAAGCCGCCACCGAGCATACCACCGAGCGCTTCCGGCCCCAGACCAAAGCCCACCACAATCGGTGCTAATACTGCCAACGTGCCCGGCAAGATCATTTTTCGTAAAGCCGCTTTGGTCGCGATTTCTACACAACGTGCGGTATCGGGTTTACCGGTGCCTTCCAGCAAACCGGGGATTTCACGAAACTGACGACGGATTTCATGAATCATGTCAAAGGCAGCATCACCAACCGCCGTCATCGTCATTGAACTGACCAGAAACGGAAAAATGCCGCCGATAAACATCCCGACCAGCACGATCGGGTTGGTAATTAACAACTGTAAATTACCGCCACTTTCGGCATTAATGGTTTCGATATAGGCGCTGATAATCGCCAGGGCAGCCAATGCCGCCGCTGAAATGGCAAAACCTTTACCAATTGCCGCTGTGGTATTACCGAGTGAATCCAGTGAGTCGGTAATATCACGGGTCTCTTTGCCCATTTTCGACATTTCGGCAATACCACCGGCGTTATCAGCGACCGGTCCATAGGCATCAATCGCCATGGTGATACCAACGGTACCGAGCATACCGATGGCTGCGATCGCCACACCGTATAAACCGGCAAAATAGCTTGAAGCAAAAATAATTGCGGCAATGGTCAAAACGGGAATAGCAACAGACTGCATCCCCAGTGCCAGACCGCCGATAATGACCGTTGCTGCGCCTGTTTCACCATCTTTGGCCAGTTTACGGACCGGTGCACCACCGGTGTAATACTCGGTAACCAGACCGACAATAATGCCGCCAATGGCACCTGCTAATACAGCAAACCAGATATTACTACTGGCACCGAGCATTTGAATCAACACGTAAGACAGCAGAATAAAAATCACAGATGCGCCGAGTGTGCCAAATCGTAAGGCATCACCGGGATTTTTTGCCGAAAACAGTTTGACGGTGAGAATGCCGGCCACTGAACATAAAATGCCCAGCGATGATAAGGCTAATGGCATAAACATCAGGGTTTGCTGATTACCACCACCGAGCTCATTAATGGTCATCATGGTCATGGTCGATGCGATGGCAATACCGGCAATCATCGCACCGCAGTAGGATTCAAAAATATCGGAACCCATACCGGCAACATCACCAACATTATCACCGACATTATCAGCAATAACGCCCGGATTACGTGGATCATCTTCGGGAATACCAGCTTCAACTTTACCGACCAAATCGGCGCCGACATCAGCACTCTTGGTGAAAATACCACCGCCAACCCGTGAGAATAATGCAACCGAAGAAGCACCCATACCAAAGCCGTGAATAGTATGTGCAGTATGCGGATCACTGCCGTACAGCAGATATAAAATACCCAGTCCCAGCAGCCCCATGGCAGCAACGGTTAACCCCATTACGGAGCCACCATAAAAAGCAATGGTCAGTGCTTCTGGTGCACCTTTATCGCGTGCGGCAACAGCCGTTCGGACATTGGCTTTGGTCGCCGCGTACATGCCGATAAAACCAGCGGTTGCTGAGGCAATAGCGCCCACAAAAAAGGCCAGCGCAGTGTGCCAGCCTAAATCAGACAGCCCGAGGGCAATAATGCAAATCAAACAAAAGATCGCCAGTCTGGAATATTCAGCACGCATGAATACCATCGCGCCCAGATGAATCTCATCACCTATTTCAACCACCTTGCCAATACCTGACGGCGAGGCTTTGATTTTGTTGTAAACCAGTAAAGCACAAACGAGTCCGAGAATACCCAGAACCACGGGGACTGCATTTATTGACCACATAGGCTGACCTCTTTGTCTTAGAATTTAACTTACATTGAAAATACACACTCTTAATACGGAAATTTGGTTATACCTTTAACGCTTCAGGCTGTAAAGTCAGCCACGGTTAAGCTTTAAACAGGATTTTGATGAAATGGAATGGCTGAGTTTTGCTGTTGCCGGAATTTTTGCAGGTTTGATAGCAGGCTTGTTGGGGCTGGGGGGCGGTCTGATCCTGGTGCCGGTATTGGTATTGTTATTCAGCTGGCAAGGGATGGCAGCTGAAAATATTATGCATCTGGCAATCGGTACATCGATGATGACGATTTGCGTGACAGCACTGGCCTCTCTAACGGCGCATCATCGTCATCAGAACATTGACTGGTCGGTGGTAAAAAAATTGGTAGGCGGCTTAATGCTGGGCGGTTTTTTTGGCGCCTGGATGGCAAGCCAGCTATCAGGCGAAGTGCTACAGCGAATTTTTGCGGTATTTGCTTTGTTGATGGCCATACGTGTCTGGATCAAATTGCCGCATAGCGGTTATCCGCGATTATTAAAGCCAGCTGCTGCAACCGGATTTGGCAGTGTAACGGGTGTTGTGTCAGCCTTTGTCGGTATTGGCGGCGGTACTTTGGTGGTGCCATATTTATTACTGGCAGGTTTGGCGATAAAACAGGCGATAGGCAGTGCAGCGGCATGCGGATTGCCGATTGCCTTGTCGGCGGTAGCTGGATTTATTGTCTGGGCGCCAGCGAACAATGCTGATTGGCAAACGGGCTATATTGTCTGGCCGGCATTTTTCGCGATTGCCGCGACCAGCAGCATCTTTGCACCGCTCGGTGTTAAGCTGGCTAAAACACTGCCGGATAAATTGCTCAGACAATTGTTTTCGATTGCATTATTAGCGGTAGCATTCTATTTCTTCAGTCAGTGACGGAGGTTGATATGCAACGTTGGGAGTGTCAAATCTGCGGTTTTATCTACGATGAAGCCATTGGCTTACCGGAAGAGGGCATTGCACCGGGCACCGTCTGGGCAGATATTCCGGATGAGTGGGTATGCCCGGAGTGCGGCGTTGGCAAAGAAGAATTTGATATGTTGCCATTACCAGAATAAAAGCGGATTTGAGTTTAATCAGCGAGCGTTTTCTTCTATAATAGAAGGATTTACCTAATCCGCACGGGGAGCGCTTAATCAATGAATCTGGACCGCGTCAGTTCTGGCAAAAATGTACCTGAAGATATCAATGTCATCATCGAAATTCCGTCACATTCGGATCCGGTGAAATACGAAGTTGATAAAGAAACCGGTGCAATGTTTGTGGATCGCTTTATGAATACAGCGATGTTCTACCCATGCAACTATGGTTATGTGCCACATACTTTGTCTGACGATGGAGATCCCGTTGATGTGCTGGTCATCAGCCCTTATGCATTGATTAGCGGCTCTGTGGTGCAATGCCGGCCTGTGGGCATGCTGAAAATGACCGATGAATCCGGTGAAGATGCCAAAGTGCTCGCCGTACCACACGATAAAATGTATGACGATATTCATGATATTGGTGATGTTCAGGAGCGGTTATTAAATCAATTAGCGCATTTCTTTGAGCACTACAAAGATCTCGAAAAGAATAAATGGGTCAAAATTGATGGCTGGCAAGGTAAGGAAGCTGCCATGCAGGAAATCAATGACAGTGTTGCACGCTTTAAATCCGCGCCGGTTAAGCCGAAATTTTAAACGGTAACCCATTTCTTTCAGGCGGCGAGCTGATGCAGATCAGGCTCGCCGTTTGTGTTTTTTCAGGCAGGAATTTATGTCGACATTAATCCTTCAGGGCCCCGTACTGGAACAGATGGCCGCTGCAGAAATTGCCCAGACGGTACACGGTGAATTGCATTGGCAAGAGCGTTTTGCCTTAATCGAAGCCGATATTATGCCGGCTGAAGTCAGCTTGCTGCGCGAACACTATCATTTTGATATCAACGTATTACCGGCTGGCTTTGACGCCAAGCAATGTAAATTATTGGTGATGGATATGGATTCGACGCTGATTAGCATCGAATGTATTGATGAAATCGCTGATTGCCTGGGCATTAAACCGGAAGTTGCAGCGATTACTGAAGCTGCGATGCGTGGTGAGCTTGATTTTGAAGCGTCGTTGCGACAACGAGTGAAGTTACTGGCCGGTTTGCCGGTAACGATGCTGGAAACGGTTTACAACGAGCGGCTAAAACTTAATCCCGGTGCAGAAGTCATGCTGGCGGGTTTAAAACAGCTGGGCATTAAAACGGCGCTGGTCTCTGGGGGATTCACGTTTTTTACCGAGCGTTTACATAAGCGTCTGAATTTAGACTTCAGCCAAGCCAATGTGCTGGCCGAAAAAGATGGCAAACTGACCGGCGAAGTCGTCGGAGATGTTTGTGGTGCAAAAGCCAAAGCTGATTTTTTGCTGGCCCGATGTCATGAATTAAAAATCAAACCCGCACAGACCATTGCCATGGGTGATGGGGCCAATGATTTAATGATGATGGCTGAAGCCGGGATGAGCGTTGCCTATCATGCCAAACCAATGGTGCAGCAGCACGCTTCAACAGCATTAAACTATTGTGGTTTAGATGGGGTTTTAGGCCTCTTGCAGCAGCCGGCGTCACAGGCGTAATCTTGAATTATCAGCAGGTGGCCCCCATCTGCACAACGAATCAATTAAAGAGGTATTAGCATGGATATTATGGAGCGGATCAAGCAGGCAATTGAAGGCAATTCTGTGATCTTGTTTATGAAAGGTACACCGGAGTTTCCACAATGTGGTTTTTCCAGCCGGTCATCTCAGGCACTGGCGGCATGTGGTTCAGAATTTGCTTATGTCAATGTACTGGCAGATCCGGATGTACGCGCCAATTTGCATCGGTACGCCGACTGGCCAACTTTTCCGCAGCTGTACATTAACGGTGAATTAGTCGGCGGTTGTGACATTATTATGGAACTGTACGAATCAGGTGAACTCAAAAAAATGGTTGATGCAGCGAGCTGAATTTAAACGATGACTGAAAAATCGGTACCAGACTGGACAACAGGGCATGGTTTTGCGGTTGCCCCGTCCAAGCCCGAACTGAAACAGCCACCCAAGTATCGGGTGATTATGCTGAACGACGACTATACGCCAATGGATTTTGTCGTCGAAGTGTTGGAAAAACTGTTTGATATGGGGCGTGAGCGAGCAACACGTACCATGCTGCAGGTGCACACGGAAGGCCAGGCTTTATGCGGGGTATTTACTTTTGAAATCGCTGAGGCCAAAGTGGAACAGGTCAACAGTTATGCCCAGCACAACGGGCATCCTTTACAGTGCACCATGGAACAGGATTAACCGTGGCAGCAACACTACAGGCGAAATGACGTATGTTAAGTAAAGAATTAGAGCACACGCTGAGTCAGGCTTTTAACTATGCAAGGCAACGTTCGCATGAGTTTCTGACCGTTGAGCATCTGCTATTGGCGTTGCTGGAAAACGGTCAGGCATTAGCAGTGCTCAAAGCTTGTGAGGTGGATATTGCCGCTTTGCGTCAGGATCTGACCGATTTTCTTGCCGATAATCTGCCGACTTTGCCGGAAGATACCGAACGCGAGACCCAGCCAACCCTGGCATTTCAGCGTATTTTGCAGCGTGCGGTGATGCACGTGCAATCATCTGGTGGCGAAGAAGTTACAGGTGCCAATGTCCTGGTATCGATTTTCTCAGAGCAGCAGTCACAAGCCGTTTTCTTATTACAAAAACAGGACGTCACCCGGCTGGATGTGGTCAATGCGATCAGCCACAGCAGTATTGCTGAAGCCAGCCCGGAAGCCAAAGTTGAAAAACCTCAGGGCGAAGACGGTGAGGGCAGCGGTGAAAATAAAAGCGCGCTGGCTTTGTATGCGTCCAATTTGAATGCCGAAGCCAAACTGGGCCGGATTGATCCGTTGATTGGTCGCGCCCATGAAATTGAGCGCACTTTGCAGGTGCTGTGCCGTCGCCGGAAAAATAATCCCTTGTTTGTCGGCGAAGCCGGTGTTGGTAAAACAGCATTAGCCGAAGGCCTTGCCAAGCGGATTGAAGATGGCGATGTACCCGAAATTCTCGAAGATGCGGTCATCTATGCGCTGGATATGGGCGCATTGGTTGCCGGTACAAAATATCGTGGTGATTTTGAAAAACGCTTAAAAGCCTTGCTCCGTGAAATCAAACAAAAAGATCACGCGATTTTATTTATCGATGAAATTCACACCGTCATTGGTGCCGGTAGCGCTGGTAACAGTGCCATGGATGCCGCCAACTTATTAAAACCGTTACTCGCTAACGGCGAATTAAAATGCATTGGTTCGACTACTTACCAGGAATACCGCAGCATTTTTGAACACGACAGAGCGCTGGCGAGACGTTTCCAGAAAATTGATGTGCCTGAGCCATCAATTTCTGAAACCATCGAAATTCTCAAAGGCCTGAAACC
>CAYYRO010000005.1:44829-46348 GCA_964474075.1 uncultured Methylophaga sp.
CCGGAAAAACCGACCGGCGCCTTTTTATTCGCTGGCCCAACCGGTGTTGGTAAAACCGAAGTTACCCGACAGTTAGCCCATATTCTGGGTGTTGAACTGATTCGTTTTGATATGTCCGAATATATGGAATCCCATACGGTGTCACGTTTGATCGGTGCACCGCCGGGCTATGTCGGCTTTGATCAGGGCGGCTTATTAACCGATGCGATTATCAAACAACCGCACGCGGTGTTGTTGCTTGATGAAATTGAAAAAGCGCATCCGGATGTCTTTAACCTGTTATTACAAGTTATGGATCACGGTACGCTGACGGATAATAACGGCCGTAAAGCGGATTTCCGTCATGTCGTTCTGGTAATGACCAGTAATGCTGGTGCTCAGGAAATGAATAAGTCGAGTATTGGCTTTACCAAGCAGGAAATGCATCAGAGTGATGGTATGGAAGCGCTGAAGCGTACCTTTACGCCTGAATTCCGTAACCGTCTTGACGGCATTATTCAATTCAAACCACTGACGCCGGATGCCATCCTTCGGGTAGCTGACAAGTCCGTGTTAGAACTGGAAATGCTGTTGCAGGATAAAAACGTCACCATTGAAATTGATAATGATGCACGTGAATGGCTGGCTGAAAATGGTTACGACGTGCAAATGGGCGCGCGGCCAATGGCGCGGCTGGTGCAGGAAAAAATCAAACGCCCACTGGCTGATGAATTGCTGTTTGGCAAGCTCAGTGAGGGCGGCCATGTCCGGGTAATGCTTAAAGACAACGAGCTGCATCTGGACATTATCAACGAAACCGAATCAGTCTGAATTAAGACCTCAATCGTAACTCAGGTAGTGACTGCTACCTGAGTTATCCCTTTGTTTAGTTAGATCACCAGATCATGGTGATATGCTGACATCCTCATAGTAAGTTATGCACTTGTTTCACAGGTTCTTCACATGGCCGTGCAACATCAATCGCTAACTGCTTGATCTTCAATGAATGATTGTAAGTCATTGAAAGTTATACGCTTTTATCTGTTGGTCAAATTTTGACCATTTTGTGACCATCCCAGCAATTTGAACAACTTAGCGATTAACTCCAATGTTAAACACAGACTTATCCACAGAAAATGTGAGTAACTTTACAGTAAAGTTACAGGCGCTATAACTCGATACCTTTTTGTGCACGGATGCCATCACGAAAAGCATGTTTCACATCATCAATACGGCTCACCGTATCAGATGCATCAATCACCGCCTGCGGTGCGCCACGACCAGTAATAATGACATGCTGCATAGGTGGCCGGTTAGCGATATCAGCCAGCACGGTTTCTGTATCGAGATAGTGCATCTTTAATACAATGTTTAACTCATCCAGCAAAATCACACTGATGTCAGGATTGGCCAGCATATCTTTAACAATTGCCCAGCCTTTTTCTGCTGAGCGTTTATCCTGCTCCAGATTCTGTGTATCCCAGGTAAAGCCATCACCGACCACGTGGTAACTGACCTTGTCCGGAAAACGCCGGTAAAA
>CAYYRO010000006.1:0-13951 GCA_964474075.1 uncultured Methylophaga sp.
CGGACAAACCGCTGCTTCCCAACATTTAACCAGTTGTAAAACCTGTGGTTTATTGCAGCATTTACCCAAGACTGGCAAAGGCTACTGCCAACGTTGTGGGGAGATTTTACAGCGTCGTTTGACGCGAAGTGTTCAGCGAACCTGGGCATTTTTGCTAGCTGCCAGCGTGCTGTATATTCCAGCCAATGTTTACCCAATCATGTATAGCACCCGGCTTGGAAACACGCAGCCTAAAACCATTATTGGTGGCGTAATTGAATTGATCAATGCTGGATCCTGGCCTATTGCGTTGGTGATTTTTGTCGCCAGTATCATTGTACCAATCGGCAAAATTCTGGCACTTGCTTGGCTATGTTTGCGTATTGGTAAAAGCAGTGAAATCAGCCATCGCAGCCGCGTACGCCTGTATCGCATTACCGAATTTATCGGCCGCTGGTCGATGGTTGACGTATTTGTGGTGGCGGTTTTAGTGGCGCTTATCCGCGCCGGCAGTCTGTTATCAATTAATCCGGGGCCAGCCGCCCTGGCATTTGCCGCAGTGGTAATATTAACGATGCTGGCAGCCATCAGTTTTGACCCGCGTTTGATTTGGGATAAACCTGCCGATACTTCGTCTACAACCATTAAGGATGCACTGCATGAGTGAAACCGGTTCAGCCGAAACACCACAACAGACCGATTTGCACCGCGCCAAACCGGTCAAGGCTTCGCGGCTTTCGCCAATCTGGATTATTCCCGTAGTCGCAATGTTGATTGGCGTCTGGCTGATTGTCGACAATTACCGCAACACCGGCCCATTGATAACGCTGACCATGTCAAATGCCGAAGGTATCGAAGCCGGTAAAACCAAAATAAAAACCCGCAATGTCGATATTGGTCTGGTAGAAGAAGTCAGACTGTCCGAAGATTTAAGGCAGGCACTGATCATGGCGCGCATTAATCATGATGCCGAAGAAATTCTGGTTGAGGACACACGCTTCTGGGTGGTCAAACCACGCATCAGCCGCGAGGGAATCAGTGGTTTTGGTACTGTGCTGTCTGGTGCCTATATTCAAATGCAGCCGGGTGAATCGGAACAGCAGCAACGTAAATTTTCGGTATTGGATCAACCGCCTGTGGCGCTGGATGGTGCTAAAGGTATCCGGATAAAATTAGTGAGTCAAATGGGTAATTCATTACGTAGCGGTGACCCCGTCACTTATCAGGGGTACACCGTCGGCAGAGTAGAAACTGCCGAATTTGATAAAAGTACCCGACAGGTTAATCATCAATTATTTATTGAAAGTCCCTACGACGTACTTATTAGCCCTAATACCCGCTTCTGGTCTGCAAAAGGGATTAATTTGGAACTGAGCTCCTCTGGCATCGAAGTCAATATTGCCTCTTTGGAAGCGTTAATCAGCGGTGGCGTAACCTTTGGTGAACTGGCAGATTTACCGGCTACCAACGCAACCGACGAAGCTAACGGCGATCGTATCTATCAACTGTTTCCGGATGAAGAAAGTGCCCGTCAGGGTATTTACAGTGATTATCTGGAATATGTGCTGCTGGTCGAAGACACTGTTCGCGGTCTTTCTGAAGGCGCGCCAGTGGAATTTCGCGGCATACGGGTCGGTACGGTGCGTAAAGTACCCTGGCGTTTTACTTCACCTGAGCGGCCCAGCCGCGAAAGCTTCGCGATTCCTGTTCTGATACGTATGGAACCCCAGCGTCTTGGTGGACAGGAAAAGATCGATCTCGAAGAATGGCGTGAACGCATCGAAACCATGCTCGGTAATGGTCTTCGCGCCACTTTAAAGTCCGGAAATTTGCTGACAGGCGCTTTGTTTGTCGACTTAAATTTCCAGCGGGATAAAACTGACGACTATGTAAAGAAAACCTTTGAAGATCGGCCGGTGATCCCAACGACACCAACCGGACTTGCCCAAATTGAGTTAAAAGTTTCAAATCTGCTCGATAAGCTCAATGCCCTGGAGGTTGAACCGCTTTTGCAGGGCATGGATAACAATATGCAGCAATCAGAAACGCTGTTGCGCGAAATTCGTGATCTGACCCGAAGTGTGAATACGCTGGTTAATGATCCGCAAACACAAAGCGTACCGGCTAATATTAATCAAACTTTGGCCGAATTACGTGAAGCTATTGATGGCTTGTCACCGAATTCACCGGCATATCAGGAGTTAAACCGCACGCTACAAAGTCTGGAAAAACTCATCCGGGATTTGCAGCCGATTGCGCGTACGCTCAGTGAACAACCTAATGCACTGATTTTTAATGCCGCGCCGGAAAACGATCCGGTGCCGCCAGCGGCCCAACCCTAACTGCAGGTATGCTCATGATGAATTTTAAAACCTATTTTGCAGCGTTATTTATCGTGTTGCTAAGCGGCTGTGCCAAACAACCAATTGAAAATCATCGCTATTTTTTGCCGGAAGCTGAGTTAACACAACGCACCAACGAATCTTCCGCCGGTATGTTGCAAATAAGTAATGTGCAGTTGGCGGATTTTCTTACGGGGGGGGGCCTGGTACTGCAACTTGACGATATAACGCTCAATCAGGCTAAAAATCATCTTTGGGCTGACGATCTCCGCCAGCAAATCAACCGGGCTTTGCGTGACCGACTAAATCAACGTTCGCAACCCTTTACCGTGGTTGGGCCACAAACGGCTGCTGATTTAAGATTGTCGTTAATTATTGATGCCTTTCATGGCCACTATGACGGACTGGCAATGACAACGGGTCAATGGCAATTACACAATGCTGAAGGTGAACTACTTGATTTGCATAACTTTCATCTTCAAAACGAACTTCAGAAACCCGGTTATCCAGCCATGGTTCGCGCACTGGGTGATAATCTTGATGATTTAGCGACTGCATTGGCTGAAATGCTAACTGAACAACCATAAAAAGACCCCCAATGTTGATGTCCAAAAATTGGGGGTCACGTCATAACGAGCTTTTTTTATACTTTAAAATAAAACTGCTTACTTAATCCAAATCTGCTTGGCATTCACAAATTCTTTGATGCCATGCGGGCCCAGTTCACGGCCATAACCCGAGCCTTTGATGCCACCACTTGGCAATCGGGGATCGGTTTTTACAATGCCGTTAATCGCGACCTGACCTGATTCAATCTGCATGGCCAGCGATTTAGCCAGTTCAGCATTTTCCGTCCATACCCCAGCGCCAAGACCATATTCGGTGTCATTCGCCATTTCCAGGGCATGCTCCACATCGTCGGCCTTGATAATCACCATCACCGGGCCAAATGTTTCTTCGCGAAATGCGCACATCGTCGGCGTCACCTCGGTTAGTAAAGTCACTGGATAGAAAAAGCCATCACCTTGTGGCAAATCACCCCCGAGTAAACATTTGGCACCCGCGGCAACCGTGTCTTCAACTTGCCGATGCAAATTCAGTTGTAAATCCTCACGAGCAATCGGCCCAATATCGGTATTGGCTTGTAAAGGATCGCCGAGTTGCAATTTACTGAGCCGTTGTTTTGCCAACTCAACAAAACGATCATGGACATCTGCCTCAACGATAACGCGTTTGGCGGCAATACACGATTGACCCGCATTAATAAACCGTGACGTGCAAATTATATCGACTGCGCGTTCCAGATCGGCATCATTTAATACCAAAACCGGATCTGAGCCACCCAGCTCTAAAACGCAGGGTTTTACTTCACTGCCCGCCATCGCAGCGACTTTTTTGCCAGCACCGCTGGAGCCGGTAAATGACACTGCCGCGATGCGCGAATCACGAATCGCCAATTCCACTTCTGGTGTATCTAAAGGCAGATTGACCATAATATTGTCGGGTGCGCCAGCTTTTAAAAAGGCATTGGCAATCGCCTGCGCCGAACGTGGCACATGGGAATCATGTTTCATCACGCAAGTATTGCCTGCCATCAATGCTGGTGCTAAATAACGAAATGCCAGCCATAACGGCGCGTTCCACGGCAAAATACCAAGCAATGTGCCCAGAGGCTGATAAGTAACATAACTGAGGCTGGCATCAGACGGCAGAACTTCATCCGCCAGATAAGATTCGGCATGCTCCGCGTAATGCTCGGCGCAGCTTGCAGCCTTTTCAACTTCCGGCACACCCTCTTTAATCGGCTTGCCCATTTCCAGTGCCATAAGTTCGGCAATGTCATGTTTTTCGGCGCGTAATTGTTTGGCAACAGCTTTCAGTACCTCAGCACGCTCAGCAAAGCTTTTGGCTCGCCAACCGGTAAATGCCTCGGTCGCTTCGCCGATCCGTGCATACATTTCATTTTTATCAAGCGGCGGGAAAGGTTCGAGTGATTGCCCGTTACAGGGATTGATTGCTATTAGCATAATGTCCTCAGGAAGAATGTTTGGCTGTGGTTTTTTTATCGTCTTTGGCGGCCTCATTTTGACGCGCGCTATCCATGCTCAGTAGTTTTTTGCCATTACTGGTTGGTTTAACAATAAAATCCCGATCCATAGTAAAAAACGACTCACATCCGCTTTCAGTGATATGAATCGTGTCAGAAATTCCGCAGCTTTTATCGCCATCAACACCCCACATCCAGGGAATAATATGAAAAGTCATGCCGGGCTTCAGTACCACGGATTCGCCTTGTTTAAGACTGACGATATAACCCTCATCCCAACTGGGCGGGAAAGCAATACCGATGGAATAACCAGACCGGGTAACCAAATGCGCACCAATATCATTTTTGGTAATGATATTGCGGATCATATTATCGGCATCTGATACCGTCATACCCGGTTGAAAATTATTATGTACGGCATCCAGCGCCATTTTCATGATTTCCTGCGCTTTATACATTGATGGGCTGAGTTTACCGAGCACTACAGTACGCATCATCGCCGTATGATAACGCCGGTAACAACCACCAACTTCCAGAAAAACATGCTCATCGGGCTGCACTATGCGCCCCTCCCAAGTAGCATGACCAATCATAGTTCTGGGCCCTGAGGTCACATAAGGCATTACTGCTGGCGGTTCACCACCGGCTTTGAACATTGCTGAACTGATTGCTGCGCCAATATCGTTTTCAGTAACCCCGGCTTCGGTTGCTTCAATACCAGCCTGCATACCTGCTTCGGTGGCTCTTGCTGCATTTTGCATCAAGGCAATTTCCATCGGTGACTTGCACACCCGGCCTTCTTCGACAATGCCAAAACAATCCAACAGTTTGCCATCGGTCAGTGTGGTGTGAATCCGATCTTGATGATAAGCAGGAAAAAAGTAGCTATTGCGTTCATAACCAATGCGTTTTTTATCGAGACCAAATTCACGTAAAGCATCCACCAGCATCTGGATGGCATCTCCGGTATCCGGATATGGCCGGGTAATGTCCACCCAAGTACGGGCGGTGACATTGGATTCTTCCAGTTTACGGGTGATCATAAAGGGCTCATCTTCGAGCGGTACCACCAGCGCCTGGAAGAAGGAATAACCCGTCGTCTGATAATCGGTCAGATACATGATGTTTTCCGGATCGGAAATCACCACGGCATCCATACATCGCTCGGCGATTCGTTCACGCAGCTCGCGTAATCGTCGTTCATATTCCTCAAATGGGAATGTCATATCATCGCGTTGTCTCATGCCGCCTCCTGCATCATGACGTTGTCGGTGGCTTTAATCAGGATTTGCAGGCCTTCTTCCAGATCGGCTTTTGGCGTAGTCAACGGCGGGATCAATTTGACTACCCGGCCACCAGTACCACAGCTGGCAATCATCAGGCCGGCATCAAAACACTGACTGACGATTTGCTTGGCACGATCACCATTACCGACATCAAGGCCGAGAATCATGCCTTTGCCCGTCAGGTTGACCAGAGGATGTCGATCCACCAGTGGCTGCAGACTATCGGCCATCATGACACCATGAGCTTTAACGGTTTGCATCAGCTCATCATCATCAAAATAAGTCAGCGCCTGATCGCCAGCAATAAACGAGATATCCTGGCCACGGAAGGTGCCGGTATGCTCGCCCGGTGACCAATGTTCATCCAGTTCAGGCTTGACCAGATTCATGGCCATTGGGGTACCAAGGCCACCAATGCCTTTGGCGAGACAAATGATGTCCGGATCCAGATCCAAATCATCAAAACTGAAAAACGAACCAGTGCGGCCAACCCCCACCTGAATATCATCAACAATCAGCAAAGCGCCAACTTCTCTGGCCAATTTTGCCAAAGCCTGTAGCCAGTCTTTATCGGCAACTTTAACACCGCCTTCGGCCTGAATGGTTTCCAGCAAAAATGCCGCTGGTGGCGCAATACCACTTGAACTATCAGCATAAATAGCACGCAATTGTTCGATGCTCTGCATGCCACAACCGAGTTCACAACCGGGGCATAGCGAATCACAACCAAACGGGAAATGTTTAACGTGATTTAATGGCACGCCAGCCGCGTTACGGAAATATTGATTGGCGGTGGCGCTGAGCGCTCCCAGCGTCATGCCATGGAAACCGTGACTAAAAGCAACGATGTCCTGTCTACCAGTCACCCGACGCGCCAATTTCATAGCGGCTTCAACAGCATTGGTGCCGGTAGGCCCCATAAACTGCATTTTATGCGGCATATTGCGCGGCTCAAGAATGGTCTGCGTAAAATGCTCCATAAATTGCCGCTTGGCAGTAGTGTGCATATCAAGGCTGTGCGTAACACCATTCGATTGAATATAAGCAATTACGGCATCGGTCATGCGCTTATTGTTATGACCAAAATTCAGTACACCGGCACCGGCAAAAAAGTCGATATATTCACGACCATTTTCGTCTGTCTGACGGGCATTCAATGCCTTATCAAACACCACCGGATAAACCCGGCAATAAGCACGGATCGCCGACTCTCTTTGTTCAAATATGCTCATCTACTTCTCCTCACGGTTTACGTCTTGCCGATCTTGGGCAGTTCCTCCGGAACAGGTGCGCCACAAAGACGCGAAAACAAGGCGGTAACCAGCGGTATTAGCCGGTCGTTAAAATCATAAAATGGACTGTGGCAAGGCACCTGATGTTCGGGCCCGTCATCACTGCCGATCAGTGCAAAAGCACCAGGAATTTCCTGCAGGTAATAGCTGAAATCCTCAGATGCCATAATCGGTAGTCGTATGTCATTATGCAAAGCATCGAAACCAAACAAATCCTGCCAATTTTCACGCATCTGCATCGCTGGTTGGGCGTGATTAATCGTCGCTTCATAACGTGGATGAATATTTACCTCGCACTGCACCCCGTAACTTGCTGCTGTCTGCTGACTGATCTCGGTGATTAACCGATTCAACTCTTCTCGGGTGGCTTTATCGGGCACCCGGATGCTTCCGCCTATTCTGGCCTGCTGCGGAATGACCGTCGGTGCGCTGGGCGCTTCGATTGAGGTAATACTTAGGACTGCCGCTTGCTGTGGCGGCAAACGCCGGCTGATGATTTGCTGCAAGTTTAATGTGATGGCACTGGCCGCCAGCACGGGATCGCGGCATAACTCAGGCTGGCTGGCATGACCGCCAATGCCATGAACAACCAATTCAAATGTGCCGTTACCACACATCACAATGTCATTGGGGCAGACTAGTTTGCCAAACGGAACCGCCGGCCAGTTATGCCAGCCATAAATAGCATCAATACCTTCCAGCGCTCCGTCATAAATCATTTCCCGGGCACCATGGCCACCCTCTTCCGCAGGCTGAAAAATCAGCGTTACCGGACCTGTCAAAAAAGGCTCATGCATTTTTAACCAGCGCGCAGTCGCCAGTAATGTAGCAGTATGGCCGTCATGACCACAGGCATGCATGCAGCCGGCATGCTGTGAGATCCAGTGGTTTTGGGTATTTTCGATGATCGGCAAGGCATCAATATCACCGCGCAACGCAATATGCGGACCCTTGCCAGCCGGATTCAGCCAGGCCAGCGTCCCGGTGCCTGCACAAGCACGCCAGGGAATATTAAGCGTGCTGAGCGTATCGCGGATGCGATCAGCTGTACGATATTCCTGCCAGCCCAACTCAGGATGCGCGTGTAAATCACGCCGTAACACTTCAGCGTTGGTGATGGTTTCCTGCCAGACATCTGACATGGCCCCTCCCCTGTTGTGGATCACAAAGTGTGATCCGGAAATAACAATTCAGCTTAACACTGTAAAAAATTTCAGTGTATTGCAAGCAAAAAAAATCAGCTTTCTTTAATTGCTAACGAATCAGCATCCAAAAACTTTTATGCACAGATGGTTATTAAGATAGTTAATTGAGTTGATAACAGATGATTAAGCTGAGACTTTCAAAACATAAGCATTGATTTTTAACATACCAAACTTGACTGAAAAATCCTGTGAAGGTTCCAGAAAAGTCTGGCCAATAATCTAATAAACCTTTCAATTTTATGTAAATTTTCGGGGTTTAAAAAATATTAAAATGGTTAACCACTGGCGGCTACCAATATTTTTCAATACTGATATTGCCTGCTTCACGACGACTATGCCGGGTCAAGCCGCGCGCTAATAAAACATCGGTGGTTTCCTGAACCATGGCTGGATTGCCGCATAACAATACCTGACTGTCTTTATCGATTTTAACGCCCAGCGCCTGCTCGAGTTGTTGGTTATCAATAAGCTGGGGAATACGTCCCTTCAATGCGCTTGGTGAGTTTTCCCGGCTAACAATTGGCTGATAATGAAATTGCTCAGCGTGTGAGGCCTGAACATCAGTAATGGTGTCTTGATAACTGAGTTCTTTGGCAAATCGTACCGCATGCACCAGACATACCTGCTGAAACTGCTGCCAGACTTCTTGCGTTTTAATGATCGACAAAAAGGGGCCCAGACCAGTGCCAGTGGCAATTAAAAATAATTTGCTGGCGGGGGCCAGTTGTTTCAGCGTCAATAAACCAGCCGCTTTGGGTGCCACCCAAATATCATCTCCCGCCTGTAATGCCGCCAGCTGGGTCGATAACACACCGCCCGGCACTTCAATAAAATAAAAATCCAGCACGGGCTCATCCGGCGCATTGACGAGAGAAAAAGGCCGGCTGATTTCTTCACCGTCAATTTCCAGCGCCAAACGGGTAAATTGACCGGCCTCAAAAGGTGCCATATCTGCTTTGACTCGCAAAGAATACAAGTTATCGGTCCAGCGCTTATTTTCGACCACCTGCCCGTTTAACCACTTTGCCATGTTTCACTCCTGATATTTGTCGTGATTTATGAACGCTTATTGGCCTGCATTGTGACATTTTCAGGCGGCCAATATTCCGATAAGACCGGCTGAAGACTGATTTGTATTATCATATTGCTCAATATCACTGACCGATGACAGGATTCTAAATGAACACGGTGCTTAATTTGGCTGCCTTACAGGCGGCGCCGCTGAAAACCGATCCGTTTCCTTTTTTTACTGTATCGCGTTCGATTAATGATGCGATGCTGGATCGGGTGCTGGCCGATTTTCCGGACATCGATGATGGCGGCAGTTTTAATGTTGACGATGTGCCGGTAAATGACGATTTCAAAGCGTTTTTAAATGCCATTGATAGCCCGGATTTCCGGCAAATCATCTGCGATAAGTTTGCTGTGGACGTCATGAATCTTCCGATGATGATGACCTTACGCGGTTATTCACGTGCTAAAGACGGTCGAATTCATACCGATTCCAAAACAAAACTGGTGACCATTCTTATTTATTTAAATGATGAATGGCCGGCGGCATCGGGCAAGCTGCGGATTTTGCGTGACAATCATGATTTAGAAAATTATGTTGAAGAAATTACACCGGGACCGGGTTCATTGGTGGCCTTTAAAGTCACCGATAATTGCTGGCATGGATACCCCGCTTATGAAGGCATACGCCGCTCGATTCAGATCAATTTCCTGACCAGTGAAGCGGCCAGCAATAAACATCGTTTTTTCCATAAACTCAGCGCCAAGCTGAAAGCTTGGCTGCGTCGACGCAAGGTGAATTAATATGTCTTATCTGCAAGATCCACGAGTTTTATTTGCGGCAGAGCGTACCTTAATGGCGTGGATCCGCACCGGCCTGACTTTTATTATGTTCGGTTTTTTGATTGAACGTTCCGGACTGATTCTGGAAATCTTGTCCGAAGGTAAAAACACTATTAATACCGAACTAACGTTTTGGCTGGGCTTGGCGTTTATTGTGCTGGGCAGCTTTTCAACCATTTATGCCACCACGCAATTTCGTTCAGTCCTGAAAACGCTGGGCGAGTCTGAATTTCCCGAGGGCTATCGCAGTCAGTGGGGTGTGGTCGTCAGTCTTATCGTCGCGGTCTTAGGCAGTGGCATCGCAATCAGCTTATTTTTCACCTACAACTGAGTTTTATCAGATGTCGAAATGGTTATTGCTGAGCATCGCCATTGTTGCCGAAGTGTTTGGTACCAGTTTTTTAAAAGCGTCAGAGGGCTTTAGTAAGCTATGGCCCTCGGTCGCGGTTATTGTTGGTTATCTGGTAGCGTTTTACTTTCTGGCGCTGAGTCTGAAATTTATTCCGGTCGGTATTGCCTACGCGATATGGGCCGGTGTCGGTGTCGTACTGATAGCACTGATTGGCTGGTTGGTTTTAGGACAAAAACTGGATCTTCCGGCCATTATTGGCATCAGTTTGATCATTACCGGTGTCATCATTCTGAATGTTTTCTCCAGCAGCGTTTCCCACTGATTTTGCCCGCTTTAATCTGTAATTTGAGTATTTAAATGAAGTCTAGCCCAGAAAAACAACGTGAGTTCGTTAATGGTCCGTTAATGGATCTTCGCCAATTAGGCCGGGCGCTGCGTTACGTTTTTAAAGGCCGTTTGGCATTGCCCGGTGGCCATTTGCCTAAATCAGCTCATCAGGTACCGGAAAATTTTGTCGGTGTTGGCGTAACCACAGGTGATGATCCGGCCATTGATGAGTTTGTGCTGGAAAAACTGGCTGAGCTCAATTTGCGACAAGTACGTCTGGATTTCAGCTATGACGATATTGACGGGCCGGTCAGCCGGTTATTAGAGAAATTGCTGTCGGCAAAACTCAGTGTGTTGTTACATCTGGTGCAGCCGTTTCGAGAAGCCCAACAAATGAAAACGCCAGAAGCACAAGATCGCTGGCAAGCATTTGTTGAAAACGTCACCGAAAAATTCGGTCACCGGGTTTATGCCATTGAAATTGGCGCCACCAGCAACCGACGGCACTGGTCTGGCTATGACACTGAGAGTTTCTTTAATACCTGGCAAATTGCCCACGATATTATCCGCGAAAAGCGCATCAAACTGGCCGGGCCAAATATTTCCGATTTTGAACCGCTGCATAATATTTCGGTACTGAGCCGTTTGCGTCGTGATCTGCAATTGCCCGATATACATACCAATAACTTATTCAGTGAAAGGGTCACCGAACCGGAACGCTATGACCACCGCATTTTTGGCACGAAACTGGCGCTGAAACTCAAGGTCAATCTGGTTAAAAAAGCCCGTTTGCTACAGAAAATCACCAGCGATTTTGGTGTCAAAAATTTTATCTCACCCGCCGCATTCTGGACCTTACCGCGGATTGAACGCGTATTGATACATGGTGAACAGAAACAGGCAGATTATCTGACCCGCTATTTCACGCTGCTGGCGGCATCCGGTGCGATGCAACAGGTTTTTTGGGGACCTTTTTTATGCAGCCGTGAAGGCCTGGTTGATGACGGCAGTGGCGTCTATCCTAAACTGGAACGCATCACGCATTACCAATCAGTGCTTGGACAACGCGCCGACTTTCGTGAGCGGCCCGCGTTTTATGCGATGCAGCAGTTTATCCGGCAAATTCCCGGCAGTTTCTATCAGGGGCCACTGGCTACTACTGAAAATCTCGAAGTGCATGCTTTTCGTCGTGCCGACGCCCTGGTCCATGTTCTATGGACCATTAATGGCAAAGCAATGGCATTAAAGCAACTTTATGATATTGAAAGTTTAGCCAAAGCCGAATGCCATGACCGTGATGGCAATTTACTTGATGAAATGCCAGAATTTGCCGGTGAATCTCCTATTTATCTTCGCTGGCCTGTCGGTACACTGGTCAGTTTTCATGATCCACATGGCAAAGGTTTAGATGCCTGGTATCGCTATATGCCGGGCAAACAGCTGTATCAATTTCAGCAAGATGGTTGGCAAGGGTTACTGCTCGCCGAAAACCAGGTAGAGGCCGATAAATTACGTCAGCAACTTAATCCGGCACAGTTGCCTGCCCCATTGCCAGACAATACGTTACGTAAAGCGCGTAACGTGATTTGGCGTCTGAATAATATTCTGGACCGGCCGTTTATCGCCAAAAAACCGTTAAAAATGCATGCCCATAAGCGGCTTCTGGATCGCAACCGGCCAAGTAAAGCCAAACGTAGCTGGATCGCGGCGGCTGAATTATTACGTCGCGGCATTCCAACCGCCAGACCAATCGCTTATTTTGAAAAAACCAATGACAAATCAATGCTGCAAAACCTCTATTTATGTGAGCAGGTAGAACATGATTTCAGTGCCCGCGACATGGTCACCGCGTTTCGCGATGGTGAAATTGCCATTCAGGGTGTTAGTGAAGCTCAGGCTTATCCACAGTTGGCGGCATTTTTGAACGATATGCATGCCCGTGGCGTGTTTTTCCGTGATTTGGCCGGTGGCAATATTCTGATCAAAAAACAAGCTGATGACACACTGGCATTCACATTAATTGATATTAACCGGGCGCGCTTTTTTAATCGGAATGCCACGCTTAGTGAACGTTTGTCGGATCTGGCGCGGATTTGCCACAAATTACATTGGGCCGGCCGCGAACAACTGCTTGGTGAATATTTAGCACTGAACCGGAAGTTTGGTAAAACCTTTAACTGGCGGATGAAACTGCCGTTTTATCTTTACGATTTTAAAGTCAACTTCAAACGTAAATACGGCCGCAAAGCCATTCGACGCTGGTGGCAAGCACGTAAAAAACAAAGCTAACTGGCAGCCAAAAGATTAAGGGCGTAAATTGAAATTATCGCGCTTGGGAGTCAGCTTATGAATATCGAAGCATTACAGAACGTGTTGGGTTTGTCAGCCCTGATTAATTATCTGATGCTTATAGTCTGGATTGTGACTTACAGATGTTGTGCAGAACCGATTTTTAAGTTACATAACCGCTGGTTTAACTTAACCCGTGAACAATTTGTCGGCATTCATTATACCTGTATGGCCTTTCTCAAAATCTTTACTTTTATGTTGTTTCTGGCTCCTTATCTGGCAATATGTATTATTACCAGCACAGTCTGAAAGTAGAGTGTCAGTGGATCCAGAGACAATAGTCGAAGATGTTTAATAACGAGTTTAAACAGCTGATAGATTTTCGGACAGCATTTTAATTATGCGGTTGATTTTTCAAGGTCAGAATATTCTCGAAGCCCACATTATCAGTGGTTTATTGACTGCTAATGGCATCGACAATCATGTTGCCGGTCATTATTTGCAGGGTGCAGTCGGTGATTTACCGGCCAGTGATTTTGCCCATGTTTTTGTCCACGAAATAGCCGATATAAAATTGGCTGAACAGCTCATCGAAGATTATGAAGCAGGCCGTTTAGTCGGGACTTGAGGCAAAATAATGTCGGGCCGCTTTAATATCAATGTGGATCTGTGTGATCAATGCATTGAGATCAGCGAATTTATGTTCCTCTCGCAGTTTTTGTAAAAACACGACCTGCACATGGGCACCATAAATATCCCGGTTAAAATCCAATAAATGTACTTCTAATAAGGCTTTATCGCCACCAATAGTTGGCCTGACGCCAATATTAGCAACACCATTAACTGGCTCACCATCAATGCCAAACAACTGGACAGCATAAACGCCTGTGAGCGGTACTTTGCAGCGATGCAGATGAATATTCGCCGTTGGGAAACCCATTTGCCGGCCACGTTTATCGCCATGCGCTACACGGCCAC
>CAYYRO010000006.1:14051-28383 GCA_964474075.1 uncultured Methylophaga sp.
GCCGTTGGGAAACCCATTTGCCGGCCACGTTTATCGCCATGCGCTACACGGCCACTCATACGATAAGGCCGGCCCAGTAATTTTTCGGCCAGATCCAGATTGCCGTCACGCAATGCTTCACGAATCCGGGTACTGCTGACCCGCATTTTATCTATGGCAAAGGTATGCATATTTACAACCTGAAAACCATGCTGCTGACCGGCTTGCTGCAATAGTGCAAAATCGCCCTGCCGATCTTTACCAAACCTAAAATCATCGCCAACGACCAGATAGCTGACCCGCAGCCCATCAATCAGCAAGCGTTGAATAAATTCTTCCGCTGGCATATTGGCAAGTTTGCGATCAAAACGTAAGACGCAAAGTTTTTGGATCGAATATGCCCTCAGGCTTTCGACTTTTTCTCGAAACCGGCTGAGCCGTGCTGGCGCTTTTTCCGGCATGAAATACTCATAGGGCTGCGGCTCAAAAGTAATGACCACCGCCGGCAAACCCAGCATATCGGCTTTCATAGCCAGTTGACTAAGTACTGCCTGGTGACCTAAATGCACGCCATCAAAGTTACCAATTGTCGCCACGCAGGCGCATTGTGGAACCGGCAAATTGTGCAAACCACGAATAATTCTGGGCATTTCAAACTGGTGTTTAGATAAGGCCTGATAGCATAAGCACAAATGCGATAACATTCCAGCGGGCAAGCCCTGGCAGATTCTTTTATAATGACTCGCTATCGCTTTTTTTGAGGCCGTAATGGTAGCAAAACGCAAAAAACTGGATTACGAAGCGGCCGTTGCCGAGTTGGAATCGTTGGTCGAACAACTTGAGCGCGGTGATATTACGCTTGAAGAATCACTGAAACTCTATGAGCGCGGCGTTTTACTGACTCGCGATTGTCAGGAGGCTTTACAAGCCGCTGATCAAAAAGTGCAAATGCTGGTTAAACAAGCAGGCAATCCGACACTGGTCGATTTCGATTCGGATCCTGACGCTTCGTGACGATTGCTTTTTCCCTGAACGACTGGATGTCGGTACATCAGCAACGTGTTGGCAGCGCATTAACTTCACGCCTGCAGATCAGCAGTGATGCGCAAATGCTGGTCAAAGCCATGCAATATGCCACATTGGATGGCGGTAAACGCCTACGGGCTTTACTGGTGTATGCTGCAGGTGAAGCTTTGCATAGCAACCCTGATGGTTTAGATGCGGCCGCTTGTGCAGTCGAAATGATTCATGCCTATTCGCTGATTCATGATGATATGCCAATGATGGATGATGATGATCTACGCCGCGGCCGACCAAGTTGTCATAAAGCTTTTGATGAAGCTACGGCATTGTTGGCCGGTGATGCTTTGCAAACGCATGCCTTTCTTTCCTTGTCTGACAATGCGTTATCCGCTGAGCAGCAAATTGCCATGGTCAAAACGCTGGCTAAGGCCAGTGGTGTTGGTGGTATGGCCGGCGGCCAGGCGATTGATTTACAAAGTGTCGGTAAAACGCTGAACTTATCAGCATTGGAAAATATGCATCAATTAAAAACCGGTGCGCTCATCCGCGCTAGTGTGCAATTGGGCGCATTGGCATCAGCGCAGACAACTGAGCGTGATTTACAGGCTTTGGATCAATATGCGAAAGCAATTGGCCTCGCCTTTCAGGTGCAGGATGATGTGCTGGATGTCGTTGCCGACACCCAAACCCTCGGCAAACAACAAGGCGCCGATATAGCGCGTGATAAGCCAACTTATCCAGCCCTGCTGGGCCTGGAAACCGCTCAGCAGAAAGCCCGGGATTTAGTAGATCAAGCCTTGTCGTCTTTACAGCAATTATCAGGTCCTACCCAAGCCTTGTCGGGTCTGGCAAGCTTTGTGGTACAGCGGACTTTTTGACATGAATATCATGAGCCGAATGTTAGATCAGATTAATGAACCGCAGGATTTACGGCAGCTGTCGCGCAAACAATTACCACAGCTCGCTGAAGAAATCCGCACGCTGATTATTGAAAGTGTCCAGCAAACCGGCGGTCATATTTCTTCGAATCTTGGCGTCGTAGAACTAACGTTGGCGTTGCATTATGTGTTTAATACGCCCGAAGACCGCCTGGTCTGGGATGTCGGGCATCAAAGTTATGCGCACAAAATCCTTACCGGCCGTCGAGACCAGATGTGTACCATGCGTCAGCCAGGTGGTTTATCCGGATTTCCAAAACGCAGCGAGAGTGAGTTTGATACTTTTGGCGTAGGCCATTCCAGTACCTCTATCAGTGCTGCATTAGGCATGGCGATTGCTGCTCAGGCCAATAATGATTCACGCAGAGCTGTCGCCATTATTGGTGATGGCGCACTCACCGCAGGTCAAGCTTATGAAGCCTTGGCGCATGCCGGCGATTTAAGCGCCAATTTGCTGGTGGTGCTTAACGATAACGAAATGTCGATTTCTAAAAATGTCGGCGGCATGGCCAATTATCTGGCGCGATTGTTATCCGGCAATGTTTATGCATCAGCCCGTGAAGGCAGTAAAAAAGTACTCGAAAAAATTCCCACCGCCTGGGAAATTGCCCGCCGAGCCGAAGAACATATGAAGGGTATGGTGGTGCCCGGCACCTTGTTTGAGGAAATGGGTTTTAATTATATCGGTCCGATTGACGGTCACAATCTTGATACCTTAATCACCACACTGACCAACCTGCGCCAGCGCAAAGGTCCGCAGTTTTTGCATATTGTGACCAAAAAAGGCAAAGGTTTTGCACCGGCTGAGGAGCAACCGTGCAAATATCATGGTGTCAGCCCGGCAGGCAGCAGTAAGAAATCCGGCCCCAGTTATACCGAGGTATTCAGTGAGTGGTTGTGCGACATGGCAGCCAATGACAAAAATCTTATCGGTATTACCCCTGCAATGTGTGAAGGCTCTGGGTTAAATGCTTTTGCTGAACGGTTTACTGATCGTTATTTTGATGTCGGTATAGCTGAACAACATGCTGTGACGCTTGCCGCCGGTCTTGCCTGCGAAGGCAAAAAACCGGTGGTCGCAATTTATTCGACCTTTTTACAGCGTGCTTATGACCAGCTAATCCATGATGTCGCGTTGCAAAATTTACCGGTGTTATTTGCAATCGACCGGGCCGGGCTGGTGGGCGCTGATGGTCCAACCCATGCCGGCAGTTTTGATTTGAGTTATTTGCGCTGTATTCCCAATATGCTGATTATGGCGCCCGCTGACGAAAATGAATGCCGGCAAATGTTATCAACCGGTTTTAAACACAATGGACCTGCAGCAGTGCGTTATCCGCGTGGTACGGGCCCCGGCGTGACCATTGAGAAAGATTTATCGGTACTGCCCATTGGTAAAGCCGCGTTACGCCGACAAGGTCAGAAAGTGGCTATTCTGGCCTTTGGCAGCATGTTAACTGCGGCATTGGAAGCCGGTGAACAGTTGGATGCGACCGTCGTCAATATGCGCTTTGTAAAACCACTCGACACCGAAATGATTGATGCGCTTGCCAGGCAGCATGAGTTGCTGCTGACCATTGAAGAAAATGCGGTTGCCGGCGGTGCGGGCAGTGGCGTTGCAGAATATTTACGAGAAAAAAATTGCCCGACACCTATTCGTCATATGGGCTTGCCAGACAGCTTCCTGGATCATGGCAATCATCAACAAATGCTTGCTGATGTTGGCCTTTCTACCAATGGTTTAATCGATTTCATCAATCGTTTTTTTGCGTCATAATGGTCTGTTACCTCAACTAATTCCTGAGTATAATAGTCAACATTATGAGCGCCATCTACACCCTTAAAATTCTTGCCGATTTCGCTTCTGCCCACACATTGCGTGACTACCCCGGTGATTGCCGTCGTATGCACGGTCATAACTGGAAGGTCGAAGTAGAAGTCACCGCCCGTGATCTTAACGAACACGGCATGGGCATGGATTTTAAAACCATCAAAACCGCCACGCGAGAGCTGGCGAAAACGTTGGATCATCGTTATTTAAACGATATTCCGCCGTTTGATGAAATCAATCCTACTGCTGAAAACATTGCCAGATATTTTTATCAGCAGCTCAGTCCCATTTTAAATAATGAGATCGCCAGCGTTTCTGGGGTTACCCTTTGGGAAACTGATCGCGCCTGCGTTAAATACAGCGAGGAATAAGCCACAAATGACCGAATTAAACAAACCGATAGCGGCTGGTGAAATCGAAGACGTTCAGAACATTACAGATAAACGTCATATTGCCATCGATAAAGTCGGCATTAAAGATATTCGCCATCCTGTTGTGGTCAGTGACCGCACGACCGGTGAACAGCACACCATTGCCAATTTCAATATGTATGTGAATCTGCCGCATCAGTTTAAAGGCACACATATGTCACGTTTTGTTGAGATCCTGAATCAACATGAACGCGAAATCACTGTTAAATCATTTCATACTATGCTTGGTGAAATGACCGAGCGGCTTGATGCTGAGTCTGGTTATATCGAAATGAGCTTCCCCTATTTCGTTAATAAAGAAGCACCGATTTCCAAGGTGCGCAGCCTGATGGATTATCAGGTCAGCTTTATCGGCGAAATCAATAAAGGCAAAACCTGCATGACCGTCAAAGTCATCGTGCCGGTGACCAGTCTGTGCCCATGCTCAAAAAATATTTCTGATTATGGTGCCCATAATCAGCGCTCACATGTCACGCTGACAGTAAAAACCGACAGCTTTATCTGGATCGAAGATTTGATTGATTTGGTTGAAGATGAAGCTTCATGCCAGATTTATGGCTTGCTGAAGCGTCCTGATGAGAAGTATGTCACTGAACATGCTTACGATAATCCGAAATTTGTCGAAGATATGGTCCGTGATGTGGCGGCGCGTTTAAATGCCGATAAGCGTATTAAGGCTTATACCGTTGAATCAGAAAACTTTGAGTCGATTCATAACCATTCAGCTTATGCGCTTATCACACAAGGCTTCTAAGCTATAAGTTGCCAGAAAAAATGCTCGGCGCGTCCGAGCATTTTTTTAGAACTTTTGAATTAAATCCAGTCGTTCACCACGGCGTTGTAAATCCAAACCCTGTAAAAAACTCATCCCGAGTAATGCGCGTTCTGGTTCCGGGCCGTCAAGCACAATCGCCATGACATCAAACCGCGTGATACCGCCCAGCTGCACTTTATCCAAATTAACCTGATAGCCAACTTCCTCTCCGGATGCGGTACGCACGCCAATTTTCGGTGCATTTAAGTAATCTATACCTAAACGCTGCGCGGTCGCTGCATTCAGAGCCACTGCTGAAGCGCCGGTATCCACCAGAAAATCGACACCATAACCATTAATACTGCCATTGGTTAAATACATACCATTGGTTGGCCATAAACTGACCATCGGCTCTGGGCTGGGGGGCGAAAATACCCCGCCGATTTGGGTTCCCAGTGGGAAGGTCTGTTGAATACCATCAATTTCCAGAAGCGCCTCATTGCTGTTGGCCGCAACAAGTTTGACGCCTTCCGGACTGATTTGTCCGACTTTCAGAATACGCTGGGTATCGTTGATCTCAATAACTGCCTGATCTCGGAACAAGCCTTTTACCTGAATGCTTAACGCCGCTTCGGCAAGCACAACAGCCGGCAAGATAAACGGTATAATGATGTATTTGAATAATCGAATTCGCATGCTCATAGCGCCTTTTTTCAAGCAGGATGTTCTGTAAATGTCAGCTACCGGTTTTCCCACGGTAAGCGGCGTGATCCTTGCCGGTGGGCTTGCACGGCGTATGGGCGGTGAAGACAAGGGCCTCGTCGACTTTCAGGGGCAACCGCTTATTAAGCACGTTATCAAACGTCTGCTCCCGCAAGTTGATCAACTCTTAATCAACGCTAATCGTAATATAGACCGCTATCAACAGTTTGGCTACCGTGTTATCGCCGACACAATGGCAGATTTTCAGGGACCACTGGCCGGCATGCTCAGTGGCATGCAAAACGCAAGCTCAGACTATATTTTGACGGTGCCCTGTGATGGCCCGCTGCTCAGTTCAAAATTGCGGCAGCGCATGCTGGAATCCCTACTGCATAGCGGGAAAACTATCGCTGTTGCGACCGATGGTAAGCGATTACAGCCCGTTTATTGCTTAATGCCCCGTCATTTACAAACTGATTTAGAAGCTTTTTTAAAAAGTGGCGAACGTAAAATAGATCTTTTTTTCGCACAATATCCGCTTGCTGAAGTGAATTTTAGTGATGACGCTAACTGCTTCGTAAATCTGAATCATCCTGAAGATCTGGCTGCTCTGCCAGTGAATTGCCCCCTGCCCATGCTTGGTATTTCAGCGTTCAGCGGCACTGGTAAAACCACATTGCTCACGAAGTTGTTACCCCAGTTACGGGCAAAAGGTTTAAGAGTTGCCGTCATTAAACATGCTCATCACCGTTTTGATATTGATAAACCCGGTAAGGACAGTTACGAAATTCGTGAAGCTGGCGCCAGTCAGGTCGTTGTCGCCTCAAAAAATTTGCTGGCATTGATGCAAACGCCATTAGCAGAACGTGACGAACCGCAACTGGCAGAATGCTTGGCAAGACTCGATTACGACGCGTTAGATCTGGTACTGGTTGAAGGCTTTAAACAAACCAACTTTGCCAAACTGGAATTGCACCGGCCGAGTCTGGGTAAACCGCTTTTGGCCAACGAAGATCCACACATTATTGCGCTGGCGACCGACGCAGCAGTCAGTGTTAATCGTGACTTGTCCGTGCTGGATTTGAACGATGTCGGTAAGATAGCTGAATTTATTGAAGAATTTTGCCAACAGGCCCACCCCTCTCATGCTTAAAAATACGCCACAAGACAGCTGCGCCGCCCCCGAAAACCCATCGGTTTTGCGTGTTGATGCGGCGCGTCAGACAATCCTGGCGCAAGTTGCTGCACTTCAAAGTCAGCAACTTTTGCCGCTGCGTGACGCGCTGGGCAGAATTCTGGCTGAAGATATTATTTCGCCATCCAATGTGCCGCCACATGCCAATTCGGCAATGGATGGTTATGCCATGGCCCATGCTGATTTAACGGATGAAGCCCCCACTTTACGTTGTATTGGCAGTGCCTTCGCCGGTCAACCCTTTACCGGTCAAATCAACCAGGGTGAATGCATCAGAATCATGACCGGCGCAATACTGCCAGACAGTTGTGACACCGTTGTCATGCAGGAACAAGCGCAATCCAGCGGCGATAATGTTAGCTTTCAAGGCCAGCATCAGTTTGGTCAGAATGTGCGTTTAGCAGGTGAAGATATTCAACTTGGCCAAACCGTGCTCAGCAAAGGCCGCCGGATCAATGCCGCAGATCTGGGTTTGTTGGCGTCATTGGGTATTGGTGAAATCCGTGTAATGCGCAAACTGCGGGTCGCCTTTTTTTCCACCGGAGATGAGCTTAAATCGATTGGTGAAACCTTATCCCCCGGCGATATTTATGACAGTAATCGCTACACCTTATTTGCCATGCTTGAACAAGCAGGCGTTGATGTTCTGGATATGGGCGTTGTCAAAGATAACCCGGGGGCCATTCGATCTGCTTTGCAATCAGCTGCTGAAAATGCGGATGTAGTAATTACGTCCGGTGGTGTGTCAGTCGGTGATGCCGATTACATCAAACCACTGCTCGCCGAACTTGGCCAGGTGAATTTCTGGAAAATTGCCATGAAGCCAGGCCGGCCGCTGACTTTTGGTTATTTGCTAAACACGCCTTTTTTTGGTCTGCCCGGCAACCCGGTTTCGGTGATGGTAACTTTTTATCAATTTGTCTTGCCGGCGCTGCAAAAAATGTCAGGTGCCACCATCAATGCGGCTTTGCTGCTACCGGCAATTGCCGCTGCGCCGATCCGTAAACGGCCGGGCCGCTTTGAATTTCAGCGTGGTGTCATGGAAACTACTGATAACGGTCAGTTGACAGTCCGCATGACCGGCGAGCAAGGCTCAGGGATTTTAAGCTCAATGAGTCAGGCCAATTGTTTTATTTTGCTGGATGAAGACTGTGACGGTATTACTGCCGGCGATCTTGTCACTATCCAGCCTTTTGCAGGTTTAATGTAATGTCAGACATCCACGATAAACAGCAGTTTGAATTTAATAAATTGCGTAAACGGTTACGACGTCAGGTCGGTCAGGCGATTGCTGATTACGATATGATTCAGGACGGCGATAAAGTCATGGTCTGCCTGTCCGGGGGTAAAGACAGCTATACCATGCTGGATATTTTGCTGAACCTGCGCGATCACGCGCCGATCAATTTTGAATTGATTGCTGTGAATCTGGATCAGAAACAACCGGGGTTCCCTGAAGAGGTTTTGCCGAATTATCTGCAATCAATCGGTGTGCCATATCACATCATTGAAAAAGACACTTACAGCATTGTTAAAGAAGTCGTGCCGGAAGGCAAAACCACTTGCGGTATTTGCTCACGACTGCGGCGCGGCAGTTTGTATGGCTATGCGCGACAAAATGGGATTACTAAAATTGCGCTGGGTCATCACCGCGATGACATTATTGAGACGCTGTTTCTGAATATGTTCTATGGCAGCAAAATCAAAGCGATGCCCCCCAAACTGCTCAGTGATGACAAATCCAATATTGTGATCCGGCCACTGGCTTATGCCAAAGAAGCCGATATTGCGCGGTATGCTGAAGCAAGACAGTTTCCAATCATTCCCTGCAACCTGTGTGGCTCGCAGCAGAATCTGCAACGTCAGGTCATTAAAGATATGTTGCAGGCCTGGGAGAAACAAACACCGGGACGACTGGAGAATATTTTCCGCAGCATACAGAATGTTGCGCCGTCTCAACTTGCAGATAACAACTTATTTGACTTTGTCGGTTTGGAAACGCACAGACAACAAGCAAGCGGCGATAACGATGAAGATTATGATGATCGACAATTTCCCGCTTTAGCACGCTAAGTGATTTAATTCGTCGCGACGGGATGCAACTTATTCACGGTTTGCGGTATGTATTGCAATGGTCTTACAGAAGTCAGCGCTAAGTCATTGAATCCCTGAAAACATTGTTTAAGCAATTGATATTTAACATGTTTTTTAAGTGATTATTTTTTAACCAATCTGTCATCCTCTGTTAAAAATTAATCACTTAGCGATTTTCACCAACATTAACCACAGACTTATCCACAGAAAATGTGAGTAAGTCGCTAAGCTGTTGATTTAACCCTTTAAGCTGCTGAATTAGTTGCTAGGAGGCGTAAAATCTTCGGCAAATTCCAGCGCATTACCATCCGGATCACGACAAAAAAATGCTGCCCGACCGGATTTGCTGCGTGAATAAGGCATACCGACTTTATCAAAGTTTTCTGCCAGTTTTTCCAGATCTTCAACCACCAACGCCACATGTCGATCCCGGCCGCCATGTTCTGGCCTGCCTTCAGCAGAATCTGGATTTGGCAAGACCATCAAATGAATCTGTTGGCCACCATCCAAATCCAGCCAGGCACCATCAAATGGAAAGTTAGGTCGGCTGTGGTTTTGTGGAATTTGTAAAATATTACAATAAAAATCCAGTGATTTTTGTAAGTCTGCGACCAGAAAAGTCGCGTGCGCAATTGATTTAATCATTGCCCGTTTCCTCTTAATTTAATGCTGTAAATCAGTGATGACTCCTGACGCGCCAAGTCAGAGCGGTAGGCGTTTGCCTTCAATCCGAGCGACACCATAAGCGGCAACTATAATCAAAATACCGCCTAACCAGTCTACGTTACGCATCGTTTCGTCGGTTAACCACCAAGCGGACACCGCGGCCACTACCAATTCAAACAACATGATGACAGCCGCGCGATACACTGGCAAACGCCCAAGGCCAAATAAAACGCTGACCGTCATGGCGACAATCGCAAGGCCACCAAAGATTATCGCTAACAAACTTACTGTCATTGACACATTCGGCACTTCGCTACCGCGAATCAGAATAACCGCTAATGCGACCACCACAACGCCCCAATAAACGACCGTGGTTTTAATATGCATCGGTACCGCGGCAAGTTTGCGGCTTAACACATTATTGACGGCAAACATGACACCGGCAAACAACGCCAACCAGTCGGCCAGACCATGCGGCCAGGGCAAGCCTATCGATGGCTGCCAAAGCATTATTAAGGTACCGGTCATCGCTAAAATAAGCATTGCCATGGCTTTAGCAGACAGTGTCTCCCCCAGCCACCAGCGGCCGAAAATAACACTCCACAGCGGCGCCAGATAAAACAGCAGCATCACGCGCATGACTTCGCCTTCTATCAGCGCAACCAGAAAAGCCAGATTGGTGACACCGGCTGCCAGCGCCAGCCAGATTAAATCCAATGGTAATTGTCGCCATGGCCAGTGGCCACGAAGCGCCAGAGGCAAGTGCATTATCGCAGCCGAAACATAAATCAGCAGCGTCGTCCAAACGACTGGCAAACCAGCAGCTTCGAACAGCCGCATCGGATACCAGATAAAGCCCCACATACTGGCGGCAAACAAAAGACAAATCACAGAAAGACGGTACTGCTGAACAGAGTTTAGAATCATGACAAACCTTATAACACGGGAAGTGTGCAAAACGTTATAATGTAGCGTTTTTTTGATCCGGCAAACTGCACCCATGAATCCAGAACTCGCCAAATTGCATCCCTATCCGTTCGAAAAATTGGCCGAGTTGCAAAAAGGCTGTCAGCCGCCGCAACATCTGCCGCATATTGCTTTGTCGATTGGTGAGCCAAAACATCCAACCCCTGGCTTTATTACCGAAGCAGTTATCAGTCACCTGCATGGCTTATCGATTTATCCAACAACAGCCGGCGCTCCCGAATTGCGACAAACCATTGCCAAATGGCTGGATCAGCGTTTTCAACTGGCCGGCCATATTAATGCACAAACGCAAATTTTGCCGGTGAATGGCACCCGTGAAGGGCTGTTTTCCTTTGCGCAGGCGATCGTTGATCGGGACGATGATCCATTGGTGGTCATGCCCAATCCGTTTTATCAAATCTATGAAGGCGCGGCGATCTTGGCCGGTGCTAATATGCACCTGCTTAATTGCACTGCCGACAATGGTTTTGTACCCGACTTTGATAACGTTCCGGACACTGTCTGGGCAAAATGTCAGCTGCTGTATTTTTGCAGTCCCGGTAATCCCTCAGGTGCAGTCATCGATGCCGAAGTGATGACCCGGCTGATCCAACTGGCACATGAATACGATTTTGTCATTGCCGCCGATGAGTGTTATTCAGAAATTTATTTTGATGAAGCACTGCCACCGGTAGGCTTATTACAGGCTGCTGTTGCTGCAGGCTATACCGATTTAAGCCGCTGCGTGGTGTTTCACAGCTTGTCAAAACGCTCCAATGCACCGGGCCTGCGCAGTGGGTTTGTTGCTGGTGATGCCAAAATCATCAAAGAATTTTTGCGCTATCGTACTTATCACGGCTGTGCCATGCCACCTGCTACACAATCCGCATCAATTGCCGCCTGGAATGATGAGGCACATGTCGCGCATAACCGCGCGCTTTACCGCGAAAAATTTGAGGCTGTGCTGGAAATTCTGCAGCCGGTGATGAAAGTCCATCAGCCCGAAGCCAGCTTTTATCTCTGGGCAGAAACCCCAATCGCTGACACCGATTTTGCCCGCGAGTTATTTCACCAATATAACGTCACCGTGTTACCTGGTCGCTTTCTGGCCCGTGATACTAAAGACGGCAATCCAGGCATCAATCGCATCCGTATGGCGCTGGTCGCTTCTCAAGAAGAGTGTGTTGAAGCTGCCTATCGGATCCGCCAATTTATCGAATCTTTATCCTAACTGGAGCTGTTTTCCATGAGCGAAATTCAATCAATAATCGAAGCCGCATTTGAACGTCGAGCTGACATTACCCCGAAAAATGCTGACAGTGATGTCCGCAATGCCGTCAATGAAGCATTGTCTATGCTTGATAACGGCTCAGCCCGTGTTGCTGAAAAACAAAATGGCGACTGGGTCGTTAACCAATGGCTGAAAAAAGCGGTATTGCTATCGTTCCGTCTAAATGACAACAAACCAATGGCAGGTGGTGAAACCCAGTATTTCGACAAAGTTGAGCCGAAATTTGCGAGCTTCAGCGAAGCTGACTTCAATAAAGCCGGCGTCCGGGTTGTTCCCCCTGCTGCTGCACGTCGTGGTTCTTACATTGCCCCGGGCGTTGTACTGATGCCGTCTTACGTCAATATCGGTGCTTATGTTGATTCCGGCACGATGGTCGATACCTGGGCGACTGTCGGCAGCTGCGCACAAATTGGTAAAAACGTGCATTTATCCGGCGGTGTTGGTATCGGCGGCGTATTGGAACCATTACAAGCTGGCCCAACTATTATCGAAGATAATTGCTTTATCGGTGCCCGTTCAGAAGTCGTTGAAGGCGTAATCGTTGAAGAAGGCTCCGTTATCTCAATGGGCGTTTATATTGGTCAGAGCACTAAAATCTTCAACCGTATGACCGGTGAAATCAGCTATGGTCGTATTCCGGCAGGTTCCGTCGTCGTGTCTGGTAACTTACCGTCAAAAGATGGCAGTTACAGTCTTTATTGCGCTGTTATCGTCAAACAGGTCGATGAAAAAACCCGTGGTAAAGTCGGCATTAACGAATTACTGCGTGATATTTAAATATTTCTTTGGCTGATAGGGTTCTCCCCGCCTTTGCGGGGAGGATCCTTAACTGAAGATAAACATTTTTTAATTACGGATTTAAATAATTCAGATCTTCAGATGATTGTTTACGGCATTAAAAACTGCGATACCGTCAAAAAAGCCCGTCGCTGGCTCGATGCACAAGCGGTTGCCTATCAGTTTCATGATCTGCGAATCGATGGTTTAGATCGCCAGACACTGGAAAGCTGGTTACACTCAGTTGACTGGCAGACTTTACTTAATAAGCGTGGCACTACCTGGCGCAAGCTTGAGGATCCGCGTAAAGAAACTCTCGATGAGAGCACAGCTGTCGACTTGATGCTCGATAATCCAACGCTGATTAAACGGCCGGTCTTGTGTGATGCCGATGGCTGTCATGTTGGCTTTAATGAACAGGAATACCAAAATCGTTATGGCCAATGAATTAACATCAACAATTGAACTGACCCGCGAATTAATTCGCCGCAACAGCGTAACGCCGAACGATCAGCAATGTCAGCTGATGCTGGCCACACGCCTTGCCGATAAAGGCTTTAATGCTGAGCATTTACGCTTTGGTGAAGTCGACAATCTCTGGCTGCGTCGAGGCCATCAGGGGCCCCTATTTGTCTTTGCCGGGCATACCGATGTGGTGCCGACAGGTCCATTAGACAAATGGACCCACGATCCTTTTGCTGCCGATATTATAGATGGCATGTTATATGGTCGGGGCGCTGCCGATATGAAAGGCAGTATCGCCGCAATGGTGACTGCCTGTGAACGGTTTATCGAACGGTTTCCCGAGCATCAGGGCAGCATTGCCTTTTTGCTGACCAGTGATGAAGAAGGCCCGGCCAGCGATGGTACTGTAAGGGTAATTGAGACCTTACAAGCACGCCAGGAACATATTGACTGGTGCCTCGTTGGCGAACCTACCAGCAGCGATAAAGTTGCTGATGTTGTTAAAAATGGCCGGCGAGGTTCACTTAATGGTTATCTGACCGTCAAAGGTAAACAGGGTCATATTGCCTACCCACATTTGGCTGACAATCCCCTGCATCGTCTGGCGCCGGCTTTAACAGAACTTTGCGCTGAAGTCTGGGATAACGGCAATGATGATTTCCCGCCAACCAGCTTTCAGGTATCTAATCTCAACAGCGGCACCGGGGCGACCAATATTATTCCCGGCAGCGTTGAAATGATTTTTAACTTCCGTTATTCCACTGAAGTGACTGATGAGCAGCTACAACAACGCGTCGAAGCCATCCTTGATAAGCATGGCGTAAGCTATCAACTTGACTGGGTATTATCCGGTCAACCATTTCGCACCGCTGGCGGTAAATTGCTGGAAGCTGTGCAAGAAGCTATCAAAACCGTTACTGGTTTTAGCACCGAATTATCAACATCCGGCGGGACCTCCGATGGCCGGTTTATTGCGCCAACGGGAGCACAGGTGATTGAACTCGGCCCACTCAATGCCACTATTCACCAAATTGATGAGTGCGTTTCGGTTGCAGATCTGGATATACTATCGGCCGTTTACGAACAATTACTGGTTAATTTACTCAGCTAATCATGCAAAATCTTCGTCATCATTTTAAATGGCTTTATCTGCTGGCAGCCCTGGTGCTGTCATTGCAGAGCTTTGCCATTTGGCATGATACGGCGCATCCATTTCACAC
>CAYYRO010000006.1:28483-39604 GCA_964474075.1 uncultured Methylophaga sp.
ACTGCCGATCCGCTTGGCGCACGCAGCCCCGATGAATTAATTTTACCGGTCACGGTACTTACTGACGAGGAACTTGATAAGAAACGTGCCGGTACACTCGGTGAAACCCTTGATGGTCTGCCAGGTGTCGCTAATTCGGACTTTGGACCTGGCGTTGGCCGGCCGGTAGTGCGTGGTCTGCAAGGTTCACGGGTGCAAGTTCTTGAAGACGGTATGAAAACCGTTGATGTTTCCGGTGAAGGGGGCGATCACACGATTGCAATTGATCCGTCTCGCGCAGAACAAATTGAAGTATTTCGTGGTCCGGCAACCTTACTCTATGGCAGTGGCGCCGCCGGTGGTGTAATCAATGTTAAAAGCGATCGTTTTAATCCGGAGTTTGGCGATGCACCTCGCGTTGACGGGGAAATGGGCTACGGCTTTAATGGTGATGAACGTCTTGGCCGTTTGGGACTGGAATTACCGGTCACCGACAGTTTTGTGTTGCGTACAGATTATAGTCTGCGCCGCAGCAATGATTTTGATATTGATGGCTTCCAGCAACAAGACCAAACTACTGGTGATAAAGATACGCTGCAAAACAGTGCTACCGATACCGATTCTTTTTCAGTCACCGGTTTATTTAAAGGTGAGTGGGGCCATGCCGGTTTAGGTTATAGCCGCTGGCGAACCAACTACGGTATTCCTGAAGTAACGCTGGGTATTGGCGAGGAAGAACAGGAGCAGATCCGTGCTGATTACGATCGCGTCGACTTTCGCAGTGAATTTAATGATCCATTGCCTGGTTTTACCTCTGCCCGCCTGAAAATGGCCTATACCGAGTTTAATCAACAGGAAATTGGTACCGAGCTGGATAACGGTCAGATTGTCGAGAGTGAAGCCGAAACCAGCTTTGTAAACGATGAAACTGATCTACGTCTTGAAATGGTACATTTACCGATCGGCATGTGGCAGGGTGTGTTGGGGCTGCAATTTAATGATCGTGATTTTCAGGCTGATGGCGCCGGTCACGGACATGGCGGTGAAGGACATGGTGATGAAGGCTTTTATGTCCGTGCTAATAAAACCCAGTCATTCGGCGCATTTTTGCTGGAAGAACTGCCCACAGATTTTGGTCGCCTGGAATTTGCTGCCCGTATCGAGCATGTTGATTCGGATCCATCAGTTCTGGACGAGGAACGGCATATTGAACTGCCAGACGGCGTGGAGCTTGAGCAAGCAGCGGATATTGGTGATCGCAGCTTTACCCCCTTTAGTTTGTCAGCGGGTTCGATCATCGATTTGGATACCCAGCATCATTTACGTTTAGCGGTAACCCGTTCACAACGTGCGCCGTCATCTGAACAGTTATATGCCTTTGGCAGCCATGCCGCTGCCAGCACACTGGAAATCGGTGATCCGGATCTTGATGAAGAAACTTACACCAATTTTGAAATCGGTGTTGACCGTCACGCAGGTCTATTCCGCTACGATGCGACGCTATTTTATAACCGTGTCAAAGACTTTATCTATCTGGCATCACAGGATGATGGCACCGGTAACGCAGTGACCGTTGACGGTGACACGCTGGTATTTAATGAGCAAGCCGATGCCGAATTCTATGGTGCTGAATTTACCGCCATTGCTGATTTGATTGAGGGGCCGATGCCATTGAGTGTGCGTTTCAGCGGGGATCATGTTCGTGGAAAACTTCGCGATGGCGGGGATTTACCCCGTATCACCCCTACCCGGCTCGGTGTCGGATTTGACACCGGTTATGGAGATTGGGATTTAAGCGTCGATTATCGGCGGGTATTTGAGCAAAATAAAACCGCAATCGCCGAAGACAATACCGATGGCTATAATCTGGTATCGTTTGACTTGTTCTGGCGTCCGGACAGCTTCAAAGGCGGTGAAGTCTTTATTCAGGGCCGGAATCTGCTGAATGAAGATGGTCGCAGGCATACCAGCTTCCTGAAAGATGAAGCGCCAATAATCGGCCGCACCATTATGACCGGTGTACGCTTTGATTTTGGGGGTTAATTCACCTGATTAACACAATGAGCCCGGCCTTGAGCCGGGCTTTTTTGCTGGTGATGGTCAAAATACAGCGAATTTGTTAATTTGCTGTTATTCATTCAAGGAGCCCGTTATGGCTAACGAACAGGAAAACAGCACCCCGAAAGTCATTTATATTTTATATCTGGTGGGGATTTTACTGCCGGTGATGACAATCATTGGCGTTATCGTGGCTTATGTATTTCGTGGTGATGCCAGTGCCAATATGCAATCGCATTACACCTTTCAGATCCGCACTTTCTGGATCAGTCTGTTATTGCAAATTGTCGGGTGGCTAACGCTTGCCATCGGTATTGGCTGGCTAATTTTACTGATCTGGCTTATCTGGCTGATTGTTCGCTGCGTTAAAGGGCTGCGCATTGTCAGTAAGAACCTGCCCTACCCCAATCCAAAAACCTGGCTACTAAGCTAATCACTCCCCACGGTATATAGCGAACGGTCCATTCGCTTGTTGGGTGGGCATGATTTCTAATGTGGTGACATTAACATGTTTGGGGGTAGTCGCCAGCCAAAAAATGGTGTCGGCTATATCCTCAGCGGTCAGTGCCTGCGTATTGGCATACAAGTTATCCGCTCGCTCAAGGTCTTCTTTAAAGCGAACAATTGAAAATTCGGTTTCGGCATTGCCTGGCTCGATATTGCTGACCCTCACACCGGTGCCTAACAAATCAGCACGCAAAGCCAGCGAAAATTGTCTGACAAATGCCTTGGTGGCCCCATAAACATTACCGCCCGGATACGGCCAATTACCTGCAACCGAGCCAATATTAATGATATACCCTTCGCCACGCTCAACCATTTTCGGCAATAGTAAATGGGTGCAGCGCATTAAGCCTTTAATATTGGTATCGACCATGCGCTCCCAGTCATCAAGCTGCGTTTCATAAGCGGGATCCATGCCTAAGGCCAGACCGGCATTATTGACCAGTACATCTATGCCGGAAAAAGCTTTAGGGATAGTTTTAATTGCTGCTTCCGTGGCCTTGCGATCACTAATATCAAAATCAGTAATATACGTCTGCTCTGGCCCACCCAGCTCAGCTTGTAGTCTTTCCAGTCGCTCCCGGCGGCGACCAGTCAAAATCAAACGCCAGCCCGCATTGGCAAACAATCTTGCGGTGGCTTCACCAAAACCTGCGGTGGCGCCCGTGATCATAATGATTGGCGTTTTATCAGACATATCTATTTTCCGTTTTTACAGTTTGCTCAAGCACCTTCGGCAAAGACGATGGTGCGCCGGCCACTGATAATAATACGATGCTCAATATGAGCTTTTACAGCGCGGGCTAGTACCAGTCGTTCAATATCCTTACCGATCATCACCAAATCTTCAGGGCTATTATCGTGACGCACCCGTTCAACATCCTGCTCGATGATAGGTCCTTCATCGAGTTCAGCGGTAGCGTAATGCGCCGTAGCACCAATTAATTTAACACCGCGTCCGTAAGCCTGATGATAAGGTTTGGCCCCCTGAAAAGCCGGCAAAAATCCATGATGAATATTGATAACTTTGCCAGAAAACTCACGAACAAAATCCTCAGAGAGAATTTGCATATACCGCGCCATCACCACCAAATCAATTTGATATTCGGCCAGCAGCGCTTTGATTTGCGCTTCTTGTTGCGGCTTAGTCTCATTCGTTATCGGCAGATAATAAAATGGTTTTCCAAACTGCCGGGCCATATCGGCTAAGTCTTCATGATTACCGATGATCAAGGGAATATGGCATTTCAATTCACCTTCATATTCACGCAATAATAAATCAAACGGACAATGCGACGCTTTGGTCACCAATAATGCTACGCGGTAAGGTGTCTTGCTATAACGAACCGACCAGTTGAGCGCCATCTTTGTCGCCAGCTCTGTAAAAGAAGATTCCAGTTCGGTATGCGGCATCTGATCCTCATCTTCGAGTTTCAGACGCATAAAATAACGGCTGTTTTCTGTATCAGTGTATTGCTGACAATGCAGTATGTTATAACCGCGACTGGCAAAAAAGCCGGTAATGCCCGCCAGCAAACCTTTCTGGTCGGCGCATTGAATCAGAAATACGATGGCTTTCATGGTGTCTGGCCTGATACTAAAAAAGTGCTAAGACTAGCACTTTGCGGATTGGTTATGAATATTCGTTGTATTTATCAGCGCGGCCTTTAACTCTTTCTTTAGGGTATTTGGCGGCATTTTTTTGCATCTTACGACTGATCACGGCCGGTAAATCTATCTGCAGATCATGGCAGAGATAAGTCAAATATACGGCAACATCAGCAATTTCATCTTCCAGCGCCTCGCGTTTATCTGAAGCCAGCATGGTTTGTACTTCATCTGGTGTACGCCACTGAAACCACTCCAATAATTCCGCCGCTTCTATCGAAAGTGAAATAGCGATGTCTTTGGGATTATGAAACTGTTCCCAGTCACGTTCGCGGCGAAAGGTAAGTAATTGTTGCTTTAAAGTGTCATCAATCATGATTTAAAAAGCTTTCCACAGTCTGACAAAAGGCTTCGGGCTTATCAGCGTGCACCCAATGACCGGCGTTGGCAATCCTCAGCAATTGCACATTACTGAACCACTGGCGGATCTGCTGACGATCTTCAGTGCCAATATAATCAGAATCGCCGCCGCTGATAAATAGCGTGGGCTGAACAATCGGCGCTGTTGGTGTGATAGCTTGCAACAGCGACGGATAATTACAAAATAAATGATTCAGATTAATCCGCCAGTCCAGCTGATCATCCTGCAAGATCAGATTCATTAATAAAAAGCTTCGTACGGCCCGATCCGGGATCATAGCAGCCATCGCTTTATCGACTTCATTGCGCTGCCTGAACTGCGCCAGATTGACTGACATCAGGTTTTCAAAAATCTGGCTATGACTGTCCGGGTAAGAGCGCAGTGCAATATCAACGACGATTAATTTATCGAGTAGCTGCGGGTAATCAATGGCAAATTGCATGGCGACTTTGCCACCAATGGAATGCCCCAGTATATGAACTTTATCAATTTCAAGTTCGGTCAAAACATCCGCAATATCAGCGGCCATCAATGGATAGTTTTGCTGAGGATGTTGAAATGATCGTCCATGATTACGTAGATCTACACTGATAACCTGCCGCGTTTTCGACAAGTGTCTGGCAATGCCACGCCAGTTGTCGGCTGAGCCAAACAGACCATGGATAAGTAATAAGGGTGTTCCGCCCTCGCCGACGATTTGATAATGCAAGCTCATAAGACCAGCAGTTTGCCGCTATAATGTCTCGCTTTCAATACAAGCTTTAAGGTTAGTAAAAAAATGGATGAAGTCGTTTTAATGATGCTGGTCAAACAGTATGCCGATAAGTTTGGTATTACTTTCAGTTCCAAGCATCTCGATGATGATGACAAAAAAGCCAAACTGGTTAGCCTGATGCAAGAAGCATTGGCCGGAAAACGTGGTCCAGTCACGGATGCTGATTTAGAGTCATAAAAAAAGCCATCGCAAGGATGGCTTTTTTCACGTATTAAACACTGAAATTATAGTTTTTCAAATACCAAACAGGCGTTTGTGCCGCCAAAACCAAAGCTGTTGGACATGACCGCTTTGATACCGGCATTATCTAGCCTTTCCCGGATGATCTTCATGCCTTCCGCCTGAGGATCTAAATTATTGATATTGGCGGAAGCGGCGATGAAGTCTTCCTCCATCATCAATAAGCTATAAATCGCTTCTTGCACGCCTGCGGCGCCCAGAGAATGGCCAGACAGAGATTTAGTAGAACCGACCCAAGGCATATCACCTTCGGCAAATACCTGTTTAATAGCGCGCAATTCAGCCAAATCGCCTACCGGAGTACTGGTCCCATGGGCATTAATATAATCAACCTTGTCATTACGCATGGTCGACATTGCCAAATGCATACAGCGCTGGGCACCTTCACCAGATGGCGCTACCATATCATAGCCATCCGAAGTCGCACCGTAACCGGTTAATTCAGCATAAATTTTGGCACCGCGTGCTTTCGCATGCTCATATTCTTCGAGCACTAACACCCCACCACCACCAGCAATAACAAAACCATCGCGGTCAGCATCATAGGCACGTGAGGCTTTTTCAGGCGTATCGTTATATTTGGTCGACAATGCGCCCATGGCATCAAATAAAGAGCTCATCGTCCAATGTTCTTCTTCAGCACCACCGGCAAAGACAACATCTTGTTTGCCAAGCTGAATCTGCTCCATGGCACTGCCAATACAATGCGCACTGGTGGCACATGCCGATGACATCGAGTAATTAACACCTTTAATTTTAAACGGTGTCGCCAGACAAGCTGAGGTGGTACTGCCCATCACCTGAGTGACACGATAAGGGCCAACGCGCTTCAAACCTTTTTCGCGCAGAATATCAGCGGCTTCAACCTGATTGGATGAAGAAGCACCGCCCGACCCCATAATGAGGCCAGTGCGCGGATTAGAAACATCAACCTCTGTTAAGCCTGAATCATCGATAGCCTGTTGCATAGCAATATAAGCGTAAGCTGCTGCATCGCCCATAAACCGCAACACCTTGCGATCAATATATTCTTTAAAATCAATATCAAAAAAGCCGGCAACATGACTGCGAAAACCCATATCCGCATACACTTGTTTGAACTTGATGCCTGAGCGGCTCAACCGCAGCGATTCGCTGACCGTTGCTGCATCTAATCCCAGACAGGAAGTAATCCCCAAACCTGTTACAACTACACGTCGCATCGTCATATCCTAAAAATCATCCGTGGAAGTAAACAAACCAACCCGCAGATCTTTGGCAACATAAATTTCGCGTCCATCAACTGAAACGGTACCATCTGCAATCGCAAGCACCAGCTTCCGGGCAATAACCCGTTTCAAGTCAATTTTATAAGTGACTTTTTTAGCAGTCGGCAAGACTTGTCCGGTAAATTTCACTTCACCAGAACCCAGTGCCCTACCGCGTCCGGGGTTACCATCCCAGGCAAGAAAAAACCCAACCAATTGCCACATCGCATCCAGTCCCAGACAGCCCGGCATAACAGGGTCGCCCGGAAAGTGACATGCAAAAAACCACAGATCCGGATGTATATCAAGTTCGGCAATGATCTCACCTTTACCGTAGGCTCCTCCGGTGTTAGAGATATGACTGATACGATCCATCATCAGCATATTCGGTATAGGCAGTTGCGCATTGCCGGGTCCGAACATCTGGCCGTGACCGCACTGCAATAGCTCCTCGTAGGAAAATGATGCTTGCTTACTCATGAAAACTCTTGATTATCCCCTCAATTGGGCAGGTTATGATAGCACGATACACTGCAGCACAGAAAAGCTGCAAAAATGCTAAAAAAAAGCCACGGCCGACTGACCGTGGCTACAAAAAATAACTGGAATAGTATTAGTTAATGGCAACCGTCTCAGTCGCTTCCGGCGCTTGCACTTCCAGACCTTCCAGTAACATACCCATGCTATTCAAAATACGGAACATGGCATAAGTTTCGTCATATTCTGCTTCCGTCAACGAAATCCGTGACCGGAATAACTCGTTTTCTGAATCCAATAAATCCAGTAACGTCCGTTGACCCAAATTGAATTGTTGACGGTAAGCATCACGGGTTTTTTCAGCTGATGCGGCATAGGTTTCAAAATAGACCATTTGATTACGCACCGTCTGTAGCGCATTCCATGATATACGGGTTCTTTCTTCGACTTGACGATAGGTGTTATTGCGAATTTCCGCTGCCTGGTTTATCAATGCTGCAGTCTCTTCACGACGCGCTAGATCCCGGCCGCCATTGTAGAGGTTATAACGCAGTCTCAGCATTGCCTGAAAATCACGATCTGAGCCACGTACTGCATCGATATTGTTGTCCTGACGGGCACCTACTTCAAAATCAAGTCGTGGGAAAAATGGTGCCAAAGCAGTGTCATGCTGAAAATGCGCAGACGCAACATCGGCTTGAGCTGATTTTAATGTTGGATGGTTATTAACTGCTATCGCAATCGCTTCTTCAACTGAGGGCGGAATTAAACTTGCTGGTGACTCTGGATCGCTCAACGATGTCGGCAGCACGCCGACTACCCTTTGATAGTTGGTTTCAGCATCACGCAAATTACTTTGCTCAGCCATCAAGTTGGTTTCTGCCAAAGCCAAGCGTCCTAGACTTTGATCAACATCAGCTCGACGCCCTACACCACGTTCAGCACGCAACATGATTTGGTCATGGGTGCGTTGATGCGCTTCAAGATTATCTTGTGCAAGTTCTACAATTTTTTGTCGGCGTAATACATTTAAGTAAGCATCAATCGCTTCCAGTGCTGTATTTTCAGAGGCGCTGTAAACGGTAAAAGCACGCGAGTTAGTACGGGCTTTTTGACGACTGACTTCATTTGCGGTCTGCATACCGTCAAATAACATCTGACGGGCATTTAAACTGGCTTCATTACGGTTGTAACCAACACTATCACCGTTGGCAGGATTATTACGGGTCGCAGGATTACTGGTCCGTTCGTAACCGGTTCCCAAGCCCAGATCCAAGGTCGGAAAATATCCTGCCCTAGCCTGATCAATCTCTTTTGATACGGCATCTCGTTCATGTACTGCCGACAAAATATCCGGATTCGTTTTTAAAGTAATATCGACTGCTTCGCGTAACGTCTCTGCAGAGGCAACACTTATAAAAGCAAAAAATGGGATGGCGAAAATTAACCTTTTCATAATGCATATCCTATTAATTATGAGCTGTGTTGTTTGCGGCATCCCCTCACGCAACACAAAATTATTAACCAAACTTATTTTGTAAGTTTTCCATTAAAAAATTGAATTTAAGTATATGCCTAAATTCAATGCAAAAAAACTATCGTAAATCGCGAAATACAATAGCCAGTGACAGACGATCCGGTAAGTTCATTTTTTGATATATAGTCGTTAAATGAGCCTTAACAGTCCGCTCTGTAATATCCATTTTTCGGGCAATCATTTTATTAGTGGCACCATGGCTGACTAATGTCGCTACTTCTCGTTCTTTGGGCGATAAACTATCAGCCGCTTTCCGATGCGCATCATCAATTTTTGGCGCATGATTCATTTCATCAATCAGTTCGCTGATTAAATGTCGCTCAACCCAGACTTCACCCTGCAAAATCAAATGGATGGCAACTCGCAATTTTTCCAACGGTAAATTCTGATTAAAGTAGCCACGTGCCCCTTGCTTTAAAGCTGTTATTTGCATCGCAACGGGCTGATCTGGTCCAACAATTAAAATCCGGCTATCAGGCGCGGCGGCTTTTAAAGCAGCCATCAAATCAGCTTGCTGTGAATTCAAAAGACCTTGTTCGCAAATCAGCATATCAGCTGGCTGCACCGATACCGCTTCTTGCAAAGCATGAATATCGCGATAAGCAAAACATAAATAATCTTCATTCAGCGCGGTGCTAATTTCCCGTGCTATATCAGCATCAGCAAAGGCAAGATAAACCCGTGTTTTATCCGTCACATGCTCATTCATTTCAATACCCATATTTTAGCGTTCCCGAAGGGCTTCATTTTTGGCTTTCATAATGGGTTTAAGCAAATAATCCATCACTGTTTTTTTGCCTGTCAGAATATCAACGGTCACGGTCATACCGGGAATAATCTCTAAACTGCCCTTGCTGCTTTCAATCTGATTATCTTTTGTCCGCAAATAAATCAGATAAAAACTTTCATCCTTATCATTAGTAATGGTGTCAGCACTGATACGTTCCAACGTCGCAGGTAATCCACCGTAAATCGAAAAATCATAAGCCGTAAATTTCACCATAGCTTCCTGCCCAGGTCGTAAAAAAGCAATATCTGCTGGCCTAATATGGGCTTCTATTAATAGATTATCTTCTACGGGTACAATTTCTACGAGATCTTCGCCTGGCTGAATGACACCACCAACCGTATTGATTAAAATTCGTTTAATCTTGCCTTTGACTGGCGAACGTACCTCTGTTCTGGTCACCCTGTCCTGAAGTGCTGAGGTTGATTCTTCAGTACGATTAAACTCAGCTTTGACTTCACTGAGTTCCCGCGCGGCTTCAGATTGAAAGCGGGCTCGCTCTTCGGCTATTTTACGTTTAACTTCATCTAAAGCTGATTGGATCCGGGGAATGGCTAATCTATTGGCATCCATTTCACCACGTAAATCATTAACCGTACGTTTCAGACGCAGTATTTCAACTTCAGACATCACCCCCTGCGCCACTAACGGCTCAGACATCGACAATTCCTGGTTACTGAGCTCATAACTGCGTTGTAACTGTTGTTGTTTGGCACGGCGTTCAACCAATTCCTGCTGACGTTGCTCGGCTTGCTGCTGTAATACACTAATCGTACTTTCCAGGCGTCGCTGTTTTGACGCATAAAGTTCTTGCTCTTCAGCAGCTAAGATAGGTTGTTCAAATAATAACTTTTCAGGCAACACTAAGGGTTTACCTTCACTCTCAGCTTCCAGTCTGGCTACGCGGGCCATTAACTCCCAATATTTCAGCTGTGTTTCACGAAAAGAGGATGAAAAACGGGTGTCGTCGATTTTCATCAACACATCGCCTTTTTCAACAAGCTCACCTTCGGCAACCAAGATTTCGCTGATGATGCCGCCTTCCAGATTTTGCACCACTTGCAAACGGCTCGATGGCACGACCTTGCCCTCACCGCGGGTGACTTCATCAATTTCGGTTACATTAGCCCACCAACCAGCACAGATAAAAAACAGCACCGTGAGGATCAACAATGCATGGCCGCCGCGGTGTGCCGACTCCATCGTTGCCGAGCTGACCTCAGACATAAATTCAATATCATCAGGATGTGTACGTTTGAACAATCCCATGATTTAACCCTTTGATACTCGAATGTGACCGCTTTTCAGCGCCGTCATAATTTGCTCACGCGGACCATCTGCAACCAAACGGCCTTGATCCATCACTAAAATCCTATCAACTAAACTCAGCAGCGATGCCCGATGGGTTACCAGAAACAATGTTTTATCTTTAATAACTTCGGATAACTTGGCTTTGAATCGCTCTTCGGTACTGTTATCCATGGCATT
>CAYYRO010000006.1:39704-44345 GCA_964474075.1 uncultured Methylophaga sp.
CCCATGCTGTGACGTAGATCAACGGGATCAATCTGCCGAATATCCGTATTATCGAGTAAGATTGAACCTTCTGAGGGTTCATACAAACCCAGTAACAATTTTTCTATTGAGCTTTTACCTGAACCTATTCGACCAATAACGGCAACTTTTTCACCGGGATTTATTTTAAAACTGACTTCAGTCAGCGCATCCATTTGTTGATCTGGATAACGAAAACTGACGTTTTTAAATTCTATACCGCCTTTAAACGCCGGACGGTGTAAAAACTCACGGCCACTAGGACGCTCTATTGGCAAATTCATCATTGAGTTTAACGAGCTAAGTGCCGCTTTGGAATGATGATAACGAGTCAGAATAGCGGCTAACTGACTCATAGGCGCCAACGCCCGCCCAGTCAGAATGGTGCAGGCAATAAGCGCCCCCATAGTGATTTCATTTTCGCTAATCAGATAGACGCCATAAACCACCACGGCAATAGTAGTCATTTGCTGAACAAAGTTGGTCAAATTTATAGCTGTCGTAGATAACAGCCGAGCGCGTTGGCTATGTTTTGCTATAAAGCCAATGGTTTGTTCCCATTTACGCTGTATCGGTGTTTCCGCACCTATGCTCTTAATGGTCTCCAAACCCGTTAAAGTTTCAATCAGGGTGGCGCTTTTCTGACCTGAATGACGAAATAATTCTTTAATGGAACGACCAAGCGGAATTTGAATTATTAAACTTATTAAAATGGTGATTGGAATTACTGCGAGCGGTATGTAAGCCAGATTACCTGCCAGCATCCAAATTACCGCGATAAACAAAAATGCAAAAGGTAAATCAATCAGTGTTGCTAATGTTGCTGAAGTAAAAAAGTCCCGAAATGATTCAAATTCCTGCATGTTGTTGGCAAAGGAGCCCACTGAGTTTGAACGGGAAGACATTTTAATGCCCATCACCCGCTCGAAAATAGTTGATGACAACATTATATCGGCACGCTTACCTGCCATATCAATAAAGTAGCCACGCAGCGTTCTCAGCAAAAAATCAAACAAAAATACTGTCGCAACACCAATTGCCAAAACCCATAGCGTTGATAAAGCATGATTTGGCACCACCCGATCATAGACATTCATAATGAACAGCGGTGAAGCCAGTGCGAATAAATTGACTAAGATCGAGGCGACAAATACTTCGCTGTAGATCGGCCAAAAGCGCATGATGGTGCCCCAAAACCAATGACCTGCACGTGGCACTGAGGTGGTTTGGGTGCGTTTATCAAAATAATGTACGGGTTTGATAAAGATCGCGTAGCCACTGTACTGCTTTTCCAGTTCGCTTATATTAACGTCGGTTTCACCGCTGCCTGTTTCAGGGAATATAACGGTAGCCGTTTTGCCTTTAACAGCCGTCAAAATGCAGGCAGTGGTGTTATCCAGCAACAAGACAGCAGGCAATACAAGTGGTGAGATTTTGCGTAATGGACGTTTAACGGTTTTTGCTGATAAACCAGCGCGTTCAGCAGCACGGCTAAATAAAGCCGGGCTTAATCTGTTGTCAACCAGAGGCAGACCAGCAACCAGTGAGTCGGCACTATGGGGTTTGTTAAGCATTTTGGCGAGCAACAACAAACAACCCAATAACGGATCATCGAGTGTCTGACGACCCTGCTCCGTATTCCATTGCCCTTTGTCGTTAAGCTTGGTGACTGACTCGTTTTCCATCAAAATCCATTACTACAGGACGAAAAATGTGAAGAGTTTCACAGTTTTTTACTTTACTGTAAAGTCATTCACCCTTAATCTCAACATTAGCTTATAACATCGCATAATTACAGGGAATAATCTATATGGCCTATGTACAACGTGACCCTCAGGGAAACATTATTGACGTGTTTGAAACAGCACAAGCTGATGCCATCGAATATATGTCACCTAACACACCGGAATTATTAAGTTTTTTGCGAAAGACAGGTGATGTAGATGCTGCACGAACTATATTATCCAGTTCTGATATGGCATTAATCAGGGTATTGGAGGATTTAATCAATACCCTGATTGATAAAGGCGTTATTTTATTTACTGACTTGCCACCGGCAGCCCAAGAAAAACTCGCCAATCGCGAAAAAATTCGTGACCAGCTGAGCAGTCTGGAAAACCTGATGAATGAAGATCAGGGATTATTGTAAATTTATTTTTTGCGTTGTCGGCGAGCGATTTGTTGACGTTTTTCTTGTTGCTTCTGACTCGGCTGAAGTTGTTTATCCCGAAACGGATTATCACTGGTCTTAAATTCAACCATCACTGGCGTGCCATGCAGTTTTAATGCTGTTCGAAAATAATTTTCCAGATAACGCCGGTAGCTTTGTGGCGTCGATTCTGTCTGGTTGCCGTGAATAATGATACGTGGCGGGTTTTTTCCGCCCAGATGTGCATAACGGAATTTAATACGCCGACCATTGACCAATGGTGGCGGATGATCAGCAACAGCATCTTCCAAAACCCGGGTTAAACGAGGGGTTGGGATCTTTGTCAGCGCCGATCCATAAGCCTGCTTGACAGATTTGAGCAACAAACCAACGCCACTACCATGAAGGGCCGAGATAAAATGTGTTTTGGCAAAACTTAAAAACGGTAAGCGCCGTTCAATATTGGTCGCCACCCATTCGCGTTCCTGCTTTTCCAGCCCATCCCATTTATTAACAGCGATGACCACTGCCCGGCCACTTTCAATAATCAATCCAGCTAAATGCAGATCCTGCTCCACAATACCTTCCTGGGCATTCAGAACCAGCATGACTACATTGGCAGCCTCAATAGCCTGCAATGTTTTGACGATACTGAATTTCTCCAGCGCTTCAGATACTTTCGAGCGTCGCCTGACCCCCGCGGTATCAATCAAAATGTAATGCGTATCATCTTTTTGAAAGGGAATATAAATACTGTCACGTGTAGTGCCCGGCTCATCAAAGGCGACTACCCTTTCCTCACCCAGCAAGCGATTAACCAATGTTGATTTACCGACATTGGGCCTACCAACAACAGCCAGACGGATACGGCCATCTTCAGCATCGGCATCATCATCGTCTTCAGGCTCTTCGGAGGCAGCTGGTAACGCGGCAACAACGCGGTTTAACAAACCATCAATACCGCGGCCTTGAGACGCTGAAATAACTTCCGGCTCCCCCATACCCAGTGAATAAAAATCTGCTGCAGCAATTTCCCGCTGCTCGCCTTCGGTTTTGTTAATAATCAACATCACCGGCTTGCCAACATTGCGTAGCAATTGGGCGATGAGTTCATCCGAGGGGGAACGGCCGTGACGGCCATCCACCATAAACAAAATCAGATCCGCTTCATCAATCGCCAACTGTGCCTGTTTGCGCATCAGATCAGCCATGTTATCCGATTGATCGGTCAAACCACCGGTATCAATTAGGATAAACTCGGCCTCTTCATGGCGCACCTGACCATAGATACGATCCCGCGTCAGGCCGGCAAAATCTGCAACCAGCGCATCGCGACTACGTGTTAAACGATTGAATAAGGTCGACTTACCAACATTCGGACAGCCCACAAGGGCAACAACTGCTTTCACTTAGGGGGTCTCAATGGCGGTTAAACGTCCGTCGCTACTCATTACGTATAAAATACCGTTAGCTACGACTGGCTGGCTGGTAATAGGCACATCATTCAATTCCTGACGTGCGACAAAACGGCCATCTGAGCGGGCAAGCCAGTGTAAATAACCTTCCAGATCACCGACAACAATATAATCACCGACAATAGCCGGCGCAGTGACATTACGGCGCAACAATCGGGTTTGTCGCCACAGTGAATCACCGCTGCCGTCCTGAATAGCCCAGACATAGCTGTCTTCATCGGTAATATAGACGGCCTCGCCGTTTGCAACATCAAAGCCACTTTTCGAAGAGATTTCACGGCTCCAGAGCTGATTGCCGGTATCGACATCAAAAGCTGCTAAATTACCCTGATAAGCTGCAGCGTAAACGGTGTTATCGACAATTTTTAAATCTGCATCAATATCCACAAGCCGTTCCAATTCGGTTCTACCGCGTGGTACAGCCACACTTTTTTCCCAAATGACTTTTCCGTCAGTTAACGATAATGCCACCAGTTTGCCATTGTCGTAGCCGGCCAGTGCCCGGTCACCGACAATCTGGGGGGCACTGACACCACGTAAACTGAGCAATGGCACGCTGCGCTGATAATTCCACAGTACATTCCCTTTATCAGCTGACAGGCCTGTTACACGACCATCCGCAGTTCGCACAACGACTACATTTTCGTTTGCTTTGGGTGGGGCCAACACTTCACTACTCAAACGCTGGCGCCAGAGAATGTCACCATTTTGGTCATCAAGCGCAATCACCTCACCTTGCTGGCTACCTATTAAAATCTTGCCAGCACCACCGCCAACACCCGCGGCAACAGCAACTTTCAGTTTTTGACGCCAAACACTGCGGCCGTTTTTTGCCTGATAACTGCGGACATCACCTTTTCCATCGACGGTGAAGATAAGATCATTTTGCAGCCAAGGTGATAAATCGGCATAGGCACTGGTCGCGCCATCACCGGTATTTTCCTGCCACAATATTTTGGGTTCAAATTCTGGTGCAAATTCAACCAGTGGTTCAGGCGG
>CAYYRO010000006.1:44355-44482 GCA_964474075.1 uncultured Methylophaga sp.
GGACATCACCTTCGGCATCAACAGTGAAAATATGATCGTTTTGCAGCCAGGGCGATAAATCGGCATAGGCGCTGGCTGCGCCATCGCCGGTATTTTCCTGCCACAAAATATTGGGTTCAAACTCTGG